>JAEWHO010000012.1 GCA_023387755.1 Actinomycetes bacterium | reverse complement strand
GGTATGAGCGAGCAGCGATTGTGCTCGCGGGCGCGGGGGTTGTGAGTATTGCCGGGCTCGGCCTCGATATGGAAGAGGCTAGCGTAGGGGCGGGGGTGCTCTGCGCGCTCGCGGCCGGCGCAGCGTGGGCAGGATACATCCTGCTCGGACGCTACCTGGCCGCTCCCGACGGGCCCAAGGGCGTCGATATTTTGACCGTCGGTTTGGTCACCGGAGCGCTGGCATACAGCCCATTGGCCCTCACGACGGCGGGGCCCGCATTCTCCAGTGGGATGGTTTTCGCGGCGGTGGTCGCCGTGGGGGTGCTCTCCTCAGTGGTGCCCTATGTGATTGACCAGGTGAATTTCGGTGTTATCAGCGCAGCTACCTTCGCGATCCTGACGGCGCTACTGCCGGCTACGTCGCTCCTCGTGGCTGCTGTGATGCTCGAGCAAAAACCCGGCTTCTTTGAGCTGCTCGGGCTGGTGCTCATCTCGTGTGCGACGGCGCTGGCCAGCCGCAGTCCAACCGCCTCCTGACGCGATTTCGACTAATTTTTATGCCTCCTGGCCTAACGTGTTGCATTCTACATTTTTGGCTAAGAATGCCGTATTTTCAATAGAAACGCGCTAACGTTAGTGGGCGATTGAGCGCTTCGATGTGCGTTCGTGAACAAGATGTGCAACGATTGCGATGTCACGAACTCTCAACGTTTCTAGGAGTGAGGAACCATGCCTCTGATTTGGTCTCTGATTATCGGTGCTGTTTTTGGTGCACTGGCTCGCCTGGTCATGAAGGGGGACCAGGGCATGGGCGTAATTGCCACCATCATCCTCGGTGCCCTCGGTGGCGCCGCAGGCTCTTGGTTGGCCAAGGACGTCTTCGGCTGGCACGGCAACTTCGCCTACATCCTGTTCGGTGTGCTGATGTCCGTCGTGTTCATCTCCATCTACCTGATGGTGACCCGCGGCTCCCGCCAGGTTTAGCACTAGCTAGCCGGTAGAGTCCGACTACCGCGCTCCCCAGGCCCGTCTCGCCCGCCGGCGAGGCGGGCCTGTTGGCATATCTGGGAGTGTCGCCCCTGTGGGGATACTGAGTGGGGGTGGTGGGGCTCAGGGGGCCGGCCAACCCCGCGGGGCTGCCCGAGGCAGGTTGTTACTGGTGGAGGGCCGAGGAAAAGATGAGAAAAGAAAAACGACGGCGCAGGGCGCCGTCGTGATAGTGGGCCCCGTGGGGATCGAACCCACGACCCGCGACTTAAAAGGACGCTGCTCTGCCAACTGAGCTAGAGGCCCACGCACCCAGGGGTGCAACAGCCAGTGTACCCGCCAGTGCCGGGAAGTCCTAACTGGTAGTGGGTGATAGAAACTACCCTTGCGGCTGGGGAGGGTGGAAAAACCCGGCCGAGCGTTAGACGATAGATATAGGAGCCGCACCAGTGAACGGGCCTGCTACGTAGGCCGTTTGAGGAGGGGAGAATTCGTGGGAGCAGAACCGAAGCGATTCACGATTCCGCGCCGCCCGGCCTTCTGGGAACCGGCGACGACCCAATTCATTCCGGGCGGCCCGGATCCCGAGCAGGTCTATGAAGCGGCACATTCTTCGGCTGCTGCCCTGATGCAGCATGGGCGAGCCAGCGACGATCCGGCCGAACATGCGCGCCTGGTCCGGCTTATGCAGACGGAGGGAATTGAGGATTTCGCGCAGCTGTGGTCCCATACCGCGCCAACCTCGCTCCCGGGGGCACTCTGGCGGTTGTACTGCCTGCGCGAATGGATTTACCAGCGTCCCACCCAGGTCTACGAGCTCTACCGGCGGGGCCAGGGCGGTGAAGATGCGGAAGCTGCCAATGGGGAAGGAGCGCCCGACGCCCCTACCGCTGTACACCACGGTGAAATCTCCCCGCTAGCGGGTGAAGAAATCCCGGCTGAACCGGAGCAGGTGAAACACCTCATTGACGAGATTATGACCGGTGTCTTTACCGGTGAGGTCGGCCAGGTGTGCCGACGGGCCGGTGCTCTCGTGGAGGTCCTTGCGCGGGGGCAGGACGCCGTCGGTAAGGACGCGCAGGTACTGGCGCGCACTGGCAGGGAGTTGACTCAGGCCGGCCGCGAGCTGCAGGAAGCCGAAGGAGGAGGACCACATGGATGAGCTAAGCGAAATTAACGCGAATGTCACCGCCCAGTTACGCGAACTCGCCGATACGGTAGCTGCGGCTGACGGGGTAGCCGCCTTCGGGGATGCCGCCCTCATCGACTTGGCCCGTAAAACCCCAATCGACGAATACGCCGTTATTACCGAGGGGGACGTCCCCGTTGCTTTCGCCTGGTGTGACGGGCAGACCGCGGAGCTGGCAGTGCACCCGGACCATCGGCGGCGCGGGCTCGGCACGCGCCTGCTGGCCGAGGTGCGCCGTCGTCACCCCAATGCGGCGGTGTGGGCCCACGGACACCAACCCGCTGCGGCCGCGTGCGCCGAACGCAACGGGCTGCGGCAGGTGCGCGAACTGTGGATGATGCGCTGTGACCTCAGCGTCTTCGAGGAACTCGCGCAGGCGCATCCGGAGGAAATGTCCGCAGAGTTAAGCCCGCCGCCGGGGCTTAAGATCCGCAGTTTCACCGATGACGACGCCGCAGCCTGGCTGGAGCTTAACGCGGCGGCCTTCGCCGCCCACCCCGAACAGGGGCAGGTCGATGCCGCGCAGTTCGCGGAGCTGCGGGCGCAAAGCTGGTGGCAACCGCATCTGTTGCGTCTACTAGAGAACGCCACCGGGACCGGCCCAGAACTCGCCGGATTTATTTGGCTTAAACCGCACGCGCCGGGGGTGATGGAAATTTACGTCGTCGGGGTGCACCCGGATATGCAAGGGCAGCATCTTGGTCGCTTACTGGTACGCGAAGGGATTATGACGGCAGTTGGAATGGGCGCGCACACCGCAATTTTGTACGTGGATGCGGCTGATGAAGTGGCGGTGCGGCTGTACACCTCCTACGACTTCCGGCATTGCCAGTCGGACGTGCAATACATAGCTGAGGAATTGCTCGCTTAAACCTCGAAAAACCCGCAGGTGCCGTAGGGTGGAAGGTGTGCCCAACGGATCGTGTTGAGCGCGGGTGAAAGGATGACGATGGCTCCCCAGTCTGGCGAAAATAACCCCTCGTATGCCGAGCTTGCGGTTCCCACGGCAAGTAAGCGCCAGGCCCATCCCCATTTGGCGGACGGTGTCTTTGATGCCGGGGTAACCAAGAGCTCCCGGGAGCTGGCAGATCGAATCGCCGGCCATGAAGAAGACGACCTGCCGCTGTGGGAAAAACCGCTGCCGGAGGGGCGCTTTGCTGACCGGGAACTGTCCTGGCTGGCCTTTAATGAGCGCGTCCTCGAACAGGCCGAAGATGAATCCCTACCGCTGTTAGAGCGAGCCTGGTTCCTGGCCATCTTTGCCTCTAATCTGGACGAGTTCTACATGGTGCGTGTTGCCGGCTTGAAGCGGCGTATCGCCACCGGTATGGCGGTAACTGCCGCCTCCGGCTTGACGCCGCGGCAAGTTTTAGACGGCATCTCCGTGCGAGCCCAGGAGCTCACCCAGCGGCACGCCCGCGTTTTTACCGAAGATATTGCCCCGAAACTCGCTGCGGCGGGCATACGTCTATGCCACTGGCAAGATCTGCGGGAAGACGACCAGAGCCGGTTGGAGAAGTTCTTCCGCAAGGAAATCTTCCCGGTGCTCACGCCCCTCGCCGTCGACCCGGCCCACCCTTTCCCATACATCTCCGGGTTGTCTCTCAACCTGGCGGTGGTGGTACGGCACCCGGTGACCGGCAAAGAGAACTTCGCGCGCGTCAAGGTCCCGCCACTGCTGCCCCGGTTCATCGCCGTCGACGCCAATGGCAAACCGCGTCGGCCGGAGGATGTGGGTACCGATGAACTTGAAGACGTCTCCTTCGTGCCGTTGGAGGAAGTGATCGGGCAGCACCTTGACCACCTGTTCCCGGGGATGGAAATCGTTGAACACCACACCTTTCGGGTTACTCGTAACGAGGATCTTGAGGTAGAAGAAGACGACGCCGAGAATCTGCTGAAGGCCCTGGAAAAGGAGCTCGTGCGGCGGCGTTTCGGCCCGGCGGTGCGCCTGGAGGTAGCCGAAGGGATCTCCAAGAATGTGCTGGCACTCCTCACCCGCGAACTCGAAGTGGGGGAGCAGGACGTCTTCATCCTTCCCGCACCCTTGGACCTGCGTGGTCTGAACGTTATTCACGATCTAGACCTACCCCATCTGAAGTTCCCAAAATACGTGGCGGTCACCTCCCAGCGGCTCGCCCGGGTGGAATCCGCTACCCCGACTGATTTCTTTGCGGCGATCCGGGATAACGAGATCCTGCTCCACCACCCGTACGAGTCATTCTCGACGTCGGTGCAGCAGTTCCTCGCTCAGGCAGCGGCCGATCCGCAGGTGCTTGCAATTAAACAAACTCTCTACCGCACCTCGGGAGACTCCCCGATTGTAGATGCGCTTATTGATGCCGCTGATGCCGGCAAGCAGGTACTTGCCCTGGTGGAGATCAAAGCCCGCTTCGATGAGAAGGCCAATATTTCTTGGGCGCGGAAGCTGGAAAAGGCCGGCGTCCACGTGGTGTACGGCCTGGTGGGGTTAAAGACGCACTGCAAGCTCTCGCTGGTGGTGCGCCGAGAACAGGACGGGCTGCGCCGCTACTGCCATGTAGGTACCGGGAACTATCATCCCAAGACTGCCCGCGGCTATGAGGACCTGGGGTTGCTCACCTGTGACCGCAATACCGGCCAGGATCTCACGCGCCTGTTCAATCAGCTGTCTGGCTATGCGCCGAAAACCAAGTTCCACCGCCTCCTGGTCGCGCCTCGGTTTATCCGCAGCGGCCTCATCGAGCGGATCGAACGGGAAATCGCCAACCACCAGGCAGGTAAAGAAGCCTGGGTGCGAATCAAATGTAATTCCGTCGTCGATGAGGCGACCATTGACGCGCTCTACCGGGCCTCCCAAGCCGGGGTGCCGGTCGATATGGTGGTGCGCGGGATCTGCGCGGTCCGGGCCGGCGTGCCGGGGCTGTCCGACAATATCCGCGTCCGCTCGATACTCGGCCGCTACCTGGAACACGCCCGTATCTATGCGTTTGCCAATGATGGGGACCCGGATGTGCTCATCGGCTCGGCCGATCTCATGCACCGCAACTTGGACCGCCGCGTTGAGGCCCTGGTAAAGATTAAGGATCCGGAACATATTGAGCAGCTACTGGCGCTACTAGATATGTCCATGGCGGAGACGACTACCTCCTGGCACCTCCAGGCCGATGGCACCTGGCAGCGCCACGCCGTCGGGGATGATGGGCAGCGCCTGGATGACTCTCAAGAGCTCTTGATGAATCAGACGCGGGGGCGGTTAGTAGGCCGCGCGTGAAAACCGTCCTAGCCGCTGGCGCCGTCGTCTGGCGCGAACATAAAGGCGAGGTGGAAGTCCTCCTCGTTCACCGCCCCAGTTATGATGACTGGGCTTGGCCCAAAGGCAAACTAGAACGCGGGGAAACCCTGCCTGCCTGCGCGGTGCGAGAGGTGGAAGAGGAAACCGGCGTCCGCGTCATCCTCGGGCAACCCCTCCCCACTGTTCGCTACCGCCTGAAAGATGGGCGGCGTAAAGAGAACCACTACTGGGCGGCCACGGTTGCCGACGACGACGTACCCGGCGCGCGTGCGCGCCCTGCGGTTAAGCGCGCGCCCACCCGGGAAGTCGATAAGGTGCGGTGGGTACCGGCGCGCAAAGCCGCCCAGCTGCTCACTTACCCCCATGACCGTGACGCGCTGTTTACCCTTCTGGACGACCTGGCCGAGGAACAACTCGCCACCCATATCTTCCTGCTGGTCCGGCATGCGCGTGCCAAGAAACGCGAAGCTTACACCGGGAAGGAAAAGGACCGCCCACTGACCGCTAAGCAGGGCCGCAGGCAGGCCGACAGGCTAGTTGCACTGCTTTCGGCCTACGGGGTAGATACCCTGGTGTCCTCCCCGTGGCAACGGTGTACAGCCACCCTTACGCCGTATCTGGAGGAAAGTGGACTTCAGCTCGCTACTGCGAAGGTGCTCAGTGAACGCGGGCATGAGAAGAACCCGGACGGCACCAGGCGGCTGGTTAAGGAGATCGTCGGCACTGGTCGAGTCGCTTTGTGCTCACACCGGCCCGTCCTGCCAACTATCTTGAGCGAACTGGCTGAACAATGCCCGTACCGGCTCCGCGAGCGTCTGCCACAGCACGATCCGTGGCTGCAGACCGCCGAAGTGTTGGTTGTGCATATGTCGGCGCGTCGCCGCGGCGGACTGCGGGTGGTGGCATTAGAGGCGGTGCGGACGCCGTCGTCGTAACGTTCACCTAGTGTTAACCGTGCTGGTGGGTGGTAGTAACGTAAAGGTCCTACGGTCTAGACGTCGTTACGAGTCGAACGAAGGACCACAATGTGTAAGACCGCTAGCCAGCCCCTGTCATCTCGGCTGGTTTCCCGCCCCTCACTCGCCGTGCTCGCCGCCGGTGCCCTCACTCTCAGCCTGAGCGCCTGCGGCTCCGACAACCCCACGGGCACCAGCTCATCCGCTCCCGCTGGTAGTGCCAGCAGCGCTGAAAAAGTGAGTGGCCAGCTTGCCGGTGCGGGGGCCTCCTCCCAGGAATCTGCGGTGAAAGCCTGGGTGGCTGAATTCCAAAAGGCTAACACCGAGGCGCAGGTCACCTATGACGCCGTCGGCTCCGGTTCTGGTATCGAACAGTTCTTGAATAAGAGCGTGTCCTGGGCGGGCTCTGATGCGCCCCTAGAAGGCGACGAAATCAAGGCTGCTGAGGAACGTTGCGGCGGGCCCGCCTGGCATCTGCCCACGTATGTTTCACCGGTGGCCGTCATCTTCAACCTGGAGGGTATCTCCAACCTGAACTTGAAAGCTGAGACTATCGGCAAGATTTTTGCCGGTGAGATTACCAAGTGGAATGATCCGGCGATTGCCGCCGATAACCCGGATGTGAAACTCCCGGATCTCGCCATTACCCCGGTCCACCGCGCTGACAAGTCCGGCACCACCGAGAACTTCACTGACTACCTGCATGAAGCCGCCCCCGACGCCTGGCCGCATAAGCCGGATAAGTCCTGGCCGATTTCTGGTGGGGAATCCGGTGATAAGACCGCCGGTATGGTGGATACGGTACAGCGCGCCCAAGGCGCCATCGGATATGCCGACGCCTCCCAGGTGGGTAAATTAGGCACGGTTGCGTTAGAGACCAAGGAAGGTTTCATCTCTTTCTCCCCGGAGGCTGCCGCAGCAGCGGTTGATACCGCCAAGCCCGGCGAGGGCGCGGACGAGCATAATCTAACCCTCAGCTTGAACCGGGTCCCGGACTCCGCAGACGCTTACCCGCTGGTATTGGTCTCCTATGAGATCGTGTGCTCGAAATACGAGGATGAGACCGAAGGGAAGCTAGTTAAGGGCTTCTTGAACTACGTGGCCTCTGGCGAAGGGCAGAAGGTGGCTGCGCAGGCCGCCGGTTCTGCACCCCTGTCTGAGCAGATGTCCGCGAAGGTTGCCGCCGCTCTGGACGCGATCACGATCGGCAAATGACCACAACTACACTGACGCGCGCCGCCGGCCGCCGAGGTAACCAGATATTTTCTGGACTAGCCCGTAGTGCAGCTATCACTATTGTGGCCACCTTGGCGGCGGTAGCCGCATTCCTTATCTGGCGAGCCTGGCCGGCCCTGAGCGACTCGAACCTGCGGGTTCGCACCATGGGTAGTGCCGACCAGGTGAGCGTCTGGCAATTTACCGGTCCGCAGATTTTCGGTACTCTCCTCGGGGCCGTCCTCGCGATGGTGATGGCGGTGCCAGTATCGGTGGGGATCGCCCTGTTTATTTCCCATTACGCGCCCCGCAAGCTCGCCTCAACTCTCGGGTATATGGTCGATCTACTGGCTGCGGTCCCCTCCGTGTTATATGGGCTATGGGGTGGGATATGGCTCCTGCCACGCCTGCTGCCGGCCTTCAATTGGCTCAGCGACCACTTCGGCTGGATCCCTCTCTTCGCCGGGCCGGTATCCGCCTCAGGGAAGGTGATGGCCGCTGCAGCTATCATCCTCGCCGTGATGATCGTGCCGATTATTACTGCGGTCACGCGCGAGATTTTCCTGCAAACGCCGCGTCTGCACGAGGAAGCTGCGCTCGCAATGGGAGCCACCCGCTGGGAAATGGTGAAATTGGCGGTGTTACCTTTTGGGCGCTCTGGGATCATTTCCGCCTCCATGCTGGGGTTGGGCCGGGCATTAGGGGAGACCATGGCCGTCGTTATGGTGCTCGGGGTGGGATCCACCTATAGCTGGCATATCCTCCAGGCCGGCCAACACTCCACTATTGCCGCCAATATCGCGTTGCAGTTCCCCGAATCGAATGCGCAGGTTGCCTCGGTGCTCATCGCCACTGGCTTGGCCCTGTTCCTCATCACCATGGCAGTCAATATGGTGGCCCGCTGGATCATCGCCCGCCGCGCTGAGTTCTCAGGAGCACGATGAGTACGAACCCATTCTTACAGCAGGCTAGCCGCCGACGCGTATGGGAAAACCGGGTGGCTTCAATCGCCGTCACCGCGGCCTTTATCTTGGCCATGATTCCGCTTATCTCTCTGCTGTGGGTGGCGATCTCGCACGGGATTAAGCGGCTCAGCCCCTACTTTCTCACCGTCTCCATGAATGGCGTATACGGCGGTATGGACGCCGGCGGTATCTACCACGCCATCGTCGGCACGCTCTTGGTAACTGGATGGGCCACCCTCATCAGTGTGCCCATCGGGATTTTCACCGCCATCTATCTGGTCGAATACGGCAATAATGGACGCCTGGCGCGGGCCACCACCTTCTTTGTGGACGTTATGACCGGCATCCCGTCGATTGTGGCCGGTCTATTCGCGGCCGCCGTATTCGCGCTCCTGGTGGGGCCGGCCTACCGGGCCGGGATTATGGGAGCGGTGGCACTATCGGTCCTGATGATTCCCACCGTGGTGCGGTCCAGCGAGGAAATGCTGCGCCTGGTTCCGCACGAGCTACGTGAGGCTGCCTATGCGCTGGGAGTGCCAAAATGGCTGACCATTGTGAAGGTGGTTTTACGTACCGCGGCCGCTGGTTTGACGACGTCGGTCATGCTTGCAATTGCGCGCGTGATCGGCGAGACCGCGCCGCTCCTGATTACGGTCGGGGTGCTCGACCAGATCAATATGAATGCCTTCGACGGGCGCATTATGACCCTGCCGGTGTACGTCTACCGGCAGTACTCGCAGGGGCTGGTGCCCTGCCGGGCCGGGCAGAGTGACTGTTTGGAAATGATCAACTATGACCGCGCCTGGGCGGCGGCTCTCGTCCTCATCATCATCGTGATGGTTCTGAACCTGATCGCCCGAATCGTGGCCCATCTGTTTGCCCCTAAAGCCAATAAATAAAGTAGCGGCCAGTTGGCCGGTGTGTGGGAAAGGAAAGTTGTGTCCAAGAGTATTGAGGTGCGGGACCTAAACATCTATTACGGCACCCATCACGCAGTGGCTGACGTCACTATGCGTATCGAACCCTGCACGATCACTGCCCTTATCGGCCCGTCCGGATGCGGTAAATCCACTTTCCTGCGCACTCTGAATCGGATGCACGAAGTGATCCCCGGGGCGCGCGTAGAAGGGGAGGTGCTCATTGACGGCCACAACCTCTACGACTCGAAGGTTGATCCGGTGCAGGTTCGCCGTCTGGTCGGGATGGTATTCCAACGCCCCAACCCGTTCCCGACCATGTCTATCGCAGAGAATGTGCTGGCCGGCGTGCGGCTGAACAACCGCAAAATTTCCAAGCAGGACGCTGAGGAGATCGTGGAAACTTCCCTGCGCGGAGCCAACCTATTCAATGAGGTGAAGGACCGCCTGGATAAGCCTGGCTCCTCACTGTCCGGTGGGCAGCAGCAGCGTCTGTGTATTGCCCGGGCCATCGCGGTTAAACCCGAAGTGCTGCTGATGGATGAGCCATGCTCTGCGCTGGACCCGATCTCGACGCTTGCCATTGAAGACCTCATGATCGAGCTAAAAGAGCACTACACGATCGCGATTGTTACGCACAATATGCAGCAGGCCGCGCGAGTATCTGACCGCACGGGGTTCTTCAATCTGCGTAAAACCGGGGAGCCTGGGCGGCTCGTGGAAATCGGGGATACCGAAACGATCTTCTCCACCCCCGCCCAGAAGGAAACCGAGGACTATATCTCCGGTCGCTTCGGTTAAACCGGCACTGCGTTGCTTCCCATACGCCCAAAGCTTCCACTCAGTCGCCCACGCCACCGGTCGATGGTCCGCAGCCACTGGTCGCAGGGCCCGCACCTGCAGCCCGCGCAATCTCGCGCGTTCGGGGACGCGCTAGGGCAGGATCGGCGTAAAGAGTGTATAAATCAAGGCAGCCACACCAGCAGCCGCTGGGATAGTCAGCACCCAGGCGACGGCGATATTGCCAGCCACACCCCAGCGCACAGCCGAGAGACGGTGAGTCGCGCCGACGCCCATAATCGCTGAGGTAATCGTATGGGTAGTGGAGACCGGGGCATGCCAGATGAATGCGGTCAAATACAGGACGGAGGCAGAAATTGACTCCGCCACGAATCCGCGGGCAGGGTCGAGCTCAATCATCTTCCGGCCGAGTGTACGCATAATCCGCCAGCCGCCCGAATAAGTGCCCAGCGAAATTGCTGAGGCTGCCGCGAGCTTGACCCACAGCGGGATACCGTCGTCAGGATTAGCCCAGCCATTCACCACGAGCGCCAGGAAGATAACGCCCATCGTTTTCTGCGCATCCTGTAGACCGTGGCCCAGAGCCATAAGAGCCGCCGAGATCGTCTGCAGCAGGCGGAAGCGGCGCATGGCGGGGCGGTAGGCGGCATTACGCATGGCCCACAACAGGCCCACCATTGCCAGGTAGGCGAGGCCGAAGCCGACCAGCGGGGAGAGCACCATCGGGATGACGACCTTCTCCCCAATCACACCCCAGTGCACCTGGGAAGCACTAGCCAGGCCCGCGCCTGCGAGCCCGCCGATCAGCGCATGGGAGGACGACGACGGAAGCCCAAACCACCAAGTGATGAGATTCCAGGTGACGGCGCCAACCAGCCCAGAGAAGACGACGGAAAGACCGTGGACGCCGTCGGGCGCATGAATAATCCCGGAGCCGATCGTCTCAGCCACGCCAGTGCCTAACAGGGCCCCTACCAGGTTCATCACCGCTGCCATGAGCAGGGCAGCGCGAGGAGTGAGGGCACGAGTGGAGACGGAGGTAGCGATGGCATTAGCGGCGTCGTGGAAGCCGTTGGTGTAGTCGAAGACCAGCGCCACGACAATGACGAGGATGACGAGCGTTGTGCCCAGTCCCACCTTAGGACTCCTTCACCACGATAGTTTCGATGGTGTTGGCCAGACGCTCGAATGCATCGACGCCGCGTTCCAGTGCGATGGTGATATCCTTGAGTTTAATAATGCGGAGCGGGTTATCTTCCCGTTCGAACAGTTCGGCAATGGCCCGCCGGTAAGCGCGGTCGGCCTCATTTTCCAAGCGGTTAATTTCCACCCAGTAATTGCGCAGTGACTCCATCGAACGCAGCCGTGGCATCGCATCAGCGGTCAGCTCGGAACACCGCTGCAAAACCTCCACCTGCTCCACAATATGGCGCGGCAATTTACCGACCTTATAGAGCATGATGAGGTCCCCGGCTTCATCCATGTAATCCATACAGTCATCAATGGTGGAGGCGAGAACGTAGAGGTCATCGCGATCAAGCGGAGTGACGAAGGTCTGATTCAGCTTTTGGAAAAGAGCGTGGGTGCAGGCGTCGGCCTGATTCTCTACCTCATGCAGTTTGGCGGCTAAGTCCTGGCGATCCGCGGTATCGGCATTCACGATTTGAACGAGCAGTTGTGAACCGGTGACCAGATGGGTCGCGGCGTCGGAAAGAATGTCGAAGAACGAGGTGTCATGCGGAGTGAGTCGAAAACCCACGGCGTCTCCTTTTAGCACACATGAGTAACCGTCCGGTTGGGCGGCTACGAATCCAGGCTAAAGCACAGAAGTAAAAATTCCCAAGGAAGTTGTAAGCATGCAGCCCTACGGACGATGAGAAAACTCTAAGAGGGATGGGAATTGACGCGATATATGGTCCTATCGTCCCAGGTGGGATGTAACTGAAAACACCCCGCGGGCGGGCCGTAAAATCGGGTGGATCCGGGCCGGCAATTCGCACGCAGCGGAGGTAAAAAGCGCCGAGCCGGCGAGCGCCTCACGGCGCGAGGCCGCTCGAAGCGGCAAATGTTGGAGCCCGGGGCTTGCCGGCCCGGCGTCCAGTAACTTTACGCCTTCTGTGACGGCCGCGCCACTGTGTGCCGAATACATTCGGCGCTATTCGGTACTGGGAGCGCTCCGCGAGGTGCTACGCACGCCTTATTCATCCAAATCGAGCCGGTACCCGACGTTACGAACCGTACTAATAATGTGATCGTGGTCGGGCCCGAGTTTGGCCCGCAGTCGCCGTACATGGACATCCACCGTGCGGGTGCCGCCAAAATAGTCCGCGCCCCATACCTCGCTTAGCAATTCACTGCGCGAGAAAACCCGCCCCGGTTCAGCCGCCAAGGCGCGCAGGAGTTCGAATTCTTTGAAGGCCAAGGTCAGTTCACGCTCGCCGATACGGGCGAGCCAAGCGTCGTCGTCGATAAATAATCCCCCCGGGGTGGGTTCGGCTCCGTCGGGCAGATGCTGCGGAGTGCGACGGCGCACCCACTGGAGGCGGGCCCGGATCTGGGCGGGGGAAGCGTTCTCATCAACGGCTTCATCGCAGCCCCAATCGGCGTCCAATAGGGACCAGATCGTGTCATTGGCGAGGATGACCACCGCAATATCGGGATGCAGATCTGCCAGGGTGCGGCAGGCGGTGCGGGCCAGTACCGGGTTGGTGCGGGCATCGATGACGACGACGCCGCCAGCGGCAACCGGAACCGTCACAAGCTGGCCCACATCGAGCGGGCGGCGCTCACATCCAGGGGCTAGTAGATCCCACACCGGCCATGGGGGCGCGGTGGACTCAGCGAGAAAAAGATCAGCGAGCGGGGTGGTCATGTCACCTCCTTACCGCGGGATCCCGTTGCCTAAAGTCTATCTGCCTCGGCTGCGGTGCAGGCGGGGCGGGCTGCGGGTGGGGAGAAAAAATAGGGCACAATAGTCCCGTACCTGCCCGGGCAGTTAGGAGTGAAAACCATGATGTCGGCCTCCACGCGCGCCGTGGTGACTGCTGCGAGTGCTGCGCTGGTCTCCCTCGCGGTGTTCGTGGATTCTTCACTCGGATGGAACGGGTGGCTGCCCCTGCCCCTCCTCGCCATCGGGATCGTGATTTTCGCGATGGGGTGGCCTCGGCTCCTGGCGGTACCTGCCCGGTATGGGGCCGCGATCGTTATTGCTGGCAGCGGCCTAGCCGCCCTCATAGCCGTGGCTACGACCGGGCATATGGAACCTTTGGCCCTGGTGATGGCCGGAGGGGTTATCGGTTCATTCCTCCATCAGATGATGCGTTCCGACGGTCGCCCGCGTCTGGTCGAATCCGTATCTGCCACCACCGCCGGGGTGGTGGCCGCTGTTGGTAGTGCCGGTTGGATCGCGATTATCACCCGCCCCAATTTGCCGTTGGCCGGCCAGCATCCGCGCCCCACCGCGCTCATCGTCCTGGCCGCCTGCATCCTGGCGGTAGCCGCGCTCGCGGTGGCGCTCACCCCGCAGTGGCTCACGTGGTCGCTCGTCCCTATTCTCGGTGCCGTCCTCGGGGGTGGGCTCGGGGCAATCTTCCCCACGGTGGGGTGGATCGCAGGGACGAGTTTGGGGTTCTGCCTAGCGATATTCACCGTGGGACTACACGTACTTTTCGATATTTTCCCGGCCTCCCGGCGGATCCGCCCGGCTCTGGCCGCTGCCCTCCTGCCGGTTTTAGCTAGTGGCGTTATCGTCTACACAATCGCCCGCGTCATCGCTACGGTGACGGTATGAACGAGATGTACAACAACCAACCACTTGGGCCAGAAGCCGCGCCCCTGGGCTGGCTGCTCGGGCAGTGGCGGGGCTGGGGAGTGTGGTCAGGCTTCGGCGTCGATAACGTCGTCCTCCGCCACGATATGGAGGTTACCCACGACGGCGGACCGTACCTGCGTCTGCTCTCCCACTACCTGCGCTCTGAAGCGGCCAGCGGAACAATCTCCGCCGATGCCAGTGCAGCCGAGGGGATTGCGGCGCTGACCGAAACTGACGTGTGGTCCCAAGAAACCCTGTATCTGCGCGTCAATCCGGCCCAGGCGGGTAGCAGCAGTGCAGACGTGGTGGGGGTGGAAGGCATGCTCGCAGACCCCGCAGGATTCACTGTAGCTCTGGAAGGTCGGGTCGCTGAGCATGTGATTGCGCTCGCCTCCGAGCAGATTTCGCGGGTTTCCTCGTGCCCTCCGGTGACGCAGCTGGAACGTCGGTACCTCTTGCGTGATGGCGAACTGATGATCTCGGCGCACATGGCGGCTTTCGACCAGCCCCTCACCCCCTACCTGACCACGCGTCTGATTAAGGCCGAGGCAGCTGCGGGTAAACACGCCAAAGGGGCGCAGGAATGAGCGACCTCGCCAGCCTGGGCGTCGTAGAAACCCTGGTCAACCAGGAGGTACTTCTCCACCGCGGCCGGCCAGCCCATGAATACCGCGATCTGGTGGCGGGCCGCGCCGTCGCCCCCTTACCGTGGCAGATGCTCACGGTTACCGGGCCTGACCGCCTCAGCTGGCTCCACGCCCTTACCAGCCAGCACCTGACCGCGCTCGCACCCGGAGTGAGCGCGGAAGCGCTCCTCCTCACCGCGCAGGGGCGTATCACTGCGGCATTAGCGCTCGTTGACGACGGCGCCACCACCCACATCCTGCTAGAGGCCAGTGCGGCCGATACCGTAGCCGAACACCTGGAGAAAATGCGCTTTGCCCTGCGCGTGGACGTAGCCCGCACCGACGCCCGAATCGTCGGATTTATTGGCGAGCAGCTACCGGCTGGGACGGCGGACGTTATCTGGCATGATCCGTGGCCGCTCGCACCCGGCGGAACCACCTACACCCTGCCTGGCGTCGAACCCCCCGCACTCGATCTCAGCGTCGCCGCCATTAGTGATGTCACCTGGGCGGAGCTCGTACAGGCTGACGCGATTGCGGGCTGGTGGGCGTGGGAGGCCTGCCGGATTGAATCGTGGCGGCCCAGCTGGTCCGCTGAGGTCGATGCGCGGGCAATCCCCCCAGAACTGGACTGGTTGCGCACCGCCGTCCACCTCAATAAAGGCTGTTATTGCGGGCAGGAAACTATTGCGCGGGTGGTGAACCTGGGGCGGCCCCCGCGTCGGCTCACCTTCCTCCATCTGGATGGATCCGCCGACCACCTGCCCGCCCGTGGCACGCCTGTACAGTGGCGCGAAAAACCGGTGGGAACCCTCACCAGCGCGGTGCGGCATCCGGAGTTGGGCCCGGTGGGGTTAGCGTTGCTTAAACGGTCAGTTCCCGCCGACGCCGCTCTCGTGGTAGACGGAGTAGCGGCCAGTCAGGAGATCATCGTCAATCCGGAGGGCGTCAGTGCCGCGCGGCCTAGCCAACCGGTCGGCCAGGAGCTTAGGCAAGCACGATTTTTGCGCCATCCACCGCAATAGCCACCGGGGGGAGCGGCGTCGTCGCCGGGCCTCGTTTTACTTCTCCGGTCTGCGGCGAGAACCAGGAGCCGTGGCAGGGGCAATCGAGAACATCATCCTTGAACCGCACCTTGCAGGCATTGTGGGTACACAGGCCACTAAAGGCCACGAATGAGCCCTTACCATCCGGGCTGATCACCACTTCTTTACCTGCGGACGTGGTCACGACGGTCGGTTCCTTAATATCGGCAACCTGCGCGATTTCTTCCCCCTTCGGCCCGGCCGGCTCATTGTCACTATGGCTCGAACTACAACCCGCGACGACGGCGCTCAGCCCCGCCAACGTGAGAGCGGCGCGGCGGGATGGATGAGCAGATGAAGCAGTCATACCTTCCACTATGCCAGAGTGGAAGGACAGCAGTTCCACGAGTTACGGAAGGACACAGTATGCGCGCAGTTTTGCAGGTGGTAACCCACGCTGCCGTCCATGTGGACGGGGAGTTAGTGGGGGCAATCAATGAGCCAGGTTTGGTGGTATTGCTGGCCGCCGTCAATGAGGATGGTGAAGACGAATGCCAATGGATGGCCCGTAAGATCGCGGATCTGCGGATCTTGCGGGAGGAAAAAAGCGTCAGCGATGTGGGGGCGCCGGTGCTGCTCGTCTCCCAGTTCACCCTGTATGGTCAGGCGGCCAAAGGACGACGGCCATCGTGGTCCCGAGCAGCGAGTGGACCGGTGGCTGAACCGCTCGTCGAGCGCGTGGGAGAGCTGCTGCGTGAACGTGGAATCGAGGTGGCGACCGGGCGGTTCGGGGCCGATATGCAAGTGAGCTTGGTCAATGATGGGCCGGTGACGCTGATCCTAGATACCCCTGCATAAAAAGAGAGATTCTCGCTTCTCGCGCGGTGCTGTGAGCCTGCGTCAGGGCAGCGGTAATCACGCCAGTGGCGAACAGGGGCGAAGTTCTCCCCCCAACGCCGATACGATCGAGAACATCACTGTAGGCGCACTGGCTTAAGGAGAGCTCATGTTCGAGAGGTTCACCGACCGCGCTCGCCGGGTGGTGGTGCTCGCGCAAGAAGAAGCGCGCATGTTCTCGCACAATTACATCGGCACCGAGCATATTCTGCTCGGTCTCATCCACGAGGGTGAAGGAGTGGCTGCGCGCGCTCTGGAAGCCAGCGGTATCACTCTTGACGCTGTCCGAGAAGCAGTAGAAGAAGCCCTTGGGCGGGGTAAGGAATCCCCGAGTGGGCATATCCCCTTCACCCCGCATGCAAAGCGTCTCCTGGAGCTGTCCCTGCGGGAGGCCCTCCAGCTGGGCCACGGGTATATCGGCACCGAACATATGCTGCTTGGATTGCTACGTGAAAACGAATCCGTGGCCTGCCAGGTACTGGAAACGCTCGGTGCGAACCCCCAGGCCGTGCGCAAACAGGTGATGATGCTGCTGTCTGGCTATGAGGGTAAGGAACCCGTTAGTGCCGGTGGTCCGGCTGCCGAACAGCCAGCCGGGTCGGCAGTGCTGGACCAGTTCGGCCGCAACCTCACCGCTGCTGCTCGAGAAGGCAAGCTGGATCCCGTAATCGGGCGGCACGCCGAGATTGAGCGCGTCATGCAGATCTTGTCCCGGCGCACCAAGAACAATCCGGTCTTGATCGGGGAGCCGGGGGTCGGCAAGACCGCCGTCGTCGAAGGGCTTGCCCAAGATATTGTGCACGGCAACGTGCCCGAAACCCTGAAAGATAAGCAGCTGTACACCCTCGACCTTGGCTCCCTGGTAGCCGGCTCGCGCTATCGTGGTGACTTTGAGGAACGGCTGAAGAAGGTTCTGAAAGAAATCCGCACCCGCGGCGATATCATCCTGTTCATCGACGAGATCCACACACTGGTGGGTGCTGGGGCTGCCGAGGGAGCTATCGATGCGGCCTCGATCCTCAAGCCCATGTTGGCACGCGGAGAACTGCAAACCATCGGGGCCACCACCATTGATGAGTACCGCAAACATATCGAGAAAGATGCGGCTCTGGAACGGCGTTTCCAGCCGATCCAGGTACAAGAGCCGTCGGTGAAACACACCATCGCGATTTTGAAGGGGCTGCGTGATCGCTACGAGGCCCACCACCGCGTTTCCATCACCGACGACGCCCTACAGGCTGCCGCTACTCTGGCTGACCGCTACGTGCAGGACCGTCACCTGCCCGACAAGGCGATTGACCTTATTGATGAGGCCGGTGCCCGTTTGCGGATTCGGCGTCTAACTGCGCCGCCGGAACTACGGGAAATGGAAGCGAAGATCGCTAAGGTTCGGCAGGAAAAAGAAGAAGCTATTGACGATCAGGACTTCGAACGCGCGGCCGGACTGCGCGATGAAGAAGGTCGTCTGATCGCGGAGCGGAATCAGAAGGAAGAATCCTGGCGATCCGGAGAGATGGACGAGGTAGCGGAAGTCGATGAAGATCTCATCGCGGAAGTGCTCGCTCAATCCACCGGTATCCCAGTGTTTAAGCTGACCGAAACCGAGTCCGCCAAATTGCTGCATATGGAAGATGAGCTGCACAAGCGGATCATCGGCCAGGATCAGGCCGTTAAGGCGCTGTCGCAGTCCATCCGGCGTACTCGGGCCGGGTTGAAAGATCCCAAGCGTCCGGGCGGGTCGTTCATCTTTGCCGGCCCCACCGGGGTGGGCAAGACCGAGCTGGCTAAAGCGCTGGCGGAGTTCCTCTTTGGCGATGAAGACGCGCTCATCCAATTGGATATGTCCGAATTCGGGGAGAAGCACACGGCTTCGCGGTTATTTGGTTCCCCGCCCGGATATGTCGGCTATGACGAAGGCGGCCAACTGACCGAAAAGGTGCGGCGTCGCCCCTTCTCCGTGGTGTTGTTCGATGAGGTGGAAAAAGCCCACCCGGATATTTTCAACTCGCTGCTGCAGATTTTGGAAGATGGCCGCCTGACCGACTCTCAGGGCCGCCTGGTGGACTTTAAGAACACCATCATTATCATGACGACCAACCTCGGTACTCGCGATATCGCCAAGGGTGTGATGACCGGGTTCCAGGCAACCGGGGAGCTGTCCACCGATTACCAGCGGATGAAGTCCAAGGTGAATGAGGAACTCAAACAGCATTTCCGCCCCGAATTCCTCAACCGCGTTGATGAGATCGTCGTCTTCCCGCAGCTGCAGAAGGCCGAAATCTTGAAGATCGTCGATCTGATGATTTCTCGCCTTGACGAGCGGATGCGGGAGCAAGAGATGACGATTGAGCTGACCGATGCCGCCAAGGAACTGTTGGCTGAACGTGGCTACGATCCGATGCTGGGGGCCCGCCCACTGCGCCGTGCTATTCAGCGCGATATCGAAGATGCACTGTCTGAAAAGATCCTCTTCGGTGAACTGCGCGCCAAACAGAAGGTCATCGTGGATGCCCAGGGTGAGGGTGTGCTCGGCGAGTTCATCTTCCGCGGTGAAGATATTGACGAGCTGCCCCCGGTTCGGGCCCCGCATATTGGCAAGGATCCGGAGTTGGAAGCCCAACGCTCCCTTCTCGTTGAGCGGGGGTCGGGAAGTGCTCATCATCCTCCCACAGAGGGGCAGCCGGCTAATTCTGGTAACCAATCTGGGCCAGCCGTCGGGTAGTCACTCATTTCCTGTGGCGCACTTAGCGAGCCTGCACTAACGTGGAGAACAGATGGCTGCAGGCACCATGCGGCCACGACGAAAGGAGTTCCACATGGGACTGGGAGATAAGATCAAGAACGCTGCTGAAGAAGCCAAGGGCAAGGTCAAGGAAGTCATTGGTGACGCCACGGACAACAAGTCCATGGAAGCCGAAGGCCACAAGGACCAAGCCTCCGCTAACGTGAAGCAGGCCGGCGAGAACATCAAGGATGTTTTCAAGTAAGCCTGAATGAAGAGGAAGTCCCTACCGTCCGGTGGGGACTTCCTCTTTTTCTGCCCACCGCGCGCTGATCTGTTAGGGAGGCTCCGGCGTGAGAGTATGTGCTCAATAGCATACGAGTTTCCCCGCAGGTGGGCCCGTGGTCCTGGCACCGAGAAAGCGGACACTAGGTAGGCTTGAGAGCGTGGCAAGCAACGATGTTTGTCAACGATCACAAGGCGCTGGAGGCCTACATTATGTCGAAATATGTGTACATGTTCAGCGAGGGCGATAAGGACCAGAAGGACCTGCTTGGCGGTAAGGGCGCCAACCTGGCCGAGATGACCAACCTCGGCCTGCCAGTTCCCCCTGGCTTCACCATCACCACCGATGCATGCCGCACCTATATGGATACTCAGCAGGTGCCTGAGGAACTCGATGTTCAGGTCACCACCGCCATGCGGGAAGTAGAGGCAGCCATTGGCCGCCAGTTCGGCGATGATAAAGAACCGTTGCTCGTCTCGGTTCGTTCCGGTGCAAAATTCTCTATGCCGGGCATGATGGAAACCGTCCTTAATATCGGTCTCAATGACCGCTCCGTGGAAGGTCTCGCCCAGTTCTCCGGCGATCCGCGTTTCGCGTGGGATTCCTACCGCCGTCTCATCCAGATGTTCGGCAAGACTGTTAAAGACATTGACGGAGACCTTTTCGCTGACGCGCTCGACGCCATGAAGGAAAAACGCGGCGTCGCCACCGACCCCGAACTGACCGCGGAAGATCTGCAGGAACTCGTGGCCGAGTTCAAGGAGATCTTTAAACAGGCCTGTGGGGAGGAATTCCCGCAGGATCCGCGCGCTCAGCTCGACGCCGCTATCGAAGCGGTCTTTAACTCCTGGAATACTGAACGCGCTGTCCTCTACCGCCGCCGCGAACGCATCCCGCACGACCTTGGCACCGCCGTGAACGTATGCACGATGGTCTTCGGTAACCTCGGTGAAGGCTCCGGCACCGGCGTGTGCTTCACCCGTGACCCCTCCACCGGGCATTCCGGCGTCTACGGTGACTACCTGGAAAACGCTCAGGGTGAGGACGTCGTCGCCGGTATCCGTAACACGCTGTCCCTGGCCGACCTGGAAGACCTCGACAAGCGCTCCTACGATGAGCTGCGCGCCGCAATGCGCCGCCTGGAAACCCACTACCGGGACCTGTGCGATATCGAATTCACTATCGAAAAGGGCAAGCTGTGGCTGCTGCAAACCCGCGTGGGGAAGCGCACCGCGGCCGCCGCGTTCCGGGTCGCCACCCAGCTGGTGGACGAAAAACTCATCACCGTGGACGAATCCATCGAGCGGGTCACCGGTGCGCAGCTGAGCCAGCTGATGTTCCCGCAGTTCGACGACGACGCCGAGAAGGTCCTGCTCGCCCGCGGTATGGCTGCTTCTCCGGGTGCCGCCGTCGGCGAAATCGCCTTCGACTCGGCCCAGGCCGAGGAAGCCCGCGCCGCCGGCCGGGACGCGATCCTAGTGCGCCGGGAAACCAACCCCGATGACCTGCCGGGCATGATCGCTTCCGTGGGCGTGCTCACCTCGCGCGGCGGTAAAACCTCCCACGCCGCCGTGGTGGCGCGCGGTATGGGAACCACCTGTGTGGTCGGCGCCGAACAGCTGCACATTGATGGCGCTGCCGGGCAGATGCGCGTAGGCGATAAGGTCTTCAAACGCGGCGATATTATCGCCATTGACGGCACCACTGGAGAGATCTTTGACGGTGAAGTGCCGGTCGTTCCCTCCCCGGTGATGACCTACATCTCCGAAGGGCTAGATGCAGCGTTGGAACAGGCCGGGGACGACGAGACCCAGGAATTGGTCCACGCCGTGCACCGCATCCTCTCCCATGCTGATAAGGTGCGCCGTCTACGGGTGCGCGCTAATGCGGATACCGCCGAGGATGCGGGCTCAGCTCGCACCCGCGGCGCTGAAGGGATCGGTCTGTGCCGTACCGAGCATATGTTCCTCGGGGATCGTCGTGAACTCATTGAGCGCGTCATCCTGGCCGAAGACGACGCCGCCCGCGACGCTGCTCTGGACGCCCTCATCCCGCTGCAGCGCGGCGACTTTATCGAGATTTTTGAAGCCATGGACGGCCTGCCCACCACGGTGCGCCTGATTGACCCGCCGCTGCACGAATTCCTTCCCGATCTCACCACCCTTACCGCCAAGGTGGCGGTGGCGCGCGAACGGGGCGAAGACGTCAGCCATGACGAGGAGCTGCTCGCAGCGGTGGAGCGGATGCATGAAGCCAATCCGATGCTCGGTCTGCGCGGGGTCCGTCTGGGCCTGAAGATTCCGGGCCTGTTCGGCCTGCAGATTCGGGCGATTGCGGAAGCCTACGCTGAGCGCAAGAAGGCCGGCGGGGACCCGCGCCCGGAGATCATGGTGCCGCTGGTCGGTTCGGTTCGGGAGCTGCAGATCGTGCGGGAGCGTGCCGAGAAGATCCTCGCTGAGGTCTCCGAGGAAACCGGCATCGCCGTCGATCTACCCATCGGCGCTATGATCGAGCTGCCGCGAGCGGCCGTGACGATCGACTCGATCACCGAAGAGTCCGACTTCTTCTCCTTCGGCACCAATGACCTCACCCAGACGGTGTGGGGCTTCTCCCGTGACGACGTCGAATCGGCCTTCTTCAACGAGTACCAGGAGAACTCGATCTTCGGCGTCTCACCCTTCGAGTCCATCGATGAGCGGGGCGTGGGCACCCTGGTGAAGATGGGCGTGGACGGCTCCCGTGAAGTCAAACCCTCCATCCACTTGGGGGTTTGCGGTGAACACGGCGGCGACCCCAGCTCGATCCACTTCTTCCACAAGGTGGGCCTGGATTACGTCTCCTGCTCGCCCTTCCGCGTCCCGGTTGCGCGCCTGGAGGCCGGCCGTGCGGCAGTCGCCGCCGGTGCAGATGCCACCGCGTAATTCCTGACGACGACGTCCTGGGCCCGGAGCGAATCGCTCCGGGCCCAGGCGCATGCAGTGGTGAGAACAACGTTTTCTGGGCGACTATCGCCAGTGTCGGCGGAGCATGACACAATAGGACAAGACTTCGCAAAGCCAAGGAGTGAGTATGTCGCTGTTTGAATTCGACTCTGGCCACCTAGTGCCCGCTCATTTCGGCCGCCCGACAGCACAACGGTTGGGTAAGGAGCTTATTGCGGCGGTCCGTAACCAAGTGCTCGAACTCGTTGGCCGTCCGCTTTTCCCAGTGGTGTGGGAAAGCAATTCCGATTCTCAGCTGTTGGCCATGGATGCGTCTGGTCAGACGGTGACTGTGGAGGTGCTCGAGGTTCTCAACGCGCAGTCGCTCGTGACTGCCCTGGGGCGGGCCGGCAATTTTGCGGCCCTCGGCTGGCTGGATTTGGCGGCTATGTACCCGGCTGGTCAAGAAGCTTTCCGCAGTGATTGGAATGAGTTCCGCGAGTCGCTGCCCCCACGGGTGCTGTCTGGCCCGCGCGTTATCATCGTCGCCGACATTATTACCGACGATGTTCGCCCCACTTTAGAACTCCTCAGTGGCGCTGGCGTGGAAGTTCACGAACTAACCCTGCGGCAAGCTAACGATGGGCGGCGCATGGTTGACGTCTCCCCAGTGCGCGGGCCGATCGCGCAGCGTTCCCAGATGGTACTGACCGGGCGGGCTGCACGGCTTGCGGAACTACCTACCGGAAAACCTGAGCCGGTTGCTGAAGAAACAGAGCCTGCTGCTGATGACCAACCCGTTGCAGGCGATCCCGGCGCAGTTGAAGAAGCGGAAGCCGAGAGAATTGAAGCCGGCGCGGCTAAAGAATTCGCTGGAGACCAACAATCCTTTAGTGGCGAGCAATCCACTGGCACCGAAGAGACTACTGAAGCACCTGCCGGCCGTCATGCCGGAGAGGTCGCCGATCCGCCGGAATATACGATCCTCATGGATGATGCTGCCAGGGCATTGCACGAGATTGCCCAGTATGTGGGGGAGGACATCACGCTGGTGTGGCTGCAACTGCGCCGCGGAGTCCGCCATGAAGCTGTACTCCAAGAAGGTGGCGTCATGGTTATCGCTGACGGTCGCGAATTCCGTGACCCGGACGCAGCCGCGTGTGCGGTATCCGGCCGTGACGATGTCGACGGCTGGCGCGTGTGGCGTTTCGGGGACGCCGGCGCCAACCTGGCCGATGCGCGCGAAGAACTCGCCGAGATGATGGAAGAGGAAAAATAGCCGAATCGGCTACAGACCATCAGATGTGGCGGGGTGGGCCCTGGTTCTTAAGGCCCACCCCGCCGGTGCGTCGTCGTCGGAATTACACGTAACAGTGGATCCAGCGCTCTAATTCTCGCTCCGCGCGCAGCCGTACCGGCTCCGCCGAGAGGAAGACGTCATGGATCGCGCCTTCGAACTGAGCGAGCGTGACAAGAGGGCCAAGATTCAGAGCGGCCCGCCGGATTTGCGACACGTCCAACACGGTGTCAGCCCCCAGGGTCCGCTCATTGTAGGTGGTGGAAAAGTTAGTGGCCTGGGAGGTCATCACCAGCACCGGGCAGGTGATCTCCAAACCGCGCGCCACCGCGTTGTGGCCCGATAGAATCGCCGACAACCAGCCGGCCCGCACGGGCGGGGAAGGTAGGCGGCGCCACTGGTCGTTGAAGGTCCAGCCGAGCTCGATAAGGCTGCGATGGTAGAAACCGTTATCGGGCAGCGGAATGATCCGGGAGGGCCGGCGCCAGCCCGCGCCGGACGCAATCGGACCGGAAATTGCACGTAGCAGCGGTGACCCCTGCAGGGCCAGCCAGGGGGAGTTCAATATGAGTGCGCGCAGCGCTCCAGGATGCCGATCCGCCCACAGGGCTGCCGTGAGTCCGCCGGTGGAATGTGCCATCATCACCAGATCAGTACCGGCCCCATTTTCGGCACGAATCACCCGCAGTGCGTGGTGAATATCCTCATCGTAGGTACTGAGGCTGGTGACGTACCCCGGCGTTTGGTGCGCCCCCAGCGCCCGCCCGTATTTACGCAGGTCGAGCGCGTAGAACCGACCGCCCGCATGGGCTACCCGGCGGGCCAGATGCGGGTGG
Organism: Actinomycetes bacterium; assembly: GCA_023387755.1. GTDB lineage: Bacteria > Actinomycetota > Actinomycetes > Actinomycetales > Actinomycetaceae > Bowdeniella. Next base: position 24,032 of record JAEWHO010000012.1, on the reverse strand, counting down.
TAGAAGTAGTCATTCCAGCCGTGGATATACAGGACGGAAAAGTGCGGGTCGGTGGGGGTGTGGGGGAGTGCGTGCGGGTCCTCAGCCGGGAGATATTTCACGACGACGGCGCACACCTGCCCCTCATCGTCGCTGATGAGCGGCAGCGTAGTGGACTGGAAGCCCGGTCCCAGATGGTCTGCTTCCCACGTGATTGGTGTGCCTGCCATACCTCCATTGTAGGAAGCCACACTAGGTAACGCAGAAACGGAATTCGTAACTGCCACTCACCCCGGTTATGGCCGGTTTCTCAGATGCCAATGGGAATGATGTGACTTATGTGAATTATGTGATTATGGTGAAAGGTGTTGTCTCGATCGGTGAATCTTTGTACGCTAGGAGTCGTACTTGGTGTCGGCTGTCAAGGTGACGCGCCGGCTACACCCCTCGGTTCCATGGAGGATATGCTGTGCGACGCTCCTTGATCCGCACCCTAGCCGCCCTCAGTGGCTGCGCCATAATCGTGGGTGGGCTGGAACTGTCCGGCGCTAGTGCCGATCCGGTCTCCGAGGACGATATCGCGCAATCCCGCACGGCCGAGAAGTCCACAGCCGCCAAGATCGCCGATCTGGAGATCAAGCTCGCCCAACTGTCCAGCGCCAGCGAAGATGCGGATATTACCGCTCAAACCGCAGAGGAAGCCTACCTGCAGGCGGACGAAGCCCGCGTCGCGGCCGAGGAAGAGGCCGAGGCGGCCGCTAAGCGCGCAGCTGAGGCACGGGGGCATGTGGAACAGGCCCGCGGTGAACTGGGCGTCAAGGCGCGCGACCTATACCGTCGCGGCACGATGCCGTTTGCCGGTGCCGCCCCCTACCTGTCCGGCCAGGACTTTTCCGATCTGGCGCTGTCTCACCATGTACGTACTCGCTTGGTGAATGAAACTGACGGCGAGTTGCAGAGCTATATGGGCGTGGAGGCGGTTGCGGACACCTTGGAAGCTCAGGCTAAGCGTGCCCGCCAGGCTGCCGACGACGCCGCTGCCGCGGCCGATCAGCGTCGTCTAGAAGCCAATACAGCCCTGGAACAAGCGAACAGTCAAGAACAGGCCTCGCTGCGTGAACGTGAGGAGCTCCTGGAGCAGTTGGCGGCCCAGCGGCAGACGACGGTGGAATTGGAACGTGAACGACAAGATCAGCTCGATGCTGAGCGCCGCGAACGTGAATCTGCTGCCGAATTGGCGCGTATCAACCGCGAGCTGAAGCCGACGCCGGCCCCGCCGTCGCGTGATACTCCGCGACCCGCTCCGGCGCCAGCGCCCGCCCCGGCACCTGCTCCGGCGCCTGCGCCACCGGCACCCGCCCCGGCACCTGCGCCGCCAGCGCCCGCTCCGGCACCTCCTGCCCCGGCACCTGCTCCGGCGCCAGCGCCGAAACCTAAGCCGAAGCCGGCCCCGCCGCCGGCACCTGCCCCGGCCCCTGCGCCTTCGAATAAGGGTGAGGCCGCCCTGGCAGTGGCGAAGAAGTATATTGGCGTGCCCTATGTGTATGGGGGAGCGACGCCGCGGGGTTTCGACTGCTCCGGGTTGATGATGTATTCCTACGCGCAGGTCGGCGTGAAATTGCCGCGCTCCTCGCGGGCCCAGTACCAGCAGGCGCCTACGAAAATCCCGATCGATCAGATGCAGCCGGGCGACCTTATCTTCTATGCTCCCGGCGGGAATCCTGCCAACGGCGTCTACCACGTCGCGATGTATGCCGGTGGCGGTATGCGGGTGCACGCACCTCGGCCGGGGCAGAGTGTGGAGTTGACGAAGATCTACTGGAAGAACGTCGTGCCCTACGCTGGGCGCTACTGATACGCTGCTTCGCCGTCTGACCGCAGATAAACGTCAGGGCCGGTTCCCCGGGGAAGGGAACCGGCCCTGACGCTATGCGGTGTTATTTGCCGGTGGTTTCGTAGGTGTCAATACCGCCGGGATGGCCTTCCATAAAGGCGTCGATCTCACCGCGGGAGGCCCGCAGCTTCGGATCGTGCTTGAGGTAGTGGTGGGTTTCGCGGGCGATCAGACCGGAGAGAATCAACAATCCGATGAGGTTTGGTGCAGCCATGAGGCCGTTCATCAGGTCGGAGAAGTTCCAGACGATCTTCAGTTCGGCGGTGCAGCCCACGTACACGATGAGGGAGAAGAAGATGCGGTAGGGCATGACGGTGGCCCGGCCAAAGAGCCGTTCCATACAGCGCTCCCCGTAGTAAGCCCAGCCGAGGACGGTTGAGAAAGCGAAGAGCGCGAGCGCGAGGGTCACGATGATGTGGCCCCAGGAGCCGGGGAGGCCGTGGGAGAAGGCTTGCCCGGTCATCAGAGCCTGGGATAGACCTTCTTCCTTCCACACCCCGGTGGTAATGAGCACCAGGCCGGTGAAGGTGACGACGACGATCGTGTCAATGAAGGTCTGCGTCATCGACACGAGACCTTGGCGAACCGGGTGGGTGGTCTTAGCGGCGGCGGCAGCGATAGCAGCCGAGCCCATACCGGACTCATTGGAGAAGATGCCGCGGGCCACACCCATCTGGATTGCCAACATGAATGCTGAACCAGCCGCGCCCCCCAGTGCCGCCGTGCCGGTGAAGGCCTCCGAGAATATCGTGGCAAAAGCGTCCGGTACCAGCGATGCATTGGCGATGAGGATCCAGATGGCGCCGCCTACGTAGGCGACGATCATGAAGGGCACCAGCAGTGCCGTCACCTTACCGATCGACTTAATGCCGCCCACGAGTACCACCATCGCGATCACCGTCAAGACGACGCCGATGATCCAGGGCTGGATGTGGAAGGTGTTATGGATATTGGTGGCAATGGAGTTTGCCTGGGTCATATTGCCAATACCGAAGGAGGCGAGCACCGCCATGACGGCAAAGCTGATCCCGAGGACCTTACCGAGCGGGCCCTTAATGCCACGCTCCAGGTAGTACTGCGGGCCACCGGAGATCTCCCCCTTGGCGTCCTTGGTGCGGAAACGGACCCCGAGGAAGGCTTCGGAGTATTTTGAGGCCATACCGAGCAGGCCAGTCACCCACATCCAGAACAGGGCGCCGGGGCCACCCAGGGCAATAGCACCGGCGACGCCGACGATATTACCGGTGCCCACCGTGGCGGCCAGGGCAGTGGTGAGGGCCTGGAACTGAGAGACGTCGCCGCCCGGCGAGTCAGCGTCATGCCGCTCCAATAGCCCTAAACGCAGGGCTGCAAGCAGACGGCTGAACTGGAGGCCGCGTAGCCGGACCGTCAGGACAATACCGGTTCCCAAGAGCAGGGGAATAAGGAACCATGGCCCCCACACAAAGCTGCCCGCGGCGGCAATCGCGTCATTGAGTTTCTCAACCATTCAGATCCTCCTGGTGGATAGGGGGAGTGGCTGCAGTAGACCAGTACGAACCTGAAGGGGGTCGGATGCAACTCCCGGGATATAGGAGCCGCCACTGGTATGCAGCAACACAGGGTGTGACTGGGGTTATTGTTATCGGGAATTGTGTCATACGAGTGTGAGCCCGGCAATAACCGTCCCGGTAGGAGGAACGGGCGTGTCTATAGGGGCTGGCAGGGGAGGGCATAGTTAATCCCGGTGTGCTTCCGGTCGGCGGGGGCCGGCCCCTTTATTGCAATTTGGTAAAGAGATGCTCGACGGTATTGATACAAAAAAAAGGGGGCTAGGGTGAATATTGACAGAGATGTCAGGTTCGGGCCGTTTCTATAGAAGCCTTCATGGGGCAGAACGGAGTATCGAAATGAAACGTAAACGGACGATACAGATTCTGGGTATCACTGCTCTTATAGCAGGCGGCGCGACGCTGGCATATGCTCAGGGCACCTCTGGTTCTGAGGCCGGCGTTAACCGTGTTGACGAGGCTGGAGCTCGGGTATGGGCCGGCGAGGAATCATCGGAGATGCGTCGGGTTATGGAGGACGTAACTGCGGTTGTGACCGAACATGAGGATGTTTTCGGTGGCTCTGCATTGACCTCCAATAAAGAACTGCTGGAAGTGTATGCAACTCCGAAGGCTGGGCCTCAACTCGATGCGCTGAAGAGTTCTCTCGGTGCAGATTTTGACCGGTATGTTTGGGTCATTGAGGTTGAGCGCTCGTTGGATGACCTGGTTGCGCTGGCTCAAGGATTCGGCAATCAGGTTGATGCCACTAGCGTCGAGGGGTTCGGGCCGGATGTCACCACCAATGGTCTCGTCGTTAGTGTTGACGAGTCAGTAGTTGGCACGGATAAGGCTATTTCGGTCAAGGACATTGCCAAGCAACTCCCGGATTTGGCCGCTCGGATCGAAGAGCTCGCCTCCAAGGGCGTGCCCGTTCGTATCGAAGCTGCCGCTCCGATGACCTCCGCTGGCGCAGAACATGATGTTTAACCACAGTTCCCAGCTCGGGCGAGCAGGCGCGCGTCGAAGGAAGCTAGCAGCCGGTCTGGTTATGGTTCTCGCGGTGCTCACAGGATGTGCTAGCGCTCCTAAAGCGGAGCCAACGTCTCCGAGTGTTGCGCCAATACCGAGCAGCGCACCAACCTCAAGTAGCCCGGAACTGGTGACGCCGACGGTAGACCCGGCTTTGGTGGAGGCGGAAAAGCAGTGCACCGAAGCCCAGAATCCTCCGGTCGTGACTCGTGAACTACTTGAGGATTGGAAAGCGCGCGAGGTGGACATCATCGACTGCCTCAAGATCGGTGACGGCCCCTTCCACGCGGACCGGCCTACGCTTGCGAACTACGACGATCTCAATGTTCTCATCCCTAACACGCCGTTACCCAGCACCTGCTTTGACGAAGTGTACTGGGGCGAGACCAAACGGCTGTGGGTCGTAGAAGGAGAGATGTACACGGTGCGTTTCGCCTCCTGCGATGTTGGTGTCGTAACAGGTCCAGACAACTAGAGCAACAGAACCCACTAGAGGAAAAGCTCGGCCAACGCGCATTCGCGTTGGCCGAGCTTTTCGGCGTCGAGGTGCTACCTCAGAAACTCGCTAGTGCTCGCCGTGCTCAGCGAGGTGCTGCTTTTCCCGCTCGAAGGAACGGCGGATTTCTTCTTCCGCTTCCTCCCGGCCTACCCAGTGGGCACCCTCCACGGACTTACCCGGCTCCAGATCCTTGTACACCTCGAAGAAGTGCTGGATTTCCAGGCGGTGGAACTCGGAGACGTCGTCGATATCGGTACGCCAGGAGGCGCGCTGATCAGCGGCCGGGACGCACAAGACCTTGTCATCCCCGCCCTTTTCATCGCGCATGCGGAACATACCCAGGGCGCGGCAGCGAATTACACAGCCGGGAAAGGTGGGTTCTTCCAGCAGAACCAGGGCGTCCAGGGGGTCGCCGTCCTCACCCAGGGTGTCGTCAATGAACCCGTAATCATCCGGGTAGCGGGTGGAGGTGAAGAGCATCCGGTCCAGGCGAATCCGGCCGGTCTCGTGGTCCACCTCGTACTTATTACGATTCCCCTTGGGAATTTCGATGGTGACGTCGAATTCCACGTGCGTCCCTTTCTCTGAATCACAGTCCGCCGCCGCGGCATAGTACACGTCCCACAGTAGTCTGCCAATTGAGTAAAGTGGTGCACGTCGGTGCGAAAGGCAGAACATTCATGGGTAAAAAACGCGTGATCATCTCGGCAGCCGCCGTGATGAGCCTGCTGGGATCATATCTGGTGGCCGATGCTGCCGACTACGTCCCTGGTTTTCTAACCACTTCACCCGCACCCATCCAGCCCCAGCCCTATCCCACTGTGCAGGTAGCCACCCCAGCCGCCCCCACAGAAGACCCGTCAGTTCCGATGGCTACCGCCAATGCGCTGCAAACCCGCGCCGAGGACTTCGTTACTTCCGCCCACGCGCTCGGCTCCTCAATCTCCGTCGTCATTCGAGACATCCCCACGGGCACGCTCCTGGCCGACGTCAACGGTGCCACCCCCCACTCCACGGCGTCGTCAATCAAATTACTGCCCGCCGCCGCGCTCCTGCTCAGCCAAAAACCCAGCACCGCGCTCAGCACCTCGGTGGTATTTAATCCGGCGGAGAAGCGGCTCACGCTGGTAGGGGTGGGGGATATGACCCTCACCGACGACGATGTTGCCGCCCTGGCCCGCGATACCCATAGCGCTCTCACGGCACAGTCAGTCAACGCGGTGACGGTGGCAGTCGATGACACGCTGTTCTCAGGCCCCACGCTCTCACCGGCCTGGAGTGAGCTGGATATGCCCTGGGTGCAGCCGGTTATGGCGGTGGGCGTGAACTCGGGGAAGAAAGACGGCAAAGCGGTAGCTGATCCGGCGCTGCAAGCGGCCCAGGATCTGGCGGACCAACTCATAGCCCTCGGTACGAGTGTGCACGGCGTGGAGCGGCACGCGGCCGATAGTGGGGACCAGGTGCTGAGCGTCGTGCGTGACCATACGGTCGATTCGCTGGTGACGCACACCTTGAAAGTCTCCGATAACACCACCTCCGAGGCGGTCGGTCGGCTGGTGGCAGTAGCGCGCGGCGGGCAGGGCACGATGGAGGCGGGCCGCGCCGCCGTCGCCGAAACCCTCCAGGAGGCCGGATTCCCGACCGAGGGGCTGAATCTGGCCGATACCTGTGGCCTGGACGGTAACACCAAAGCCACCGCAAACCTCTTTACCGCTGTGATCCAGGCGGCGGCCTCGGGGGATAAACCAGAACTTGCGCCGCTGCTGAGCGCAGTGCCCATCGCTCACCTCGATGGAACATTAAAGCAGCGCCTCGGGGGAGCGGCCGGAAAGGTTCGCGCGAAAACTGGGACCTTGGTGACGGCGGTGTCGCTATCCGGCATGGTGGAGGGCCCGCAGGGGCAGCGGCTCGCCTTTTCGATCCTCGCCGATGGGGTAGAGGAGGGGGCCTATAAGCAGGCACGCGAGGAACTGGACGCCTTCGTCACTTCCTTGACAACACAGCTGCCGTAAGCGCTGGCCTGCCCCGTCCCTCCAAACCGGGTAGCGTAGCCAGTATGAATCGTTCTCAGCCACGCTTCGCAGATCTGCTCGCGCGCCTCACTCCCCCCGGGCCGAGCGGCAGCCGCACCGAATTAGCCGGCGTCGTCACAAGTCTGCACGCGAGCGCCAGCGAAGCCTTCACTATGGTCGGGGAGCTCACAGGACTGCCCGGCCCCGCCCGGCAAGCCGCCCAGGTGCAGGTGAAAGTGATCGACCGCCCGCGCTGGCAGGAAGCCAACCAGCAGATGATTGGGCAGGTGCTGGAACGTATTGGCGGTGAGGCGCTGACGTTCAGCCCCACTAACCCTGCACTGGCATCGGTCTTTGCGGCGCTGTCCACGCGGGTGCTCGGCCAGTTTGATCCCTTCCATCGTCGCCTGCTGCTAGTGGCACCCAATATTGTGGCCATCGAACGGAAACTGAACTTTGACGCCATGGACTTCCGGCTGTGGGTCTGCCTACACGAGTGCACCCACGCCGTCCAAGCCGCGGCCGCGCCCTGGTTGGAGGATTATCTGCTCAGCCTGGTGCAGGAACTCATGCAGGACGCCTCCGCCCGCACTACCGATTCTCCCCAATTCGAGGCTGTCACCGCCCTTATGAGCCTGCTTGAAGGCCATGCCGACGCCCTCCAGGGACGGGTGACGCCGGCGCGTATCCCCTCTGCTCGCCGGATCCGGGCAGCGGTGGATCAGCGGCGCGAACAACCCGGGCCCGTGACAGCCGTGATCCGGGAAATCTTCGGCATGAACGCCAAGCTCGCCCAGTACCGTGACGGCGCTGCCTTTGTGCGACGGGTGGTCGATGAGGCCGGTCTGGCCACCTTCAATAGGGTCTTTGACAGCCCCGCCCAGCTACCGACGCTGGCGGAAATCCACGACCCCGGCGTGTGGATCCGGCGTATCACCGCAGACGCCTCCGACCCCATGACCGTATGACCGGACCACACCGCGACGTCGCCGCCGCCCGCCACCACCTGCGCACCTGCATCCGCACCCACCTGCCCGACCTCCCCCTCAGCGGCGAAGTGATCCTCGTGGGCTGTTCTGGCGGCCAAGATTCACTGGCGCTCGCGGCCACCCTCGCGTTTTGCGCCCCCCGGGATGGCTACCGGGTGCACGCCGTCATCATCGATCACCAGGTGCGGGAAGAATCCGCCGACGACGCTAGCCGCGCCGCTGCCGCCTGCGCCCAGCTCGGCCTGCCCGCGGAAGTCCGGCAGGTGCGCGTACCGGGCGGCAGGCAGGGCAGTGGGCACGGCGGGCCGGAAGCGGCCGCCCGCACCGCCCGCAGGGCTGCCCTCGCGGCCGCTGCCGCCGACCATAATGCGCGGGCGGTGTTCCTCGGCCACACCCTCGACGATCAGGCCGAGACCGTTCTCCTCGGTTTAGCGCGCGGATCGGGGGCCCGCTCCCTGGCCGGTATGCGGGAGCGTGACGGCCTGTGGCTGCGCCCCTTCCTGGGCTTGCGGCGCGCCCACACCGCCGCTATCTGCGAGGAACTCGCGCTACCGGTTGTGGCCGACCCGTCCAATGACGTGGACGGCCCCTGGCGGCAGGCAGACGGCCAGCCGCTGCGACGCACCGCCCTGCGTGCCCGCGCCATTCCGGCCCTGCGGGAGGTTCTCGGCCCGGGCGTCGATCTGGCCTTGGCGCGTACCGCGACCCAGTTACAACGCGATGATGACTACCTGCAGGTGCTAGCGCAGGAGGCGCTGGATACCGTCGTCGTCGGAGAAAATCCCACCTGTTTGGCGCAGGCCGCCACGGCTGCTCTCCCCGCCGCCATCCGGACGCGGGTGCTCCATACAGCCCTGGTGGGCGCCGCGCGGCCGGGGGAGCAGGTCACCGCGGAACAGGTGGAGCAGGTGGATCGCCTGGTACGCTTGCGGGCTGTACACGGCCCGATTTACTGTGCCGGTGGTGTGATCGTGACGAAAGAAAATGGCATGCTGACAGTAGCAGCCAACGAAGGAGGAATAGGTGCGCGCTGAGGATATGGGTGAGGACCTCGCCAAGGTTCTGCTGACCGAAGCCGATATTGCGGCGAAATTAGACGATATGGCGGCGCAGATCGACGCCGATTACGCCGGGCAAGAGGTGCTGCTGCTGGGCGTGCTGAACGGTGCGGTCATGGTGATGGCTGATCTGTCCCGGCGGCTGAGTACTCGCTGCACGATGGACTGGATGGCGGTGTCCTCCTATGGTTCGGGCACGAAATCCTCGGGCGTGGTGAGGATTTTGAAGGATCTCACCACTGACGTGCACGGCAAGCATGTGCTGATTGTGGAAGACATTATCGACTCCGGGCTCACCTTGCAGTGGCTGGTGCGCAACCTGGCGGCGCGCGAGCCGGCGTCACTGAAAATCGCGACGCTGCTGCGTAAACCCGAGGCGGCAAAGGTGGATATCGACGTCGATTATTGCGGTTTCGATATCCCTAACGAATTCGTTGTTGGCTATGGCTTGGACTATGCCGGCTACTATCGCAACCTGCCTTTTATCGGCACGCTCGCCCCGCATGTTTACGGCGGTTAATATTCCCGACGACGCCGCTCCCGCCGGATCCTGAACCGCCCCGGTACGGGCGGGATCGGATAGGCGGTTTTCGAGGCGATATCGCCAGCCCCCACGCTGGCAGCGAACAGTTATGGCATGGGGAAGGCAAGTCCGGTAGCGTGGCAAGACGATGACCAGTAAGAAGGGCGATGGCGTGAACCCTAAAAATGTGACCCCACAGGGCCCCAAAAAGGGCAGTACTGCGAAGCAGAGCGGTGCGGGCCGGAAGGGGCCGGTTAAAGACGCGAAGAAGTTCGCCGGCGGCCCGGTGGTATGGCTGCTCCTGCTAATTGTGTTGGCCTGGTTCGGGGTGTCCTTCTTTACGGCCGATAGTTTTAAGCGGATTGACACCTCCGAAGGTTTAGAGCTGCTACAGGCGGAAAAAACCACCGTCCAGGAAGTGGAGATCACCGAGGGGCTGCAGCGGGTGCGGATGAAACTGTCCGAACCGTTTACCTCCAAGGACGCCAAGGGCAAGGAAGTTAAACACGGGAAGAACGTGCAGTTCTTCTATGTGAAACCGCAGGGAGAAACGGTTGCCAAGGCGGTAGCCGATGCGAAACCTGAACACGGCTACACCTCCGAGGTGCCGCAGGAATCGTGGCTGTCCTCCATAATCACCCTCTTCTTGCCGATGATTATTATCTTGGCGGTCTTCTGGTTCCTCATGGCGCGCGCCCAGGGCGGCATGCGCGGGGCCATGGGATTTGGTAAATCCCGCGCCAAGATGGTCAATAAAGAAAACCCTGATGTCACCTTTGCCGATGTGGCCGGGGAAGATGAAGCAGTAGAAGAGCTGCAAGAGATCCGCGAGTTCCTCTCTGAGCCGGAGAAGTTCCAGGCGGTGGGAGCAAAGATCCCCAAGGGCGTGCTGCTATACGGCCCACCCGGAACGGGTAAAACCCTGCTGGCGCGCGCCGTGGCGGGGGAGGCGAATGTGCCGTTCTTCTCCATTAGCGGTTCGGAATTCGTAGAAATGTTCGTCGGCGTAGGAGCCTCGCGGGTGCGAGACCTATTCGAAAACGCTAAAGAAAACGCTCCCGCGATTATTTTTGTGGACGAGATCGACGCCGTCGGCCGCCATCGCGGTGCGGGCCTCGGCGGGGGCCATGATGAGCGCGAACAGACTCTCAACCAGCTCCTAGTGGAGATGGACGGTTTCGACTCCGACACCAACGTGATCCTCATTGCGGCCACGAACCGCCCCGACGTCCTCGACCCGGCCCTCCTGCGGCCAGGGCGCTTTGACCGCCAGATCGCAGTAGAAGCCCCGGACCTGAACGGGCGCGCCGCTATCTTGCGGGTACATGCTAAGGGCAAGGCGTTAGCGTCCTCAGTGGACCTCGATATGGTAGCGAAGCGGACCCCTGGTTTTACCGGCGCCGATCTTGCGAATGTACTCAACGAAGCTGCTTTGCTCACCGCACGCTCCAATGCCCAGTTGATCGACAACCGGGCACTGGATGAGGCTATCGACCGCGTGATCGCCGGTCCGCAAAAACGCAGCCGGGTGATGAATGAGGCGGAGAAGAAGATGACCGCTTACCACGAGGGCGGGCACGCCCTGGTAGCGGCAGCGTTGCGGTACACGGACCCGGTAACGAAGGTGACGATTCTGCCGCGTGGCCGCGCCCTGGGCTACACCATGGTGCTCCCTACTGAGGACCGCTACTCCACCACACGCAATGAGCTTCTAGACCAGTTGGCCTACGCCATGGGTGGGCGCGTAGCCGAGGAGATCGTCTTCCACGACCCCACCACGGGGGCCTCGAATGATATTGAGAAGGCCACCTCGATGGCACGCAAGATGGTCACCCAGTATGGGATGAGCGCCAAACTGGGCACGGTGAAGCTGGGAGAGAATAACTCCGAGCCGTTCCTGGGCCGCGATATGGGGCACCAGCGCGACTACTCTGAGGACGCTGCCCGCGTCATTGACCAGGAAGTGCGCGAACTGCTGGATTACGCCAATAATGAGGCGTGGGAGATCCTCACTGAATACCGTGCCGTGCTCGACGACCTGGTTTTGGAACTGCTCGAACATGAGACGCTGAACGAAAAAGAGCTCGCAAAAATCTTTGCGCCCGTAAAGAAGCGTGAACCACGCCCGATTTGGCGGTCCTCGCAGGTGCGTGAGCCCTCTGATATTCCGCCGGTCCAAACCCCGGCCGAACAGGCTGCCGGGACGGAAGCGAAAGAACCCAGTGACCAAGCCGCAGATGCAGGCGGGCATATGCCTCCGCTGCCCCTGAGTGGAACGAGTGAAAATCCGGAGCCACCGGCACCGACCGCAGAGCAGTAGAGGACGAGGCATGGATAGCAAGAAGCAGTCGGATCACGACGCCGTCGCGCAGCGGCCCTCCGAGGCCGCTAGGCAGCCCCGTTATGACGCTGCCGGGGTTGAGCGCGCTATCCGCGACCTGCTCATCGCTATCGGAGAGGACCCCGACCGAGACGGACTGCGCGGCACCCCCGAACGCATGGCTCGGGCCTATGCCGAAATTTTCTCCGGCCTGCACAGCGACCCCGCCAGCGTACTCGACCGGGATTTCGATATTGGCCACGAGGAGATGATCCTGGTTAAGGACATCCCCATGTACTCCATGTGTGAACACCACTTACTGCCCTTCCACGGCGTGGCTCACGTGGGTTATATCCCGAATAAGTCCGGCCGGGTTACGGGCTTGTCAAAGTTAGCCCGACTGGTGGAAGGGCACGCCCGTCGGCCTCAAGTGCAGGAGCGGCTCACATCTCTTGTTGCTGACTCGCTGGTAGAACGGTTGCGCCCCCAAGGCGTCATCGTCGTGATCGAGGCCGAGCACCTATGTATGTCCATGCGCGGGGTACGTAAACCCGGTTCGCGTACGATCACCTCTGCGGTGCGGGGCACTATGCGCAGTGCCGCCACTCGAGCGGAAGCAATGAGTCTGATTATGGCGCGCAGGTGATTTTTATGGAAACGCCCTCCACACGAGCCTGGCCCCAGCTGATGGGGATCTGTAACATCACGCCCGATTCATTTTCCGACGGCGGCGCGCACGCCGATACTGCCAGCGCTCTCGCGCACGCGCGCACACTGTGCGCCGCGGGCGCGACCATTATCGACGTCGGCGGCGAATCCACCCGCCCCGGCTCCGACCGGATCGGCGCCCCCGCGGAACTAGAGCGCATCGCGGACGCTGTGCAGGCCATGGTGACCGAAGGAATGTGGGTGTCTGTTGATACCCTGCACGCCCAGACCGCTGCGCACGTCCTAGTAGCCGGGGCGAAGGCGATTAACGACGTCTCCGGGGGGCTGTGGGAGCCTGACATCTTACGGGTTGTAGCCGAGCATCCGCAGGCCTACTATCTGCTCGGACATTGGCGGGGGCGGCCTGAAACTATGAACTCCCTGGCCACCTACGCTGATGTTTTGGCAGAACTCAAGGCCGAGTTATCCGCGCGTATTGATGCGGCTTTGGACGCGGGGGTACGGCCCGAACAAATCGTGCTCGATCCGGGAATCGGTTTCGCTAAGAATCCGGAACATAACTGGGAGATATTGGCGAATCTCCACCAGCTCGAGCTGGGATTCCCGCTCATGATCGGGGTGTCACGTAAACGCTTCCTGGCGGACCTTGCCTGGCCTCTAGCAGCGAACGGGAACCCCGCAGACGCTGGCCCACACGACCGGGACCTCGCCACCGCCGTTATCACTGCCCTGCTGGCAGGACAAGACCTGTGGGCGGTGCGCGTGCACGACGTCGCCGCTAGCGCGATCGCCCTCAAACAGGCCCGCTTACTGCATCGCTACCGTCGGGAGCCGATCACATGAGTGAGGCCGCCGCCGATATCTTCACCATCACCGCCATCGAGGCATACGCATACCACGGTGTTTTTGCCGACGAGAAAAAGGCCGGGCAGCCTTTCGTTGTCGATATTAGCTATCGGTTGGATACCCGCCGTGCCAGTAGGAACGACGACCTTGCGAGCACAGTATCGTACGCAGAGATTGCTCAACTGGTACACGAGGAGCTGCTCGGGGGTGCGGAGCGAATCAGCTATGACCTGCTCGAGACGCTAGCGGAGCGGATCGCGTGGCGAGTCTTAACCGCGGCCCGTATCGCCTGGGTGAAGATATGCCTCCATAAGCCAGAGGCACCTATTGGCGTGCCGTTCTTTGACGTCACACTCACTATTGAACGCACCCCGCTGAGTGTGGCAGCCCCGCAGCCACGCCGGGTGCTCTTCGCTCTGGGCGCTAATAGCGGGACCAACCCGAAACAGCAGCTGGCCGACGCCGTCGTCGAGCTGGAAACCCGGATTGGGCAGGGGCCAGCAAGTGCCCGCCGCAGCTCCCTCCTGCGCACCGCGGCCCTCCTCGCACCGGGGCAAGCACCACAACCGGACTATTACAACTGTGCAGTGGTCGTGGAGACCACGCTCGCGGCCGAGGAAGTTCTGGCCATCAGCCAACAGCTGGAAGCTGAGGCGGGGCGGGTACGCACCGAACATTGGGGGCAACGGCCCCTCGATATTGACATTATCGCTATCGACGGGCTGACCAGTGGGCAACCGCATCTGCAATTACCCCATCCGCGGGCCAGTGAGCGCCCGTTCGTACTGGTGCCGGCCGCGCAGATTGCGCCGGATATGCAGCTGGGGGAGCGGACGGTAAAGGAGTGCCTCCAAGCGCTACCGAGCAGCGCCCAGGAAGTCAGCGAGGCGGTACGAGACGGTGATGCGGGCGGGGATGCCGTCCTGGCAGAGGTGCCGTGGCCGTGAAACAAACCCGCCTGGGCGTCCTTATCAATGTGGGGGCTCTGACCGGATTAGCCGCATATCTGGCGTTCGTGGTGCTCAACAACAAGATGATTGGCGTCCCGCGGCCATCGCTGCTTACCGCTGTCCTTATGCTCTATATTGCCGGCCTACTGTGGTGGCAGGGACGGGAAGTGAAAAAACTCGTTGCAGGTGAGGAAACCTGGATGACGCGGCTGCGGGCCGCCCGGCTGCCACTGTGGGCGAAAGCCTGCGCGATCGGCGCGAGCGCCGTTGCCGGTTATAGTGCGGCACAGGTGGTATTTTGTTTGCGTTACGCCGACGTCGCACTCTATCGCCGAGACGCGATCGAAGCGGGCCTAGTCGCGGTAGCGGCCGCCATCGCCGTAGGGGTGGCGCTACTGGTGGAGCACTGGTGTACGCTCCCACCTGATGACGACGACCCCCAGCAGGGGGGATCACGCCCACTACCGGCCTGATTACAATAGCCCTGACGCATACCTCGTGACCCCGCTGCCATTATAAGGAGAAATTGATGTCCCAGGCTCCGCTCCAGCAGAGCAACACGGATGCTGCCGGGAGTACAACTACTGCCAAGAGCACGACCGATCCCTTCGCGCCCGCGGGGATAACCTTTCAGCCGGTATCCCCGACCCTGACGAATGCTCGTTTTATTGTTGCGGCCATGTGTGTGTTGCCGCCGCTCATCGCGGCAATCGTGCTTGCAGTGTTGGTCAGCGGATGGTTCTGGATCGCGGGTGCGGTAATGGTCGGAATCGGCTTGTGGCTCGGATGGCTCATCCCGCGGCAAGTGCGGGCACTGGGCTATGCAGAAGCTGCCGACGATTTGATCGTGCGGCGCGGGATTATGTTTAAGAAGCTCACCATCATCCCGTATGGGCGGATGCAGATCGTGGATGTCTCCGAAGGGCCCATCGCGCGCCGCTATCAGATTGCCACCGTGCAGCTACATACCGCCGCAGCCGAGACAGACGCCGAGATCGCTGGGCTTCCGCTGGAAGAAGCCAACCGTCTGCGTGATCGCCTCTCCGCTCGCGGCGAAGCCCGATTGGCAGGCCTATGAGCACGCCAGCTACGGACGCAGATCAGCCGCAGTCCCGGCAGAGTAAAACCCCCGATGCGCCGCCGCCTAGCCAGTGGCGCCGCGTCCACTGGAGCACCCCGATTGTGAACGGGGCGGGAACGTTCACTGTAATCTTCACAATTATCGGCTATAACTGGGCCTCAAACTGGCTGGAAGGCAGTGACTATTCCATCCACCTATCGTCGTGGATCCCGCTAGCCCTGATCAGCGCGGTGATCCTGGTAGTGGGGATTTACAGCTATATTGCTTGGCGGTTTATCGGTTATGCCATCGACGCCGACTCGGTACATTTCCAGCACGGCATCATTTTCCGCAACCGCCGCTATGTGCGGCTAACCCGGCTCCAAGCAGTCGATATTATTCACCCCCTCCTCGGCCGTTTCTTTGGGGTGTGCGCGCTCGACGTACAAACCGCTGGGGGGCATGATTCGCGCGTCAAAATCTTTTACCTCACCTCCGATGAGGCCACCGTCTTACGCAATGAGATCCTAGCTCGTGCAGCTGGTATTAAAGCGCGGAACCGAACGCAGGCGAGGCAAGCCGCAGATGCGCCACACGGCGATACTGCCTCCCAGGTAGTGGCCGCCGATAGTGCTCACGCTGCTGGCCAGGTAGTGGCTGCCGATAATGCTGACGCGGCTGCCCTTCCCGCCTTTGATGAGGCCCCAGAGCGGGTATTCTTCACGCTGCCTACCTCTCGGCTGCTTGGCAGCATTGCCCTATCTATGCCAACGATCGCCGGGGTACTGGTGCTGACCTGGCTCCTGATAGCCCTGCCATTTACGGGGGCCCAGGGAATCATTGGGATATTGCCGGTATTGGCTGTGCTTGCGTCGTGGCTGTGGGTCACGGGGGCAGGTACCTTTAATTTCACGCTCGCACTCTCCCCGGACGGTTTCCGAACCCGCCACGGATTAACAGAAACCCGGGCGCAGACGATTCCGCCGCGACGGATTCAAGCAATCAGTATCCGCCAACCGCTGTTGTGGCGCTGGAAAGACTGGTGGAAGGTCGAGATCGACGTCGCCGGTTATGGGGAGGGGAGCGACTCCGAAAACACCTCCACGGCCGGTTCGCGTAATACGCTGCTGCCGGTGGGAACCCGCGCTGAGGCTGAAACCGTGCTGTGGCTGGTGCTACCGAATCTGGGAGTGGACAATCCGCAGGAAACCTTCCGTAACCTCCTGGTCGGCTCCGGGCCCGCGCCGGGATTCATCTGCGCGCCCGCCCGTACCCGCGTCTTCGATTGGTTGACGTGGCGGCGCCGCGCCCTATGTATTACGGACACCGCTCTGCTGATCCGCGACGGTTTCCTCCGCCGCCGGGCAGCGATAGTCCCGCACGAACGCACGCAGTCGCTCGCACTCAGCCAAGGGCCCATCGACCGGCACTTCCTGCACACGGCCCACCTGGAGGCGCACTCGGTGAGCGGGCCGGTACAGACAGTTGCCTACCATCTTCCCGAACATGAGGCTGCCCGGATTATCTGGGATCAGGCTGAACGCGCCCGCCGGGCTCGTCACGATGAAGGCCCGGAAGAGTGGATGGTGCGGGCCGGTCAGGTTACTTAGCCGGCGTGCTCGGTACTTTGACGGTTTTAGCGGCCCGCTTAGTAATATCCCACCAGCTAGCCTGAGCATCTGCATTCGTAGCCCCACACGCATCGATCTGCCACAGTCGCCCGCCGTCACTTTCGCTAATCAGGGTAAAACCATGCGAGGTGTCGACGTTATAGAGGCCGGGCCAGGTTTTTGCGCGGACACGGCGTTGGAAGGTGATTGATTCCCCCTCATAAAAGTAGCCGATACCGTAGTTGCGGATAATCTCGCATACCTGGGGGTCTGTGTGGATTTCGTTAAAGTGGGCTGCCAGGTACAGGCCGTTTGAATCGCCACCCGCATTATTGACTTGGTTAAAGACGGAGTTGATGGGGCTGTACGCGGGCGCATATCCGATACCGGTCACTGGGTCGCCAATGACGATACTCCCAGCCGGAACGTGGCTGGACAGCGTCTGGATAGACCGGAGGTGCTGTTCGGATTTGAAAATATGATCGCTGCCCAGGGGGAGCGGCACATGTGGATAAATAATCGTCACCCGGGTGGCGGCACTGATCGCGAGTAGAAGCACTACAACAACAGCCGTAGCTATTCTCGACGCGCACCACCTCTTAGTGAACCAGTAGGCGAATACTGGTGCCAGAAGAAGGACTATTGACACTCCAATACGGTGCGGATCATGGAACCATAGCGCCGATCCGGCGGAAATACCGGGGATATCAAAGAAACATCCGATAAATAAGACCGTGTGCAGAATTAGAGGACTGATTGTCCAGCGCAAATGTTCAGACCCATAAGCCGCCCTTACCCAGCTTGCAAGCATGACCAGCAGTGCCAAAATCGCGAGCGCTCCGGCGATCACCAGGAATAGGGGCACATGCCCCACTTCGGTGTTGAAGGTTTTGAGTTTCGCGGATAATCCGCCGCCTCCCCGGGGGTGATACCGGTGTAGGAACTCTTGCACGCGAGGATGTAAGAACAAGCTGGCCGTAAATAGCAGAAAGACCAGTGCCTGTGCGCGCGCAAGGGGAATGCGAGCGGTCCCCACGCGGGTTTTGCGAGGACTCCCGGGCAACAGTTGGAAGAGTGCCGGGAGAATAAGTGTGGCAATGATCGTGAATAGCGCCCCGGGATGGGTGAGTCCAACGCCCCCCATCATGACGAGGGCAAAAAAGTTCCCAAATATCGTGGCTGAGCGGTTATTGGGAGTAACGCCAGCTCTCCACACAATAAGGCAGAAGGTGAGCGTGGCAATGACGCCCACATAGGACAATGCGTAGGGCCAATACCCGCGAGCAGTAGTAATGAAATCCGGGAAGTACGGGATGGCGACCGCGAACAAAATTGCCAAAGTAACTGCCGTGGAAGACGGCAGTAGCAGGCGGAAGAAGAACGTCACTGCAACCACCCACAGAATAGGTATCACCACGTACGCCAGCATGTGGGAGGCGGGAACAATGGGGAGAGATGTTCCGAATATTGCTAGGACTGCGTGCCAGACGGTGGGGTAGGTGGCCGATACCGGCGTCACGCCATGAATTAAAGCTCCGGCTTGCTGGGACGCATCCCCGGTGTGGGTAATAGCATTCACCACCGCGTAGTGGAAGAGCGGGTCTGCCTGAGAACTCGGTGTGCTGACGTGAGTAAGGGAGATTACGCCGATAATAGGAATAAGTGCTGCACCGGCTAGGCCACGATAGTGCCGGCGGGAGGGATGACAACGGGCGAGGTGCTCCCGCGTGTATGCGTTCAGGGGAGCTAGCCACCGCGGGGAACCGCAGCTGCGCAATATGAGGGCAACGAGCGCGTTACATCCCAGAGCCCCGCCGAAACTGAGCGCCGTCCAGTCCCAGGTGAGCAAACTGAAAACCTCGGCGTACACGCCCACGGTGGCCAGCGTGAGGGCCGGGGCGGTGATGAGGGCCAGATGGCGGCCGCCACCGAGGAGCCGAGCGAGCATATAGCCGGGCAGGAGGAAGGCCAGAGCGAGTAGAAACGCTAGCGGGAGATACGTTAGCCAACTGAGTACTGTCAATATCCCGGTCCTCATCACGATGCGGCGGAGCGTGAGGATAAACCCCCGGTGCGTGCTCCCTCAATCCTTTCACTGAGTATAGTGGGGCGCTTTGGGGCGCTCCCTAGACATCACCGCGTATAAGCAGCCTGCCGCCTATAAAGGGCACTTCGATGAATAGCCACGCCTCGGCGTAACCTTCGAGCGGTAACTAGCACACCCGCCACGGCATAATGGAGCCCATGAACACCACACCGCGTGCCCAGACCGCCACGCCACTTCGGATCGCCATTATCGGCGCGGGGCGGGTAGGGCCCGTCCTCGGGGCCGCTTTCCGGCAGGTTGGCCATATCATCACCGCCTGCACTGCGCGCACGGAAGCCTCCCAGGACCGCGTCGGCGCCCTCCTGCCCGAGGTGCCTATCCGGCCCGTGAAGGACGTTGGGCAAGGTGCGGATATCGTCATTATTGCGGTGCCCGACGACGCCCTTCCCGCCGTCGTCGAGGAACTACCAGCGCGGCCCGGGCAGATAGTCGCGCACACCTCCGGGGCGCACGGACTGGCCGTCCTCGCGCCGCTCGCTGACGCTGGTGCGCTTCCCTTGGCGCTCCATCCGGCCCAGACGTTCTCTGGCACCTCTCTCGATATTGCGCGCCTGCAGGGCTGCCCCTTCGCAGTTACTGCCCCGCCAGCCCTCCTGCCGCTGGCACATGCGCTCATCGCCGATCTGGGCGGGCAACCCATCACCCTGGCTGACGCGGACCGTCCCGCCTACCATGCGGCCCTCAGCCACGGTGCGAATCACGCCGTCACACTCATCGCGCAGGCCCGCCGGATCCTGGCCGATATTGGGCAGGTCGATCCGGGGGCCACCCTGCGCCCGCTGGTCACCACGGCGGTCGATGCGGCGCTGCGCAGCGGGGATAGTGCCCTCACCGGCCCGGTTCTGCGTGGGGATGCCGGCACGATCCGGGCACATTTGGAGATCCTGGGGGAGTTAGGGGAGCCCGATATTGAGGCCACCTACCGGCATATGGCGCTGACGACGGCGCAGCGCTGCGGGCAGCGGCAGGTCTTAGACGAAACCGCCATCGCGGAAGTCACCGACGCGATCCACCCTGCCCTGCAGGTGTGCACGACTAAAGCGGAATTGGCGGCGGCCCTGGCGGTCCGCCCGGGCCGCCGCGCCGTCGTCATGACGATGGGGGCGCTGCACGAAGGCCACCTCACTTTGGTGCGCCGGGCCCGCGAACTGGCCGATGTGGTGGTCGTGACTGATTTTGTGAACCCGCTCCAGTTCGGTCCGGGAGAGGACTACGAGGCCTACCCGCGGGACCTGGCCGCTGATGTGGAGCTGCTGCGAGGGGAGGGCGTAGATGTGGTCTTCGCTCCCAGCGTGGAGGAAATGTATCCGCGCGAACCGCTGGTGCGCGTTGATCCGGGGGAGGTAGCCACCCAGTATGAGGGCGTCACTCGGCCCACCCACTTTGCCGGGGTGGTACAGGTGGTGTTGAAACTGCTGCACCTTACCGGGCCGGATTACGCGATTTTTGGGGAAAAAGACGCCCAACAGTTGGCGCTCATCAAGGCGATGGTTGATGACTTGGACGTGCCGGTGCAGATCGTTGGGGTGCCGATTGCGCGGGCGGAGGACGGCGTTGCGCTGTCCTCGCGCAACACCTACCTCAGTGCGGAGGAGCGCGAGCAGGCGCGGGCGCTTTCGGCCAGTTTGCGGGCGGCCCAGCAGGCCGTCGCCGCAGTGCCGGCCGACCATCCCGAACGAGCCAGCGCGTGCGCTGCGGCAGCTACTGAGGCGGCGCGCACATTCTTGGAAGATGCTCCCGGTGTGCGGGTAGATTATTGTGCTGCCGTGGATGCGCGCACCTATTATCCGCCCACACCCGAGACGGCCGAACTGATCGTGGCGGTGGCGGCGTGGTTGGGTACCACGCGTTTGATCGATAACTGCCGAGTGGAGCTGTAGATGAAGTTACGCACCATGATGACCTCGAAGATTCACCGCGCCCGCATCACCGGCGCCGATCTTCACTACGTCGGGTCCATCACGATTGACGCGGACCTCCTGCAGGCAGCCGACCTGCTGCCCGGGGAGCAAGTCGACGTCGTCGATGTGACCAATGGTGTTCGCCTGACCACCTACGTCATCCCCGGCGTACCCGGCAGCGGCGAGATTTGTATTAACGGGGCGGCCGCCCACCTTATCCGCCGTGGCGATACCGTGATTATTATCGGCTATAGCCAGCTTTCCGACGACGACGCCCGCACCTACCAGCCGCATGTGGTCTTTGTTGATGCTGACAATCGGATCGTGCATTCCGGCAGTGAGCCGGGCCAGGTACCGACGGCGGCGAATCCAGCGGCGGCGCACGCTGCGCAGGCCCAAGACTTGCACTCATCGGGCATCAGTTTCACGGCGGCGCGCGGATAGAAGTTGCCCTCCTGCGATACCAGCGTTGTGGCGGCACGCACGCAGGCCCGGGTGGAGGTTTGAGCTTATTGCCTGGGCGGTTACCCTAGAGGTATGACCGATAATCCTGCAGCCTCCGTTGATCAACCCGAACAGTTCCGCGTCCGCCTCGACAAGCGGCAGCGGCTCCTTGATCAGGGGGTGGATCCCTACCCGGTTTCGGTGCCGATCACCCATACGATCGCTGAGATTCGCGAACAGTACGCGCACCTGGAATGCGGGGAGGAAACCCAGGATGTGGCCGGCGTGGCGGGCCGCGTGGTCTACCAGCGCAACACCGGCAAACTCTGTTTCGTCACCCTCCAAGACGGTGCCGGCCGCACCCTGCAGGCGATGCTCTCCCTAGCCGAGGTGGGGGAAGAGTCGCTGGCCGCCTATAAAACCGACGTGGACCTCGGTGACCACCTCTTCGTCAGCGGCCGCGTGATCTCCTCTCGGCGTGGGGAGCTGTCGATTTTCGTCTCCACCTGGCAGATTGCCTCCAAGGCGCTGCGGCCTCTGCCCAAGACTTTCACCACCGACGACGGCGAAGTGATGGCGTTGTCTGAGGAGGAGCGGGTGCGCCGCCGCTATGTTGATCTCATTACCCGCCCGGCTGCCCGCGATATGGTGCGTACCCGTGCCGCCGTCATGAAGTCGCTGCGCCACACCCTGGACGGGCGTGGTTTCACCGAGGTGGAAACCCCGATGCTGCAGGTCTTGCACGGGGGTGCGGCGGCCCGCCCGTTCTCCACTCATATGAACGCCTTCGATATGGAACTGTTCTTGCGGATCGCGCCGGAACTGTACTTGAAGCGGGCTGTGGTTGGCGGCGTCGAGCGGGTCTTTGAGATTAACCGGAACTTCCGCAATGAGGGGGCCGACTCCTCCCACTCTCCCGAGTTCGCCATGCTGGAGGCCTACCAGGCCTACGGCGACTACAACACGATGGCGGAACTGACCCAAACCCTGGTGCAGACCGCCGCTGAGGATGCCCTCGGCACCCAGGTGGTGCGGCTGGCCGATGGCAGCGAATACGACCTTTCCGGCCAGTGGAAGCGGATCGACCTGTACGAGTCCCTGTGTGAGGCGCTCGGGCAGGAGGTCAGCCCGGAGACGAGCCTGGAAGAGATGACCCGCCTGGCTGAGGATCGCGGCGTCGGCGTCGCCCCCCACTACAGTCACGGCAAGATCGTGGAAGAACTGTGGGAGGAGCTGGTCGGCCAGCACCTGTACGAGCCCACGTTCGTGATGAACTACCCGGTGGACACCTCCCCACTCACCCGCCAGCACCGCGAGCGTGCCGGCGTCACCGAGAAGTGGGACCTGTACGTGCGCGGCTTTGAATTGGCGACGGCGTACTCGGAGCTGGTCGATCCGGTAGTCCAGCGTGAGCGCTTCCGCCAGCAGGCCCTGGCTGCTGCGGCCGGAGATGAAGAGGCCATGGTGTTGGACGAGGACTTCTTGCAGGCCATGGAATACGCGATGCCGCCGTCGGGCGGTATGGGGATGGGGATGGACCGCCTCCTCATGGCCCTGACCGGCCGCGGGATCCGCGAAACCATCATGTTCCCACTTGTAAAGCCGCAGTAGATCCGCTGGCCCGGTGCGACTGAGAGGCCCCGAGTCAGCCCCGCACGGATCTGTGCGGGGCTGCTCTTTCCGATTAGCTAGCCTTTGGAGGTAGAGTGATCGCCGGTAGTGAAGACCGGATCAATGAACTGGGAGACCAGGGCAACTTGTTGATCCAGTTCGGCTTCACACCGATCTTCCAGATGCTCTTTCCGGCGCCAAGCGGCCCACTTGGATTGCGCGGCGGCATCGTAGCCGGTCAGGTATGGACCAACCGGTTCTAAAGGGACATTGCGGTACCGGGCAATGGCCTTCGCGGCGTGTCGTAGGTCGGTTGTATCAAAACCTTGGCGACACAACTGCACAATATCGACGTAGTCACGCCACCTCGTGCTAGAACTCCCTCGTTCGAGAATGGTGACAGCTTTCTCGGCAATCACCGTCTCCACAGGGTAACCGAGTAGGTGTATTGGGTCACCGAGTACTCGCTCGATGGCGATCCTACGTGGGGGAGGAACGATGGGGTCTCCCGTGGAGACATCCCACACAGAGGTGCCTTGCCAGGGACCAATTGATGCTTTTACGCGCACGCGGAAGCCAGGGTAATCAGCTGTCTCGCGGATCTCCTGAATATCGATGGTCTGGACATGGAAGGTCACTCCGTCCTCAGTTGGAACGGCTGCGACCTGATTGACTACATGTCGCAAATGTTCTGGTGTAACGTCCGCACTGATCGCGTTTGCATCTGCGTCTCTAGTGGGGCGACGCGCGCCGTATGCAGCGAGGAGGACGCCTCCTTTGAGCACAAAACTCTGACTATGCTCGGTGTGGCTGAGGCGATCAAGAAAAGACTCAAGCAGGTGGCGTACCAAATACTCCTGGGTAGGGGCTGGCCTGCCGGTACGGTCGGCCGTCGACCTCGCTCTGTTTTGTAGTTTCTTGAAGATGTCGTTTCCTGGCGTCATGTCAGTGTCTCCAGAGCGTGCATTAATGGGGTTTTGGCTCGGGGGAGCTGAAGAC
>JAEWHO010000103.1 GCA_023387755.1 Actinomycetes bacterium | reverse complement strand
GAGGTGGTCGGTGGTGCGCATAGACAGAGTCATGTCGGCGATAGCGTCGTAGATTTCGTCCTCGGCACCCTCCCGGGGCTTGTACGTGAACACCTGAGCCCCGTTGCGCTTATCAGGGGTAAACCACTTGTCGCGGTAGCGGGTGATAAACCTGCCCAAACGCTCACCCCTGAGGTGGTCTGGTTTTTAGGTCAGCTTGACTTGGGTGTGTTCAGTTGGTGTTGGTTATCCGTTCCCAGGTGAACGGAATGTGCCGGGTGATCAGCGGCTGAGGGTGATACCAAGGCGTTCGAGGCTTCCGTTGCTGGTGCCGGGAGGACCGAAAGGGCCAGAAATCGCTGTGGGTGACGTGTCGGGTTCTGAGTCCTCGATCATGGCTTGCTGGATGTGTTTACCTACAGCCCGTGCAGACCAACCCAAAACCTTTTGGCACTTGCTGTACTTTTTGGCGCTTCATTCTCAGCAGTTCTCGCCGTGGTTCACGGAGCCCACAACACCTACCAATCGCAGCAGACGCTAGAGTAGCTACACCCAGATAGACCACCAGACAGCCTGCACTGCCGCGTGTTTTGCCTAATGGCGCACTGGTTTCATCTCATCGGTGTCACCCCGCATCCCGTAAGCCCTTGTATCCAACCTGGTACGGTCTGCGAACCTTTTAGCGGCACCCCATACTTTTTAACGGAAGCCAAACAATTTAACGGATACCACTGCAGCGCTACCAAACCAAGCATCACAGCCCATGCAGCAACCGCTCAAACCGATTCACGATCCCTACCTAAGAGGCAACCAGAACTCTTGACAAGCGCCAAACCCGTAACAACAAGCAAAAATACCCATCCCGATCCGCTACCCAGCCAAGCCGGGCCTTGTATCAAAATGGGCGTCTAAGTGGTGGAGCTAGGGGGATTCGAACCCCCGACCTTCTCATTGCGAACGAGACGCGCTACCAACTGCGCCATAGCCCCTTCGCCGCGGTCGCGGCGTCATTCAGTCTAGCACTCCCGCAGCGCTTGCCGCCAACTCGCGCAGCCGGCGTGCACCGGCCTCTCCGTGAGCCTATCGCCCCAGCTTTAGGCCCCGGCTGCCCGCCGCGCAAGTGCGGAGTCGATGTCGAGTACGGGAGTAGCTGGAGTCTCGGCGTCGTCCGTAGTATCCACGCCGTTGAGTATCCGCGCGCGGGTGGGGCGCACGGGCACCGCCGCCAAATGTTCGGAACGCGGCAGTACATCCTCATCGGCCGCAATCGCGGGCCGCGGTGCCTTGGCCTTCAGTGTGTAGGTGGGGGCGGGGATGCTCACCGGTTCCCACCTGGCATCGGCAACCACGGCTTCAGGTACGTCATGGGCGACGACGACGTCGCGGCGCTGACGCGCCGCTCGAGGTGCAGTCTCACCTTCGGCATTGGCGCGCTCATCGCCCACAGTCTGGCCCGCGCCGGGCACAGCGGGCGCTTCCGCAGCAGAACGGTCCGGTACGACGGACTCGACCTCAGCATTCATCGAGTTGGTAGCGCGTGCCGGGACCTTAGCGGCTGACTTGCCAGCGGCAGAAGTCCTGACCGCTGCTTTCTTAGCCGGAGCCTTCGCGGCAGCGACGTCCCCACGCAGCACCCGCAACCGCGAATCTATGGAGGCGATCTTCCGCCGCTCAACCAGGTCAGCATGGCGACTTGCCCTACTGAGTTTCACACCTACCGCAATGACGCCGACGGTCAGCAGCGTCGGGACCAGGGCCCACCCCCAAGCGAACACACCAGTGAGCCCGGCAACCCAGAAGACTCCAGCGATCGCCAGTAAGCCCACCAAGACGGCGCGCTGAATCCGCATAACGGCAGCGCGGCCCTCAATACGCGCCAGATGCCCGGCGCGCGCACGTTCCAAGTCACGCACGGTGATACGTGCGGCTACTACATTCGCGGGGCGTTTCATGTTCAGGGCCTCCCTGCGTCGACGGGCAGAGACCGGATCCAAAAGCGGGCCGCGTACCGAACGGTCATCGACGGGCGAGTCGAAGGCGACGACCTCTACCAACCGCATATCTGCGGAGAAGCGGTCATCGGCAGTCGATTCAGCCAGGACTGCTCGACGCTGCACCACTCGAGGGATCAGGTATAGCAGGATACTGGCAACGGCTACCGCGAACAGAGCCGACGCCAAAGACATTCCCACCTCTTAACCGTATGTGCGCCGGGGCGATTAAACCGCGATAAAACGCGGCGTGTCAGCAAAGAGGCGCGGATTATGATGCGAGGAGCTGGTTTTCTAGCCCGCCTGCAGGCAGACCCTCCGCGAGCATGACGAAGCGGCGGTGGTCCCGCCAATCGCCGTCGATATATAGAAACCCCCGCGCCAGGCCTTCCTCCGCAAAACCCAGCTTCTCCACCACGCGCAAAGATGCGGTATTTTCTGGGCGAATATTAATTTCTACCCGGTGAATCCCTAATTCGCCGATGAGGTAATCGGTCACGAGTGCCACCGCCAACGGGGTGTACCCCTGCCCGGCATGCCGCTGCGCAATCCAGTAGCCCACGGTCGCGGTACGTGCCGCCCCATACGTAATAGGGGCGGCCGTGATCTGCCCGGCAAAGGTGTCCCCGGCAGATCCATCGCCGCCGATTTCCATGACCAGCGCAAGCATCTCCCCGCGAGCGCCCTGACGGCGGGCGCGGCGCACCCACGCCGGGAATCTCTCCCCCGGGCGGCCACTCGGATCTGCAGTTTCCCACCGGTCCAGCCAGGCTGCGTTATCCTGGCGCACCTGCTGCCAGGTAGCCCAGTCACGCCGCCGAATCGGACGGAGGGTCAGGTTGCCGCTCCGTAAAATAGTGGGCCAGCTATGCATTAGCGTGCCCCTTCGTGCCGGTTAGTCATCGAGCAACATACATACCAGCGGTGTACCGGCCTGCACGTCAGTCACGTTCTCCGGAACTACTGCGAAGGCGTTAGCTTTGGCCAGCTCGGATACTAGTAACGCGGCTGGATCACCCAGCGGCATGGCAGTATAGCCTGCCGAGGGGTCGCCACTGACGTGTACCCGCACAAACTCACGCTTGCCCGCGAGTGAATAGAAACTACGGCCTGCCTTCGCCCGCACCGTGCGGCGGTAGACGTGACTGTACCCGGACATTGAGCGAACTGCCGGGCGGACGAAGGCTTCAAAAGCAACCTGGACCGCCACCGGGTCACCCGGCAGGCAGAAGATCGGCACCGCCTCGCCGTCGTCCTCCCCTAAGGTTCCCACTCCGAACTGCCGACCGGGCCACATCGCCACCTGGTCGAAACGTACCCGGCCCAGCGGGGAGAGCACCTCTTTTACGGTGTCTGACTTCCCGTAAGACAGCCCACCGGTGGTGATGATGAGGTCAGAACGGACGAGCTGGTCAGTGATGGTTTGGCGCAGCGCCGCCCGCTCATCGGTTACCGCCGGCACCCGGTAGGTCATCCCGCCGGCGTCCTGGATAGCGCAGGCGAGGGCGTGGGAGTTGGCGTCAAAAACCTCGCCAGGATTGCGGCGCGCGCCCGGTTCGATGAGCTCGTCGCCGATAGAAATAATAACGACGCGGGGGCGCGGGTGGACCCGCACCCGGCCCCTCCCCACCGCCGCTAACAGTGCGATCTGAGGCGCACCGATGCGAGTGCCGGCCCGCAGGACGACGGCGTCGGCCGCCATATCCTCGGCTTGGCGACGCACATTCTCGCCACTGGCACAGGCCGAACGGATCTGCACCCGCGCCTGCCCATGGTCGGTGAACTCCATCGGCACAACAGCATCCGCGCCAATCGGCAGCGGTGCCCCCGAGGAAATCCGCGCACTCGTCCCGGGTACCAGGTGGAAACGATCCACACTGCCGGAGGCCACATCCTCCACCACCGGCAACTCCACCGGAGAGTGTGGCCGGGCTGCTTCAATATCGCTAGCGGCCACCGCATACCCATCCAGGAGAGCGGAATCAGCCGGGGGGAGATCCTGCGGGGCGGTCACATCCTCGGCCAGGACGCACCCCATGGCATCGGGCAATACCACTTCCAGGGCCGGTACCTGCCCCACAATATCGAGGCAGGCTTTCACATGTTCAGCGACGCTGCGCATGATGCCTACTTTGCGAATCCGGAGACGATCCGCTCGCGCGGCGCCTGGTATGTGGCGGTGAAATCACGCAGCCAGGCCATGAAATCCTCACCCAGGTCATCGCGGTCCGCTCCGATCTGCACGATCGCTTTGAGGTAGTCGAGCTTCGCGCCGGTGTCATAACGCCGCCCACGGAAGATCACGCCATACACGCCACCACCCTGCTCAGCGGGCATCGTGGCAAGCTCCATGAGCGCATCGGTGAGCTGGATTTCCCCGCCCTTACCGGGCTGGGTGCGCTCCAATACGTCGAATACCTGCGGGGCGAGCACGTACCGCCCGATAATCGCCAGATTAGACGGCGCCTCGTCCGCCGGCGGCTTCTCGATTGCGGAGGTTACCCGGACGACGTCGTCATTCTCAGCTTCCGGCGCGGGTTCCACGACGGCCGCACCGTACAGGCTGATCTCCTCCGGCTCCACCTCCAGCAGCGCAATCACGCTACCACCGACCTTCTCTTGCACGTCAATCATGGTGCTCATCAGCGGGTCCCGCGGATCGGTGAAATCGTCACCCAAGAGAACTGCGAAGGGACGGTTGCCGACGTGGTCGCGAGCCTGCAAGACGGCGTGCCCGAGACCTTTTGCCTCTCCCTGCCGGACCTGGTGGATATGGCCCAGCTTGGCGCTGTGCTCCACACTGGCCTTGAGGGCGTCTTTACCAGAGGCCGCCAGGGTTTGACACAGGGCGGGGGCGTCATCGAAATGGTCGGCGATGGCGTCTTTGCCGCGGTTGGTGATCAGCAGGATGTCTTCCAACCCGGCCCCCGCAGCCTCCTCCACCACATACTGGATGGCGGGTCGATCCACGACCGTGACCATCTCCTTGGGGATCGCTTTGGAGGCTGGCAGAAGGCGGGTTCCCAGACCAGCAACAGGAATGACGGCGGTACGGGCGCGCGGGCGCGAATGCTGAGCGTTGCCTGACATACTCTGAGCGTATCGCGTCCTGGTCCCCAGGGAGGAAAACCGGGCCTAACATTATGAATAAATTCGGCCACGAGAGGAACCGGTGGCCGCGGCCACGGTTGTTTGAGACACTGCAGATATGACGACGCTAACTGCGCTGCCCGCCTTTAACGGACTCGACGTCGAAGATGCAAAGAAGCTTCTGCGCTCAACTTTCCGTTCCTTACGGGCCGACCGGTGCGCTGCCCGCAATGGTGATGAGCAAGCCTGTGAACAGGAAGCTGAGGCTCTCGCTGCCCATGCTTTGCAGGCCGTGGGTGAAGCCCGTACCGTAGCTGCTTATGTTTCCCAACCTGGGGAACCGGATACATCCCGTCTCATCAGTGCACTCGCGGGCCGTGGAGTACGGGTATTGCTCCCCGTCCTCGGGCCCGGCTTAGCGCGGGCGTGGGCGTATTACCGGGGCGACGACGATTTAGAGGTCCGCGCCCCGGGCCGTCCGCCAGAACCCTCCGGGCCGATCCTGCCTGCTGAAGCCATCCAAGACGCCGAATGCGTTATTACTCCAGGATTGGCCGTGGATGGCCTCGGTAACCGACTCGGCCAAGGTGGCGGCTGGTATGACCGCATGCTCCAGCTCATCGACGATGACATCCCTACGTTCACCCTGCTTTTCGATCACGAGCTCATCAGGGACCAGCTCCTACCGGCGGCAGAATTCGATATCCCTATCAAAGCGGTGATCACGCCGTCGGAATGGTTCCTGCTGGAGGGTAGTGCCATGAACCGGGCTGCCCTCGCGCTGGCGTAGGGGATAGCCCCGCACCGCCAGGCCCGGCGCACGCTGTGACATTGGCCTGGCGGGGGCTGTGACATTGGCCTGGCTGGGGCTTGGACATTGGCCTGGCGGGGGCTGGGAGATCAACCTAGCGAGGCTGAATCTCCAGGGTGGCCACAGCCGCCTCCTTGACAGCGCTTGGTGTGAAAGGCCAAGCGAAGGTTTCCCCCCGCGCCCACGGGCCGTTTTGGTCCTCGTAATTCTTGGAGGCCGGATGCCCAGAGTTACCGGTCATATTCACCCAGGTGGAGCGGTCTAGGTCACTCATATCCGCAACCATCCGCATCGAAGGTGCCGTCGTCACCGTATAGTTGACGCGCCCGTACTCATCGACGCGTGGATTCCAGCCGGTCGCGTTCACGATTCCCGAACCCCCCGCTACCTCCACGGGATGGGCGTTGAAGAACCAGCGCACCAGGCCGGGAATATCCTCGCCGCCGAGCACATCATGTTCGGGCGCGTACTGGTGTAAGTTCCCCCATCGCCACTCAGAGGGGTCCTTGGCCTGGGAATTCGTCAACTCCATGCGCGCCTGTTGCAGCGCTTGCTGGAGTATCTCATCGCGCGTTTCGCGCACGCTGACGGTGGTGCGATCATCCCACCAGGCCGATTCCGGATCTTCCAGCAGCTTTTCCATCACCTGCAGCCAGCGCGAAGAATTAGTCAACTGCGCGTTGGGCAGATCATCGTGGAAGGTGAGTTTTAACAGGTGTGCCCAGATAGAGGCAAAGAAAGCGGCCCCCGGGCTGTCCACTCGCTGCGGATAGCCTTCCTCCGCCCAGCTGCGTAACTGATCCACGGCTAAGCGCAGGAAGCGGTCGTGCACATCTAGCGCCAGGATCGCAGGTACTACGGCTGCGGCATAGGGGTTGCCATCTTCCAGCATGTACTCGTTAGCTCGTGCCACTGTGATCGGGGTGCCGGCAGCAATATCGGCGCTAATCCGCCCGCGTAACTGTTGGGAGCGGTACCCGAAGTCAAAATCGCGGCCTACAAAGGGACTCTCCCCGGGGGCTTGAATCGCCTGGTTGGCAGCC
This sequence comes from Actinomycetes bacterium, assembly GCA_023387755.1. GTDB lineage: Bacteria > Actinomycetota > Actinomycetes > Actinomycetales > Actinomycetaceae > Bowdeniella. Next base: position 51,837 of record JAEWHO010000103.1, on the reverse strand, counting down.
ACAATGAATCCGTCCTCAGGATTGACCGCACTGGGGAGGTCCGCCCCCTGTAAGTAACCGGTCCAGTCGAAGGCAGAATCCCAACCCGGGCGCGGCCAGGTGCCATCCGCGGGCAGAACCGCCTGGACAGCAATCCCCCGCACCGGGATCCGCCCGGGCATTTGGTAGCCAATATCGCCGTCGGTATTAGCCCACACAATATTTTGCGCAGGCACTTCGAACAGCTCGGCCGCTGCGGCCACCTCAGCCTGATCGGTAGCCCGGTCAATCGCGAAGACTGCGTCCATGGTGCGCCCGGGTTGGAGGGCCGTCCACGCTAACGAGACCGCGTAACCGTCCCCGGCGCTGGGGGAACCGGCCGGGACCGGGAGGGCCGAGATCGCATCGGTGGGTAAAACATCGGAGATGATGGGCCCGTGTACCGTGGCGCGGACCGTCAGTTCGATGGGTTCCCCACCGGCCACCTTGATCGTCTCATTGTGTACCTGCAGTTCGGTTTCCTGGCCGTCGCGCAGGTAGCTCTTGTCGGAGGTGAGGCGCTCCAGGAAGAAATCGGTGACGTCCGCCCCGGTATTCGTCAGCCCCCATGCGAGCTCATCATTATGGCCAATGACGACGCCGGGCATGCCGGCCATCGAGAAGCCGGAGACGTTAAACGTACAGTCGGTGGTCTTTTCGGTACAGGCCAAGCCCACCTGATGCCAAATACCGGGCTGGGAGACGCCCAGGTGCGGGTCATTGGCGACGATTGGCTTACCGGTTGCAGTGTGGGTGCCAGCGATCACGAAGGAGTTCGAGCCGGTACCTTCCCCGCCACCAACCAGTTGCGGGACTGCCTGCAGTGCGCGGCTAGCCGCCGCCAGGGCGCGGCTAGCGTCGTCGTCGGAAATCTCGGCTGGATCGAGGGCAGGGCCAGCTTCGGTGGCCGACGTATTTGTGGGTTCCGGCAGTGGCAAGGCCGGTGGGAGGGAGTCCGGCGGGGTGACGACCGGGGCCTGGGGTGCGGTACCGTCGGGGATGATGGGGGCGCGCTGCTCGGCCGGGTAGGGCGGGAAGAGAGAGTCGACGGCGTTGTAATCTCCCAGATCGGCAGCCGCTTGAGCGCGCAAGAGCTCATCTTCGTAGTTATTGCGCAGGTCCCACGCCATTGCTTTGAGCCAAGCCAGAGAATCGATCGGCGTCCACGGTTCAATCTCCGGTACCGCCACGGCCAAGCCCAGTACGGTATATTCCGCCGCTAACTGTGAGGATTCGCGGCCAGAAATATAGGTGTTGACTCCCTCAGCGTAGGCTGTGAGCAACGCCCGGGACTCCTCCGAAATAACCTTCCATTCCTGTTCAGCAACGCGGCGCCAGCCGAACGTGCGGATCACGCGGTCCGCGTCAATTGCAGCCTGTACCGGGCCGACCAGCTCTGCCAAGCGTCCAGCGGTCACGTGGCGGCGGTAGTCCATCTGGAAGAAGCGGTCCTGGGCGTGGACGTACCCTTGGGCACGCATGAGGTCAAGGTCGTTGCTGGCAGTGATCGTGGGGATGCCGCGGGCGTCGCGCTGCACCGTGACGGTATCGGCAAAACCAGGTAGACGGATGGAGCCGTCCACGGTAGGCAGGGGGCGGCGGACGGTGTAGGTGCCGACCCCGAGGACGGTCACCAGAGCCAGGACAATGAGAATAACGACGCCGATTCCGGCGCGTTTAAGCAGCGCAGACCTGTTCACTTGCCCCAGCCTACCGGGCGGTGCGGGGGCGTGGGGAGTCGGCGGCACAATGGTGTCGGGAGTCGGCGGCACAGTGGTGTCGGGAGTCGGCGGCGCGCGGACGTGGGGAGTTGGCGGTGCGGGGGCGTTAGCAGCTGCGAGTGGAGATGACGCCGAGGTACGGCGTATGATTGGCACTCGGAAGGGCAGACTGCCAGTCTGCTAGTTTTTGGAGGACCACATGCCAACCTACGCGTATCGCTGCACGAATTGCGCACACGAATTCAGCGTGAAACAGTCCTTTGACGAAGATTCGTTGAAGATCTGCGAAGGCTGCGGGGGGCGTTTGCGTAAACTTTTCCAGCCGAGCGCCGTAGTGTTGAAGGGGTCCGGTTTCTACCGCACCGATAACCGCTCTAGCTCTAAGTCCAGCTAATCGTCGGAGCAGCGCCCCTGTTTGTGCCCAACATTCCAGCCCGCTACAGCTGGCTTCCATAACCCCGCCGCGCTGACCGGGTTCATCCCCACTCGCACCTGCACTGCCTGCCCGTCCACACCGGCCTCTGAGTCGTCCGTGCGCCACCTTTACGCTGGCAGACATGATCCATCTTCCTCGACGCCGGCGCTCACCCGTGCGGGCTGCCGCCCGCCTCACCTCCCCTGGCCGGCTCCCAGCGGCCCGCATCGCCGCCTGGCGGTGGCGGCATCTGCTGAGTTTCTGCCTAGTTCTAGCGACAATCTGGTGGATGCTGCGCTTATTTGTTCCCGCACCTGTGGCGGTGAGCGCCGTCGTCGTGAACACCCCACTGACGGCAGGGGCTCCGGTGGCGGCCGGCGATCTCACCACCGCCCAGCTGGACCCGGCCATACTGCCCGCCGATGCCCTCACCGAGGTAGGCCAGGCCGACGGAGAGCACGTGGCGATTGCGGCACAACCGGGCACCGTGCTAACAAAATCGATGCTGGTAGGGACGGTGACGCAGGATGATCTGCCGACGGGATATGTGCTCGTACCGGTGACGTTCGCGGATCGCGGGTCGATGACGGTGGCGCAGCCGGGACGAACCGTTTGGCTCTATGCGGCCGGTGAGGCAGGGATGGAAAAGGTGGCTAATAAAGCATTGGTGGTATCCATTTTGCCGCCCGAAGCCGTCGGGCCTTTGAACACCGGTGGCCAACATAACAGTGACGCGCTGGTTGCTGTACCGAGCCAAGAGGCTAAAGTTCTCTTGGAGGCTGCGGCCCAAGCACCAGTAACTGCCGCCCTCCCCGCAAGTTAGATGCCCAGGCCTTTGCGGGCCAATCTCGACCCCACGAGGATTAACTTTATGCTTCAGGGATTCAAGGAGTTTATTTCCCGCGGTAACGCCGTGGAGATGGCTGTCGGTATCGTCATCGGTGCCGCATTCGGCAAGGTGGTGGAGTCCTTCGTTCAGGGCATTATCAACCCGCTACTCGGCGCGCTGTTTGGGGATGTCGATTTCGCCAGCGCCTGGAGTGTCACCATCGGCCAGGCCACCATTTCCTTCGGCCTGGTGATCAACGCCTTCATCTACTTCCTGCTGGTATCGGCCGCCGTCTACTTCCTCATCGTTATGCCGATGAACAAGCTGGCCGAACGCCGCAAGAAGGCTCACGATGAGCCCGAGGCTCCCGCTGACGACGTGCGCTTGCTGACCGAGATCCGCGACCTGCTCGCCAAAGATCAGCTGCGCTAACCTACGCCCAGCGCCACGCACCCGTAAGCTGCGCTGACAGGTGCGTGGCGCTGCCGCATTCACTAAACGAAAACCGACCCAGCCGCTGGCTGGGTCGGTTTTCGTCAGTCATAGGCGAAGGCCCACCGGTTGGAGCTCACCAGCGTCGGCTCACCAGTGCGGCGGCACATCCCGCAGCAGACGCTCGGTATTACTATCCGACCCGTCTCCCCACGCCACCGCAGACTCACCCTCACCGCTGCGGGGAAGTACACTATCGAGATTCCTCCGCCGGGTACGGCTGCGCGACCGGTGCGGCCGCTCCCGCCGCGTGAGCATCTCTCGCTGCCGAGCCGGTGCCGGCTCAGATCCGTCTTCCGCCGAGTGGTCCGCGCCAGGCTGGCCATGTATCAAGCGTTCCGTCACTGCCATCTCACCTTTCGCGGCGATTACGCTGCGCGGCCGCCCGCAGGACGGCGTCAATTTGGGCACCGCGGCGAGTTATCTCTAGCTCTTCCCGCAGGGCGGCGACCATCTCCTCATCGGTGCGCGGCAACCCGTCCGTGGCGATCCACACTGCCATATCGTCAAGCTGGTCATCAGAGTAGGCAGACAGCGGCATCCCGGCGGCGATATCGGGGCGGGGTCCACGTTCGCGCGGCTCAGGCGCTGCCAAGGTAACCGGATCAGTCGCGTCTGCTGAGTCTGTACCCTCGCCTTTATCATCACCGGTGTCATGAGCGTCCGGGGCGGCATCCGCATCGCCAGAGGTAACGTCGCCCGCGCTAGTTCCCTGATGGTCAGCGGTATCCGCTGCCGGGACCGGGCAGGTGGCGCCAGCATTGGGCTGCCCGGGGGTGGTGGCGTCGTCGTCGTTATCGGCGGCCATCACATCAACGACGGCGGCCACGATCCGCTCGGCCTCCGACTGCGGATCCATGAATACAGCAGTGGAGAAGGCCTCGTGTACGCGCCAACCGCGGTCACGCAAGCGTTCGATCCGGTGCCGCTCGCGCACGCGCACGGACGGTTCGGCCACGTAGGCGTCGTCGTCGGTCACCACCGCTACCAGTAGCTCCCCGGGCCGATGCGGGTGGCCGATTGCGAGCGGAATCCGCACCCCGCCGGGCACGCCATAGCGCGGCACCACGGTCAAGCCCAAGCGCCACAAACGATCAGCCAGGTCAACGAGTAGGCGATCAGGCGCGGTATCTTCCAATTCGCCGGCCTCCGAGGCCCCCGCATGGTGCGCCCCCTCAATATGGGCCAGAAGATCGTAGAGCAGCTCCGCTCCGGGCGCACGCAGGCGGTCGCGATCAAGGTCTGCAGAGGCGAAACACGAGACCACCACGAGTTCGCGGCGCACATCATCGAGAGCGTCAATGAGCAAGCTCAACCCGTCCGGACCAGAGATATCCCCCAGTCGATGTAGCACCCGCCCGTGCGGTGTTTTCCCATAACCCACGGTCATAATGATGGAATCGCGCGACATCCCGGCTGCCTCGGTAATACCCACCACCGCGAAGGGTTCTTGTTTATCGCGCGCAAAGAAATCCGAAATCGCGGGGGAATCGGCCACTATTCGCGAAATCGCCTCCTCTACCCGGCGGGCGTGCCGCTCGTTGAGCGCAATAACAGCCAGGGACTCATCGGGGCGAGACAGCGCATGCTCCACTACCAAATCCACTACCCGGTCCACCTCGGTTTGCACCGATTCAACCGCATCTGCCCCCACGGCGGGCATACCGAAACCATCCACCAACTCCAAGCGCAACGTGGACTGCGAAGGCGGAGCCGGGATCGAGTCGACTAGGCCGTCATAGCCGTGCGAGGCGAGGAAGGCAGCCACATGCTCCTCCCGATCCGATCGATCGGTGGGCAATTCGTGATGCGGCAAAATCGTAGCGAGGTCAGCCACCGCCGATTCACTGCGCCGTCTGGGATCACCAAAGACCACGATCTGCCGGGCACGCGCCAGAACGCCGACAATATGCGCGGTGGGGGTGTGTTGGATCCCGTCGAGCACCACCAGATCGAGCTGTTCGTCCTGGTTTAGCACCTGGGAAATCTGGGCGGCCGCAAAAATCCAAATCGGCCGCAGCGCGTGCGTAAGGGAACGGTAGCGGGAAATGAGGGAGCGCAGATTATCCGGGTGCGAACTAGACAGTTCCCGCCAGTATTCGCGGGCCCGGGCCTTATCGCGGTTCACCTCGCGTACCAGTCGGCGTCCGACGGCGCGTCGCACCGGCCCCGGCAGGGAGTCGATATGGGCGCGATCCAACTGGCGGAACTGCTCGGCCAGTTCCGCCAGGCGGGCGCCGTCGTACCGGGCCAAGAGCCGATCTGAACGCAGCACCGTCTCCAAAATGGAGGCCCACCAGCACAGCTCGACCTCCGCGCGCACCATCTCGCGTGGCACGCGCCGCTCAGTGAAGTCATCGACGAGGCAGGCCCCACCCAACTCCCGGATCTCGGCGACCAACTGAGTGCGTTCAGGGAGTGTGCCGAGGCCTTCTACGTCATTAGCGAGACCCGCCATGCGGTTACTGAGTTCATCGAAGGGAACGTCCGCGAGGGTGGTGTTGAGGACGGGGTCGAGCTCAGCGAAGTGCTGCTCCACCCTATCTACCAGTTTTTCCACTTCCCGCATTCCCTGCGGTAGGCGCGGCCAGCCCCCGGCCGGGCAGTGTTTACGCCAGATAATGGCCTGCTGCTGCACGTATACCAACTCGGCATGCAGGTCGTCCACCTGGCGGCCGGGCCGGACCATATCGCGGGCCTGTTTGCGCAGCCGGCGCTGGGTGGAGCGGCGCATCGCCACATCGTGCTTCTCGCGCCACTGTTTGGTTGCGGTAGCCACCACCATCTGCGCGGCAGAAGTCTCAAAGATTTGCGGGGAGAAAACATCCAGGGCCTGGCGCACCCCCTGCAGCATCGTCAGTTGCTCACGTAGCTCGGCCACCGTGGACACTTCAGTGAGCCCGGTGTCCTGGGTGATTGCCTGTGCCCGTTGCACGAGTTCCGGTAGCAAGGTGAGGGAGAGTTTCTCGGCGATCCGCAGGGCCCGATCGGCTTGGTTGGCGTCCTGGAGCTGGGCACCATACCAGGCGGTCTGGTGACGGCGGAGGCTGAAGGCTCCCAGCTCTGCGGCCTTCTCCAGCAGGTCGATCAGTTCTTCTCTACGCGCTGGCGTCAGCCCCTCTAGGTCAGCGCCGTCGAGCCGCACCCGTGTGCGCGGCACGGGCCGATCCGAGGTGAGCCGGGCCAGTTCCTGCAGGGCCATATGGGCCGAGACGCCCCAGGGTTCGTGTTCGCGGTGCAGCGAGTCCACATACTGGCCTAGCACCTCGCGGGTACGCACCAGTGATTCGCGCTGTTCGATAATGGCGGCGTCGTCGAGCGTATCCTCGTGTTCTACGAAACCGTCCCGCAGGCGCTCCAGGGCGGTGGTCCGCCACCGCGGGCCGGTCAAATCCAAGATGAGGTCGTCCAGATTCAGGCGTGCGAGGGCTGCCCGGTCCGTCACCGCCCGCGCGTGGGTGCCACACACCAGGGCTACCGACTTGCCTGACGCCGCCGCATCGGCCAGGACCGCCGCAATCACATCTCCCTCATTGGCACCTGGCGCAGTATCGACCATAAAGGATCGCCCCGCCGCAGCCAGTTCCACGACCGTCTGCTGCACGGGAGCCAAATCGCCTACCCCACGTTCCGCATCGGGAGCGCGGTCTCCGCGGGAAATCTCAGGGAGTTCTTGGGCCAGACGACGTCGGCACGCCGGGTCACCGGCCAGGGCGGCTACCAACTCACGGGAGGCAAGATCATTTTCCAAACTGTGCAGGTCGGCCGCCAGCAGCTGGCCCGGGTTTACGAACGGTGCCACCATAATCCGTTCGTCATAGCGGAATCCTTCCAGGCGCTCGGCTGCCTGGCTAATGACCATACTGAGCGCCGTGCGCGGGGTGAACCCATGTTCGGTGACGACGCTACGCGCCACGTCTTCTTCTCGAAGGGTCGAGCCCGCTGCCCGCAACGAGGTTTCCAGCGCGGGGTTCAGTTCAATCCCCGGCTCCAGGCAGAGCTCAATATCGCCGTCGGTCTGCGGATCCACCGTGATGCGCACCGGGCGCAGCAAAATGGGGGCAGCATATTCACGCATACGTTTTTCGGTAGGCGCACCGGAGGGAGAGGTACCACTGATCGCGGCTGCTCCCGCGGTGGCGGGGAGTGGGCGGGGTAGGCCCGCCTCATCGGCACGTAATGAACCGGCCGGAGCGAAATGTGAGGAGTTGCGGGCCGGAGCCACCGGCATATCGACCATCTCGGTCCACTGGGCTACCCCGATCGCCAGGTACAGGGAGGCTTGCCCGTGCTGTTCCTCCAGTTCTTGGGCCTTCTCGACGACGTTCTTGGCGGCTCGGCGGCCCTTCGAATAGGCCGCACCTTCACGCAGCAGATTGGTCAGCCGGGTGGGGCGGGCGGCATACAGCTGCGCGATGCCCGACGGGTGCGCGCGGGACAGATCGAGGCAGGCATCGCCGAGGTCTGAAATATCGGTTAGTGAGGATACGCCCGTGAGATCTGCGATTTGAGCGTTCCAGGTGCGCAGGGCACGACGGATGAGGAATTTGGTGTCCTCCGAGACCACGCTCGGGCGTGCAGGCGCCGGGGATTCGTCTCGTTTTTGCGGGCGGGCAGCCCGGGCGGGCGCGCGAGTGGGGCGTGCGGGCGCGGGTGGTGCCGCAGGCGCGTCATTCTCGCTATTGCGGCGACGGCGGCTAAAGAACAGAGACGGGGTCATTCTTCCACGCTATCGGGCAGCCTTAAAAGTCGCTGCTTGCAACGCCGTCCGGCCCAGAATTAGCGCCCAACAACACATCTGTTCTGATATGGGGCGACGCCGCGCGAATCGCAGGGGGGCAGACATCGCGCGGCGTCTACAGACCAGTATTTCAAGGTCGTCAGGGGTCCGCAACACGAAGAAACGTGACGCGCGTCCTGTTCTTGACGTATATGTTTTTTGCCGTCTGATCCTCCAATGATTGGCGCCCCCGACACGATTCGAACGTGCGACACCGGCTTTAGGAGAGCCGTGCTCTATCCCCTGAGCTACGGGGGCAATGCAGCTATAAACCGCTTCCTTAGAGTACCAAACGCCCGCGCCCCTGCGAATCACCGCCCTATCCGAGCACCTCCTGCCGCCAGATGGGCGATTGCGAATCGGGGAAAGAACTCAGATGCGATGTTTCTCCCGAAACCCCCAGCGCCATACTATGATCAAGCGCGGGCTTGCGCCCCATTCCCGTCTAGAACCCCAAGGAGGTTTAATGCAAGAACGCACCGCGACCGCAGACGCTGTCCTGGCGCCTAACTACAATCCGCTCGACGTCGTTATCAGCACTGCAAGCGACTGCTGGGTTACCGATATTAACGGCAAGAAATACCTCGACTGCCTGGCCGGCTATTCAGCGCTCAACTTTGGCCATAGCAACCCCACCCTGCTGCGCGCGGTAGAGGACCAGTTGCATCGCGTCACCTTGGTTTCACGCGCTTTTGACCATGACCTCATGCTTCCCTTCGCCTCAGCGCTAACCGAACTCACGGGTACCGAAATGATGCTCCCCATGAATACCGGTGCTGAGGCCGTAGAGTCGGCGATCAAGGTAGCTCGCCGTTGGGGCTACAAATCCAAGGGTGTTGCGCCCGAGCAAGCCAACATCATCGTGGCCGAACATTCCTTCCACGGCCGCACCACCACGATCGTGTCCTTCTCCACCGACCCGGTTGCCCGCGACCACTACGGCCCGTACACCCCCGGTTTCCGCGTGGTTCCGTTCGGGGATATCGACGCCGTTCGCGCTGCCATCGACGAAAACACCGTGGCAGTCCTGTTCGAACCGATCCAGGGTGAGTCCGGCGTCGTCATTCCGCCCGAGAACTTCCTGCCCGAGCTGCGCACCCTGTGCACTGAGAATAACGTCCTGATGATCATTGATGAGATTCAGTCCGGGCTCGGCCGCACCGGCTACACGCTGGCCCAGGAGCACGCCGGCGTCCAGGCAGACCTGTCCACCCTGGGTAAGGCCCTCGGTGGCGGCGTCATCCCCGTCTCAGCAGTTGTCGGCCGGCGGGATGTGCTCTCCCACCTGACCCCCGGCACCCACGGCTCCACCTTCGGTGGCAATCCCCTCGCCTGCGCAGTTGGCCTGGCCGTCGTTAATCTTCTCAAAGAGGGAACCATCCAGGAGCGCACTCGTGAGCTGGGTGTGATCTTCCAACAGCGGCTCCAGGAGATTTCCGACGCCGGCCATCTGGCTGCAGCTCGCGTGCGCGGCCTGTGGGCCGGTATTGACGTGGAGCCCGAACTACAACAAACCGGCCGTCAGCTGTGTGAGCAACTGGCCGAGCGCGGCATGCTGTGCAAGGACACCCACGGATCGACCATCCGTCTGGCTCCCCCGCTGACCATCAGCGAGGAGGACCTGCATCACGCCATGGATATTCTCAGTGATGTCCTTGATGCGCAGGCCGCGCGGGTGGGACGCGCCTAGGCGCTAACCCCGGTACCACATAATCCAGCGGGGGCACCAGGTATTCCTGGTGCCCCCGCTGCGTCGTCGTTCCTAGCGATGCTGCCACATCTCGGTGGGAGAGGCCTCCTGCGCATCGAACTTGGAGGGCACTACCATCACCGGGCACACCGAGTGCTGGAGCAGGGCCTGGGAGGTGGATCCGAGCATGAGACCGGCGAACCCACCCCGACCACGGGTGCCGACCACGACGAGGTCCACGGCAGTGGAGAACTCGGCCAGTAGGGCGGCTGCGTTGCCATCAAGGGCGTGGCGGCGCACGCGCACGTCGGGGAAGTCCTGGGTGGCGCTTTCAATCGCCGAATCGAGGCCTTCGCGCACATCGGCGAGGATGCGGTCACGGTCCACGGTGGCCGGCATCCAGGCTAGAGCACCAGCGGCCGAAGCAATAGCGACGGCGGCGATAGCGGTGATTTCTGCATCCCACACGGAGGCTTCGCGCACTGCCTGATGCAGGGCACCGCTAGCAGAGGACGAGCCGTCAACCCCCACCACAATGCGGCGTACCGGTAGGAGGGGTTCACGCCCCTCTTCTCGCAACGGAACCACGACGGTCGGGCAGTGTGAGTGTGAGGGGAGCGCTGATGACACAGCTCCGAGGAGACGATCGGTAAAACCGGATCCCTTATGCGAGCCAATCACTACCATGCCAGCCTGCTTGGATAGCTCCACCAGCACGCCGGTAGGATCACCATTTTCCAGCGAGGAAGTCACCTCGACACCAGTGCCGGCCCGTTCGACAGCTTCCTGCAGTACCTGGCGCGCACCGTTATGGATTTGTTTATCGTCCAGCGCTGCATAACCGCCGTCAATAGAGGTGGCAGGGAAAGAGGGGAGCGTGTACGCGCAGACGATGTGGAGCCTCCACCCCAAACGCTGAGCCTGGGCTGCTGCCCAATCAACTGCTCCGAGTGCAGCAGGAGTACCATCGACCCCAACAAGCACCACTGGTTCGTGCGTCATGGCTATACCTTCCATCCGATCACCGCTGATCATTCACTACCTCTATCTTGCCTCTTTCCAGCCCTCCGCGCACACATCCCGCGGGGTGTATGGCTGAAAGTTGCACAGTGGTAGGGCTAAAACATGAACAGCGAGCTCCCATCGGACGTGGAGGAGCTCGCTGTTACAACTGAGGGGAAACGACAACCTGTTGGTGGTGAGGCGCCGTTATATCTGAAGTTATTAGCCGCCGAGGCGGATGAAGGTGGCACCACCGCGGTAGATCGGGCCAGCCTTCAGCGGGGTACCCGGGTTGCGCGCAGCAATGTGCTGGCCGTTACCGAGGTAGATACCCACGTGCCCGGGCCACCATATGAGGTCTCCGGGGCGGGCTTCCGAAGCGGGAACAACGCGCCCGGCACCGCGCTGAGCGCCGGAGCTGCGGGGCAGATTCACGCCCACCTGGGCGTAGACGTACTGGGTGAACCCGGAGCAGTCGAAGCCGGCCGGGGTCGATCCACCGTGCACGTAGGGAGTGCCAATGTAGCGCATAGCGATGGCGACGACCTGGGCGCCAAAACCGCTAGCCTCAACCGGCGGGAGTTCAGCTTCTGCCGGGGCCTTACGAGCGGCAGAGCGGGTAGCCGGAGCTTGACGTTCGGTGCGCTGAGCAGGCTGCGCCTGAACGGCGGGGCGCACTACCGGAGCCGGAGCCTTCTCGGCTTCTACCTTCACGGCAGCGCCGGAAACCCACTCACTATCCGCGGCAACATCCACGCTCGTGGGGGCTGCCAGAGCGGCCTGAGCTTCCTCTGAAATAGAGGTGGCGGCAATTTCAGCCTGAGCGTTGACCTCGGGGGTCGGAGCGGTCACCGCACCGGCCGCAGTGGCAACCATGGTCAGGGCTAGACCAGATGAGGCTGCAACAACCGGCCCCTTACGACCGTTAGTAACAGATGCGCCGAGTTCGCGAAGATGAGAGAAAGTGGATCGTTTGGCCTCGTGGCGGGCGGTGTAGGTCTCTGCTGTCACGTAAATTCTCCGTGCCGACGGGGTAAGCTGTCGGGTTCGAGCGGAGTGCTCGGTGCTGCTGCGGGCAGTTCAGCTGCGATATGTAGCTTCCTAACCCTGGGCGGCGCACTTCACCCCAAGGCAGGTACCTGGCCTACCAGAGTGGTTCCCCCGTCCTCGCCGATCTTATGTCGTCCGATTCGCATGTGGCGGCGAGGCTAGGCTCCGCATGCGAGTCCGTAGCGGAGGGTGCTACGAACTATCACCGAGAATAGTGGCCGCCAGCAGGAATGTCACGTATCGATTACGACCAGCGGCACATTTCACCTCATACCCCAGGATGATTTTCGTAGAGATTCACTAATTCTGGAGTGGAGTTACGAATAGTGCGCGCGAGATGTTGTCGGGAACTTCCAAAACTATCTCAGATGACGTGGCACCAACCACGTGTACCGAATCTACTTTCGCAACGGTAATCTCCGCCCCAGGGCGGATCCCAGCTTCGGTAAAGCGACGCAGCTGTTCGCTATCGACTTGCAGCGGTTCAGCAATGCGTTCCACCCGAGCCACCGTCTCCTCTTCACCTTCCATATCACTGACCGGGATCAGGTTGGCTTCGGCAGCTACGAGGGGATCTTCGCCCACCACCGGGATGGGGTTGCCATAGGGGTCGACGTCGGTGTTGTCGAGGAGATGAAGAATCTTATCCTCCACCTGATCACTCATGACATGTTCCCACCGGCAGGCTTCGTCGTGGACTAACTCCCACTCCAAGCCGATCATATCCAGCAGCAAACGCTCGGCTAGACGGTGCTTACGCATGACCGTTCCCGCACGGCGGAAGCCTTCGTCACTGAGCCGGATGATGCGATCCTCATCAACGGTAAGCAGGCCATCACGTTCCATCCGCGCCACCGTCTGCGAGACGGTAGGACCCGAATGCTCCAAGCGTTCCGCGATCCGTGCACGCAGCGGTGGCACGCCCTCCTCCAGGAGCTCATACACCGTCTTGAGGTACATCTCGGTGGTATCGATGAGGTCTTTCACAGCCTCAATCCTTCCTCTATAGTCCGCGCGCGGCAGCTTTTAGCGGACAGCTTCTGCGGATAGCACCGCTGCCAAGGCTCCATTCTCATTGTGCCCTACCGGGCACCTCCCTGGCATCCAACTACAGTCCTGGCTCTCACCGGCTCAACTCGCTATCCCACATTAGGATCAGAGCGGATTTCTTCGGGATGCGGGACGGCTCGGTCCGCGCGCGCCTGGGCGTGCGCGGCGTCGTCGTCATTAATCCGCCGGGCATGGCGCTCTCCCGGGCCGTCAATATCCAAGAACGGTCGGTGCCACTGGTAGTGCACCTCGACCCGCCAATGGTGCTTGGCCCACACAGCAGCCGCGGCCGAAACCAGCAGAGAGGCCACCGCCCCAATCCCTACCGACCAGCGGGGAGACCACGCTTCTGCCACCCACCCCACCAGGGGTGAGCCGATGGGGGTGGTGCCAAGGAAGACCATTGTGTACAGCGCCATCACCCGGCCGCGCATCGCCGGCTCGGTAGACATCTGGATCGCTGTATTGGCGGAGGTAATCATGGTGAGCGAGCAGAATCCGACCAGCACCATGGACGCCAGATACATCGGCCAGGTGGGCGCGAGCGCATTCACCCCGGCTACCAACCCGAACACGAAGGCGGCGGCGATCACCAGGCGTACGCGGGGTTGGGTGCGGCGGGCTGCTGCGAGCGCACCCGCCACTGAGCCAATGGCCATAATTGAGCCCACGATGCCGTAGCCGCTAGCCTCGCGGCCGAACACCTGGGTGGCCATGACGGCGCTGGTGAGCTGGAAGTTCAATCCCAAAGCAGAGACCGTACCGGCCACAATCATGATGACGAGGATGTCAGTGCGGCGGCGCACATAGCGCAGGCCGTCGCGGATCTGCCCTTTCTTAGCTTCCGCGCGCGGCAGCTCCCGGAGTTCATCGGTACGCATAAGTAGCAATGCCCCAATAGTTCCGGCAAAGGAGACCGCATTAACAAGGAATACCCAGCCGGTTCCCACGGCAGCAATCAAGAGGCCAGATACTCCCGGCCCCACCATCCGGGCAGCATTGAACGACGTAGAGTTCAAGGCGACGGCGTTAGGTAGGTTCCCAGCGGGAACCATCTCCCCTACAAAGATCTGCCGCGCGGGCGCATCCAGGGCGGAGACCATACCGGTAAGGAGAGCCAACACGTAAATATGCCATAGCTGCGCATATCCGCTGAGTACGAGAATCCCCTGAATCAGGGCTAGCGCGCCCATACCCCCCTGCGTCCACATTAAGATCGCGCGGCGGTTATAGCGATCGGCAATAACACCGGCGACCGGGGTCAAAAATAGCAGCGGCGCAAATTGCAACGCGGTCACCACCCCAACCGCGAATCCGGAGTTATCCGTGAGGACGCGTAACACCAACCAGTCCTGGGCGATCCGCATCATCCAGGTTCCAATGTTGGCAATGAGGGCGCCGATGAACCATACCCGGTAGTTGTAGAACCGCAGCGAATAGAAGGTCTTACTCATCGCTCTACCATCTCCAGCAGTAGCTCCGCAGAGGCGCGCAGCTGGTTGCGCTGGGCCGGCGTGAGGTTTTCAATGCCAGCACTCAGCCAGGCGCTGCGGCGCTGCCGCATCTGGGTGAGGAGTTCGCGGCCGGGCGCGGTTAATTCCACTAGCACCTGCCGCTTGTCACTCGGGTGAGCTGATCGGGTCAGGCAGTCGGATTCTTGGAGTGAGTTGATAATCCGAGTCATAGAGGGCGGCTGCACTCCTTCCTCTTCCGCCAATTCCCCTGGGGTGGCCGGGCCGTTCTTCTCCAGGTAGGCCAGCACGCAGATGTGGGTTTGACTGAGGTCGGCAGCCGCGCGGGCTTCTTGCCGAAGCCGCCGCGAGATCCGATGGACGGCTACCCGCACGAGTGCGGTGAGGTCATCTTCTCCTGGCGCCGGGGTAACGGGCGTGGAAGAGGGCATAAATATACAGGTGTTCCTTTACGTTGCAGGTGCGACTCCGGCTACCGCGTGGGGTGCCGTTATTTTCCGACGACGGCGAGTGCGCTCACGCGAAACCCCGCCAATTTCTTTAGCTTAGCTCATTAGTTTAGCTAAAAAAATTGGCGGGGGTGTCTAGCCAGACACATCCGGTCGGCTGCTGAGCCCATCGTGGCCAACTAGACGGGCCGCCCCTGACGCGGCAGTCAGAGGCGGCCCGCACCACGCTTACCCGCCTCCCGGCGGGACGTCGCACACCTACACGTTCAGAACCTGCTGCAACGGCCCGAGCACGAAGTAGAGAATGAACAGAATAGAGACGATCCACATGAGCGGATGGATCCGCTTCACCTTGCCGAGCGCCAATTCGATGATGAAGTAGGTAACGAAGCCAGCTCCGATCCCCACCGTGATGGAGTAGGCGAAGGGCATCATCGCGATGGTCAGGAAGCAGGGGATGGCGATCTCGGGGCGGTGCCACTCGATCTCGCTCACCTGCATCATCATGAGGAACCCAACGGCCACCAGCGCCGTCGACGCAGCTTCGGAGGGCACCAGCGCCACGATGGGTGCAAAGAACATTGACAGCAGGAACAGGCCACCGGTCACCACACTGGCTAAACCGGTACGCGCCCCCTCTCCCACGCCGGCAGAGGATTCCACATAGGAGGTGGCTGAGGAGACCCCGCCCATACCCCCGACGGCCGCACCGATGGAGTCCACGATGAGGATCTGACGGGTGCGTGGCGGGTTACCTTCGGCATCAAGCAGTTCGGCTTCGGAGCCGATAGCCACCATGGTGCCCATGGTGTCGAAGAAGTCGGCCAACATGAGGGAGAAGACCAGTAGCACGACGGCCAGGAAGCCGATCTTGCCGAAGGAACCGAAGAGGTCGAACTGCCCGAGTGTGCTGAGGTCCGGCAAGGAGACCGGCACCCCGGTCAATTCGGGTACAGTCAGGCCCCATCCGGTGGGGTTGTCCTCACTCTTGGGTGCCAGATGGATGAAAGCCTGCACAATGAGTCCCAGCACCGTGGAGGTGAGGATGCCGATGAGGATAGCTCCTTTGGCGCGGCGGACCATCAGCACAATCGTGGTAAAGAGCCCGACGACGAAAATCAGCGCGGGCCAACCGGCAAGGGAGCCGTTAATACCGAGCTGTAGTGGCGTGCCTCCGGGGCGAATAATCCCCGCGTTCACCAACCCGACCAGGGCGATGAACAGGCCGATCCCGACGGATATAGCGGTCTTCATTTGGGCAGGTACGGCGCGGAAGACGGCCTCGCGGAACCCGGTGAGCACCAGGACGAGGATGATGATGCCTTCCCAAACAATCAACCCCATGGCTTCCGCCCAGGTCAGGCCGGTGGCGCCCACGAGGGTGAAGGCGACCATGGCGTTCAGACCCATACCGGAAGCGAGCGCTAGCGGAAAGTTCGCCCACGCGCCCATGATGATCGACAGTACGCCCGCAATGAGGGCAGTGCCAGCGGCGATTGCAGGGATAGACGGTGCGGTTCCGCCTCCGAGGGCGGCCCCGGAGGAGTCCAACCCGGAAAGGATAATCGGGTTCAGAACCAGGATGTAGGACATAGCGAAGAAGGTGACGATCCCACCGCGAACTTCGCGTCCAATAGTCGAGTTTCGTTCAGTGATGTGGAAGTAACGATCCAGGGCGCCAACGACGCCCTGCTGTGACATGGCTGGTGAGTTCACCCCCAAATAGTCGCATATTTTGCGAGGCTCACGGCACACTGGTCTCATAGAAATACCGGTAAGAAAGGGGTTCTCATGAAGATCTTGCTACCCGATGACGTTGCCCTCACCCTTAATCTTCCGGATGATGAGTTGATTTGGTACACGTTCGGGGAGCCGATCCCGGAGGAACACCGGGATGCCGAGGCGATTGTTATGTGGGGTTTTGGGCAAAAATGGCTCCAGGAAATCTTACCCACCCTCACCAACCTACGGTGGATTCAAACCCTCGCAGCCGGACCTGATGCGCTATTAGCGGCCGGCGTTCCCGAGGGCATTGAGATCACTACCGGGCGTGGTTTCCACGACCGTACCGTAGCGGAACATACGTTGATGTTGGCACTGGCCCTGGTGCGGCGTCTGCCGGCGTGTACACAGGCCCAGCGCGAGCACCGGTGGGCGGGCGAGCTGGGCGGTTCGCAACCCCTGTATCCCGACGACGCCGTCACCACCCTCATCGGGGCGCGGGTGCTGGTGTGGGGCTTCGGGTCCATCGGTACCGCGATCGGCCAAGCCTTCGCTGGGATGGGGGCTAAGGTTGCCGGCGTCGCCCGTAGCGCCGGGGAACGCGATGGGTTCCGGGTTATTACCGACGCCGACCTTCCCAAGGAACTGGAACAGACCGATGTACTCGTCATGATTCTGCCCCACTCTTCCAGCACAGAAGGCGCGCTCACTGATGAACTGTTGGGGCATCTGCCGCAGCGCGCCTATGTGATTAATGTGGGGCGGGCCAGTACATGGTCCGAACCCGGCATTGCGCAGGCGTTGCATGACGGCGTTATTGCTGGTGCTGCCACCGACGTCGTGCTCACTGAGCCCCTGGCGGAGGATTCTCCCCTGTGGGATGCCCCCAATATGATCATCACGCCCCATGCGGCCGGTGGGCGCCCGGTCAACCCCGAGCCGACTATCGAAGCCAATGCCGCTGCCGTACGAGAGGGACGCTGGGAAGAGCTGCGTAACCGCGTCCAGCGGTAGATCCGGGGTGCGCTGCTAGTTTTCTGCCAACGGCCGGGGGGGTCACTGCCTCCGGCCGAATTGTGTGCCATCGCGCTACAGTCGATGAGCCCCACTGCGGAGCTAGTCTATTAGCCCGGCGCGGCGGCGGGTAGTGCGATTGGCGTGCGGACTCCACCGGGGCACCCAGCGCAACTGCGCCCCCACTGCTGCCGCGCCCAGCGCGGCCATCGCCCATATGCCTGCTGCCAGCGAACCGAGCGCTGCCCCGGCGGTGAGCACCGCCGGGCCCAGCACCGATCCGGCGTCGGAAAATAACCGCCACACGCCCAGGAATTGGGCACGCCCGGTGGCGGGGGCGACGTCCGCGCCCAGGGTCATGAGGATGCCGGAGGAAATCCCGTTACCGAAGCCCAGAATCACGGCCACAACCGCGAGCGCCGCGTAGGTGGAGGTAAAAGGAATGACGGCGAAGCTCGCCCCCATAATGATCATGGCAGGTACCCCGATCCACAGGCGACCAAAGGAGTCCATGATTTTACCGGCCGGGTAGAACAGGAGCATGTCGGCCGCGTTAGCGATACCGAAGATCACCGAGGTGGCTTCCGGGCTGATCCCTAAATGTTCGGCCCACAGCGGCAGCACATTGGTGCGGGCCCCGCGGATCGCGCCAATAAGCAGGATCGCAACCCCGAGGGTACGCAAAACCGGCCAGTACTCACGCACGGTTTCGCTGAGCGTGCGTTCGGGTGCGGTACGAGCGGCTACGAATTTCTCCCGCCACGGGGTACGGTGCTGGCCGGGTTCCGCCCCGAATGCCAGAACAAAGGCGAGGGCGGCCAGGCAGGTGAGGATGGCTAGGAGGTAGACGGCGCGCAGGCCCCAGGCTGCGATTACGCCCGCCCCAATGAAGGGACCAAAAAACAGCCCTACCCGATGCACTCCCCCCAGGGTGGACATCACCCGGGCACGGCGTAGCGGATGGGTGATATCGGTCAGATAGGACTGGCGCGCCAAGAAGTAGGAGGCGGAGGCCCCGCCCAGGAGCAGGACGAATAAGACCAGACCCACCGGGGAATGTGACAGGCCGATCCCGGCAAAACCGATGATGGCGATGAGGGAGGCGAGCACCATGGCGGCGCGGTCACCGATGCGCGCCGCGATGACACCAGCCGGAATATCGGCCAGAATCTGACCGAGTGCCACTACCGTAACCAGGAGGGCTGCGCCGTCAAGCCCCATCCCCACCGAGGTGGCGGTAGCGACGATAACCGGCAGAACCGCCCCCATCCCGGTCTCGAACAAGATGGTGGGCACGAAAGTCCCCCACACGACCGTGCGGCGGGGGAACATGGGGCCGCTGGGAGGGGGCGTCGTCATACGGTGCGAGAAATGATTTCCAGGTCGAGCTCGTCGATCACTGGGTCAGATTGCTCCCATTCGGAGCGCAGCTGCGGTACATCCGTTTCCGAGTGAGCCCCACAACCGTGATCCAAACTGACCACGTGGCCGTCGGCCGGGGACCACTCATTCGCGCACACCCCGAACATCGTGCGTGCAGAACCAGCGAGTTTGAGCAGGAACCCACAGGATGAGCACTGCGCGGTGGCGCGGCGCGCAGTAGCGGAGTTGGGGCCGAATTCCCCGGCATACCAGCGTTCAGCCGCCGCGGCCCGGCCCTGTGGGGACAGCACCCGGGTACGGCCGAGGCCACTGTCGTCTGACTCGGGTGAGTCGGCGGCGTCGTCATCGGCCTCCACCTGCTCTATCAGGCGGTCATCGCCAGCGATATAAGGCAGCACATCGTTGGGGCCCAAATCACCAGGCCGGAGCCGCTCTGCCCACGGCACCCAGCGGGGGGCAAGGAGCGCATCCTCACCCGGCAACAACGCCACCTCACACAGAGTCGCAGTGCGGGCGCGCGGGGCCCGGGCCAGCGTTACAGACCAGTACCAGCCGCGATAACCGGAATCAGTGCAGGCGAAATAATGAGTCCCCAAGCGCTCATCGTCCATAACGAAGCGGACATGCTCCCCCACCCGCTCCTGCCCGGCGAGTTCGACGGCGGCTTCCTGCGCGGGCCCCTGTGCCTGCGCGAGGACTTTATCGGTAGGGATCTTCGCTGACTGCCGCTTCGACCGCGGTTTGCGAGACGTGCCCGTGCGATGAGATTTCGGTGCGCTCATACGTCAAAATCCTCGGCTACCGCCCGCAGCATCTGTGCGATTTTACGTCCATTTTCCGGGTAGCGGCCGCGCTGCAAAGAGTTCGACGAATGATCCAGAACGCGGATCAGATCCTCCACAATCCCCACCATTTCCTCGGGGCGACGCCGCAGATTCTTAGCCACGGACGGCGTGGGGCCAACCAACTGTACAAACATGGCCTGGGGTCCGCGCCGACCATCAGCAATAGAGAACTGGATACGGGTGCCTGGGCGGAGGGTGGTCTGCCCCTCAGGGAGCGCGTGCGCGGGGAGGTAGACGTCCTGACCGTCCTCACCGGTAACGAATCCGAAGCCTTTATCCGCATCGAACCACTTGACTTTGCCGCGAGGCATGGCGCGTCCTCCCCATTCGATAGGTAGCTAACAGCCGTAAATAGTAAGGGCAGCGTAGGCCGCCCGCGTCTTCATTCTACCCGCCCGGTCTATCCACAGCCATATGGCAGCCTCCTCCCGGCCGGAAATCCCGGGGAAGCTAACTTATTGCAGGCATAGCATTGAGCACGGATGATAGAGACGTGAGACTTTTACTTCGGATATTCGCTGGTGCCCTCATGGTTGCGGGGATGACGGCCCCCGGGCTGGTCGTGCTCCCGGCCGATGCCCGTACCGCGCCGACTGGTCTGGCCGCCGAGCCACCCGCCGCCCTGGGCACGTACGTAACCGACGACGCCGATGTGTTATCCGACCAGGATGAGGCAGCTCTTACCGGGCAGATCAAAGAACTGATCCAGGATGAGTCGGTATATATCTGGGTGGTATTCGTCCACGACTTTGCCGGCCAGCGAGCCGACGATTGGGCCAAGAAAACCTATTACACCTCGCAACTCGATGACTCCCACTACCTTTTCGCCGTCGCCGTTGATGAACGCGCCTTCTCATTCCTCGGCAAGAACAGTGGCCCGCTCTCCGACTCGGCCCGCGAACGCATCATCAAGGACGACGTGCGCCCGCTACTAGCCCAAGATAAATGGGCAGATGCTGCGCTCGCGGCAGTTGCCGGAGCCCGCTCCGAGGCCGGCGGGGGTGGGCTGCCCGCATCTGGCCTGGTCTATCTGCTAGTCCCGGCGGGCGCTGTTGCCGCCGTCGGCGGATATGTGGCGGTGAAAAACCGGAGGCGCACCCGGCAGCTGGATTCCGCCTGGGCCGAGGATCTAAAAACCCTGGAACTCGACGCCGGAAACGCCCTGGTGGCCATAGACGACGCCGTACGCACTACCCGCGATGAGTTCACATTTGGGCAGGCCGAATTCGGCGAACATGAGATGGAGAAATACCGCCAGCCTCTGGAACAGGCTGAAGCACTGGTACGGCAAGCCTTCGAATTAAGGCAAGCCCTGGAGGGCTCCTCCCAGCCACCCGCACAGCGCCGCAGCCAGCTGCAACAGATTCTGAGCCTGTGCCAGCGCGCCGATGAGCAGCTGTCCTCCGTTTCCCGCTCGATTGAGGAAAAACGGCAGACCACCATGAACCTGCCGACGCAAATCGCCCAGTTACAGCGGCATATGACCGAAACCCGTTCCCGTATTGAAGGGGCCCGCTCAGTACTGGCAACACTCGCCACTCGATACCCGGCGGAGGTGATCGCATCTTTCCGCACTGCCCCGGACCGGGCTGCCCAGCTCCTCGACAATGCACATACCGCACTGCAGGCTGCCCAGGGCCGGCTCGACGCCGCCGATAACGGTGCCGCCGTCGTACAGGTACGCCTGGCTCAGTCGGCGATCAACCAGGCCAGCGGGCTCCTCGACGGCGTCTACCATGCGGACGAGCAAATCAGCCGGTCCGCGCAGCAACTCCCGGCAGCGATCGCCTCCATTAGCTCCGACCTGCAGGACGTGGAGCGCCTGCTGACCGATAAGACGCCGCTGCGCCAGCAGATCGCTGACGCTCAAGCCGCTATCGCACAGGGGCATGCTGCCCGCACCAAAGGTGATCCGGTAGCCGCACTCGCGCAGCTATCGAAAGCGGAGGAAGCGATCGACGCCGCCCTCGCCCCCTACCGCGAAGCAGACGAAAACAACCGCCGTACCCAAGGAAGTCTGACTGAACGACTCAGCCAACTCGACAGCCGCGTTAAAGCCCTCGACTCGCTCATCCACGCCAATCGAGGGCGAGTGGGCTCCCAGGCGCGGGCCTTGCTGGCCGAGGCCATCGACGGGCTACGGCAGGCCCACAGTCTCAAACAGAGCGATCCTAACCAGGCGCTGAGTATCGCCACCCGCGCGCTCGCGGCCGCTGAGCAGGGCCTCGCTCACGCTGACCGCGATATTCGCAGTGACCAAAACGGGGGCGGATATGGCGGCGGAGTTTCTGACGGTGCCGAGATTATGGCCGACGTGCTCGGCTCCATGTTGGGGGGCATGGCGCGGGGGCATTACCGCGGGCGTGGCTTTGGAGGCGGCTTCGGTGGCTTCGGTGGCTTCGGTGGCTTTGGAGGCGGCTTCGGTGGAGGTTTCGGTGGTGGCGGGCGCAGTTCCGGTGGCGTCTCCGGCCCCAGTGGACGCTTCTAGGCACGGTTTTACCGCACGGGAGGCGAGTGTAACCAGCGTGAAGTTCTCTTAATCTCTGGCCGCGGGCAGCAGAAAACCCTAAGATCGTAAGTGTCGCCCAGGATTGAAAGGAATCCCCATGACCGAAAAGCAAACCATCCTTGGCCGTATCGCCCAGTTAACGCGCGCAAATATTAATGCGTTACTGGATCGCGCTGAGGATCCCCAGAAAATGCTCGATCAGCTCGTGCGGGATTACACCAATTCGATTCGCGAAGCTGAAGAGGCTGTTGCCATAACCATCGGTAACCTGCGCCTGGCTGAGAAGGACTATGAGGCTGATAAGCAGGATGCCGCTTCCTGGGGTGAAAAGGCACAGGCGGCCGCCAATAAGGCCGCTCAGTTACGTGGTGACGGCGATGAAACCGGGGCCCAGAAATTCGACCAGCTCGCCCGCATCGCCATCTCCAAGCAAATTAGTGCCGAGAAGGAAATGCAGGCCGCTGAGCCGATGATCGCCCAGCAAAACGAAGTCGTCGACAAACTTAAAGACGGCTTAAATTCCATGCGAATGAAGCTGGAAGAGCTCAAGTCCCGCCGTGACCAACTGGTGGCCCGTCAAAAGACAGCGCAGGCCCAGGCGAAGGTCACCGATGCGATCCAGTCGATTAACGTCCTCGATCCGACCTCCGAACTCTCCCGTTGGGAAGAACAGGTGCGCCGGGAAGAGGCTCGCGTGGCCGGTAAACAAGAAATTGCTGCCGCCTCCATCGAATCGCAGTTCGCTGAACTCGACAATGCCGAGGAGCAACTGGAGATTGAAGCTCGGCTGGCAGCCCTGCAGGGTGGGCACACCCCGCAGCTGACGGACTCAGAAGAGGCAGAGGTGGTGGGAGAGGAGCGCCCACAGCTCTGAGCTACTCACACTCTCGCCCCCGCAAAACCCTGAGCGGATCAACCTCCACCACCCCCAAAAAGTGATCCGCTCCGCGAAGGCGGCAGCTCGCGCCAGCACCGCTGCCGCGGCGGCGGACCGTATAACCACCACCCCCGATAGATACGGTCCGCCGCCTTCTTCATACGCTGGGAAATCCCCACCGAACCTCCCGCACCGCTCTGGCAGGATTCTATGCCCTGCATCTAGGCCACCCCCACGTGAGCAAGCCAGATTCCTCGCCTCCCGCTAGGGTGGAGGTATGGATAACAATGAAAAAACATATCTGCTTGTTGACGGGGAAAATATCGATGCGACGCTAGGCATGTCGGTTCTTAACCGCCGCCCTCATCCCGATGAGCGCCCCCGCTGGGATCGCATCCTCACCTACGCCCAATCCCGCTTCGGCCGGGATGTGCGTGCCCTGTTCTACCTCAACAGCTCCTCGGGCCAGCTGCCCATCAGCTTCGTCCAAGCTCTCATCGCCATGGACTACCGCCCCTTGCCACTGGCCGGCACCACCTCGCAGAAAGTGGTGGATATCGGTATCCAGCGGACTTTGGAAGCGATTGCGGAGCGGGGTCCAGCTCACGTACTCCTTGCCTCTCACGACGGCGATTTCATCCCCCAGGTACACACCCTGCTGGACAACGGCTCCCGCGTGGGCGTGCTGTGCTTCCGGGAGTTCCTCAATGCTGAACTCGCCTCTCTCACCGACGACGGCCTGGAGATTTACGATCTCGAATCGGAAGTGCATGCCTTCCAGGTAGCGTTGCCCCGCGTAAAGATCATTCCGCTAGAGGACTTCCATCCGGAAGAATTCCTGTAAAAACCGCCAACGCACACTATTCGCCTAAAGCACCCCAGGTTCTCGATTTCCTGGGGTGCTCGGCTATCTGGGGGTAGTGTCGAAGAGAAGAATCGAGCTGAAAACGCCGGAGATAACCACACTGCTGCGCGATTCGGAGGAAGACGTGTCTATTGTTGATGCCCAGATCGCTCTCATCCACGCCGCCCGTCTCGTCGGGGCGCCCGATGACAGCCCGGTGGATGTCCATCTGCGCGACGGCGTGATTGCCCATATCGAACCGGCCGCGAGCGCGCCCGGCGCCGCCACCGCCCTTGCAACCGAGGCTACCCCCTCCGGCGAGGTGCATAATGCCGAGGGTGCGTGGCTAATCCCCGGCCTGTGGGATCACCACGTCCACTACGGGCAGTGGGCCCAGACTTTCACTACCGTCAACCTAGCGCCGGCTACCAGTGCGGCTGAATGTGCGCAGCTACTGGCAGACCGGGCGCACACCGACCCGCCTGTGGCGGGCGGCGTCGTCGTTGGAATGAATTACCAGGGGGTACTGTGGGATCCCCAACCCACGGTGGCTCTGCTCGATGAGTACACCGGGGATGTGCCGGTGGTTGGAATCTCAATGGATTACCACTCGGCGTGGATGAATACGGCAGCGTTACGGCTGCTGGGCCTACCCGAACGGGAGGGCACGGTGCAGGAGGCCGAATGGTTCGATACTGTGCTTCGCCTGGAGGCCCTGCCGCAACGGGACCCGGATGCGGGAATGCGTCAGGCGATGGATGATGCCGCTTCCCGCGGGGTGGTTGGCATCATCGATTATGACTTCTCCCAGGCGCATCTACGCTGGCCCGAACGCACCGGCCGCGGGCTGGACCGGTTGCGGGTGCAGGCTGGCTTCTACCCACCCGAGTTGGACGGCGTCATCGAGCGCGGCTGGCGCACCGGGGACCGACTGGACGACACGGGCCTGGTCACCCTCGGGTCCCTGAAAATCATCTCCGACGGCTCTCTCAACACCGCCACCGCCTACTGTTTCGACCCCTACCCGCAGGGCGGACACGGGGTGATGAGCGTGCCCGGAGAGGAGATCACCCGCCTGATTGGGCGCGCCGCTAGCCATCAGCTCACCGCGGCCGTCCACGCCATCGGCGATCACGCCAATGCGCTCGTCCTGGACGCTTTTGCGGCCACCGGGGCGCGCGGATCGGTGGAGCATGCGCAACTCATTCGCGACGACGACGCCTACCGGATGGCAGAACTCGGCTTGGCCGCCTCCATCCAACCGGCCCATCTGCTCGATGATCGCAAACCGGCCGAAGCCCTGTGGCCGGGGCGCACCCCGTACGCCTTTGCCACCCTCCATAAGGCCGGCGTAAAACTGCTGCTCGGCTCGGACGCGCCGGTGGCGCGCCTGGACCCGTGGCTGGCGATGAGTGCCGCCGTGGGGCGGGCCCTGCCCGGGGAGGAAGCCTGGGAGCCCGGGCAGTGTTTAACTCCCGCTACCGCACTCAGTGCCGCCACCGGCGGGCCGGTGCGGGTAATCCCCGGGATGACCGCTGACTTAGCACTCCTGACAGCCGATCCCCTGGCCCCCGGGCAGGACGTGGCCGAGCGGCTGCGGCAGATGGAGGTACGCGCCACGATCCTCGCAGGTCGTGTCACGTATGCGGCACAGTGACACAATAGGGGATATGACGACTTCTCTTCTGACTAACGCTCACGCCCACTGCGAGGACCTCGCTGACTACGTGGTGGCCTCACCGTCGTCCTATCATGCCGCCCAAGAAACCGCCCGCCGCCTAACCGCGTGCGGATGGGTGGAACAGGATGAGAACGAGCCCTGGAATGTGAGTGAAGGCGGCCATTTCCTGGTGCGCGACGGCGCGATTATGGGCTGGGTGGTGCCCGCCGGTGCCGGAGTGGATAGCAGCTTCCGGATCGTGGGAACCCATACGGATTCGCCATCGTTCAAACTCAAACCGCGCCCGGCGATCGACCGTTACGGCTGGCAGAGCGTGGGAGTGGAGATTTACGGCGGACCGCTAATGAACTCGTGGCTGGACCGGGACCTCGGCCTGGCTGGGCGGGTGGCCGATAAGGAGGGCACCATCCACCTGGTGCGGACCGGCCCGGTGGCGCGGATCCCCCAGTTGGCTATCCACTTAGATCGGCAGATCAGTGACGCCGGCCTGAAACTGGACCGTCAGCAGCACACCGCGCCGATCTGCGCCGTCGGGGATGAGTCGGTGGATATTCTTGACGTCGTCGCCCGCACGGCCGGGCTGCGGGCCGAGGATATTACCGGCCATGACGTCTACCTGTACGACACCCAACGGCCAGCGGTTATCGGCGTCAATGAGGACCTGTTCGCCTCCGCGCGGCTCGATAATCTCTCCTCCACCCACGCCACCTTGACGGCATTGGAAGACCTCACGCCGACGGGTAGAGACATTTTGGTTTTCGCGGCTTTCGATCATGAGGAGGTCGGCTCCGCTACCCGCTCCGGGGCCGCCGGGCCACTGCTCGAAGATGTGCTCACCCGCACCGCCCACGCCCTCGGGGCCGACCCGGACCAGACGGCGGCCATGTTCGCCCGTTCCGCGCTGCTCTCGGTGGACGCCGGCCACGCCGTCCATCCGAACTACGCTGAACGCCATGACCCCGATAACCGCCCGCTGCTGAACGCCGGGCCCCTGCTGAAGGTCAATTCCCAGCAGCGCTACGCCACGGACGCGGTCGGCACTTCCCTGTGGGCGCGGGCCTGTGCGGCGGCGGAGGCCGACTGGCAGGTATTCGTCTCTAATAACGCCATGCCCTGCGGTTCCACTATCGGCCCAATCTCCACCACCCGGCTGGGAATCACCACCGTGGACGTGGGCGTGCCGCTCCTATCCATGCATTCGGCGCGTGAGCTGGCCGGCGTCTACGATCTAGTGTCCCTACGGCAGATTATCGCTGCCTTCTACTGCCTGGAAGACTAATGCGACATTCAGAAGAAGCTCGGCCGCGTCTGCTCGTGGTCGATGACGAACCCAATATTGCGGACCTACTAGCAGCGTCGTTGAAGTTTGCTGGCTTCGACGTCACGACGGCCGGTGACGGCGCGTCGGGACTCCACCTGGCCCGCAATGAGCATTTTGACCTCATTATTTTGGACGTCATGATGCCGGATATGGACGGTTTCACAGTCATGCGGCGGCTCCGGTCAGCCGGGGTGGAGGTCCCCGTCGTCTTCCTGACCGCCCGCGATGATGTGGCCGATAAGCTTACCGGACTGCAAGAGGGTGGAGACGACTATGTGACCAAGCCGTTCTCGCTGGAGGAGCTGGTAGCGCGGATTAACGCGGTTTTGCGCCGCACCCGCCCGGTTTTCGACGACGACGCCTGCCTGAGCTACGCCGACCTGACACTGAATGAGGACACCCATGAAGTCCATCGAGCTGGGCAGCTCATCGACCTCTCCCCTACTGAGTTCAAACTCCTGCGTTACCTAATGCTGAATGCGGAACGGGTGGTGTCGAAATCGCAGATTCTGGATCACGTATGGGAATACGACTTTATGGGGGACGCGAATATCGTTGAGTCCTATATTTCGTATTTGCGTCGAAAGATCGAGTTCCCAGACTCACCCACCCTTATTCACACTCGGCGTGGCGTCGGTTATATTCTGCGAGACGAAAGCTAGTCGTAGTGCCACCAGAGGCCCCAGTCGCGCCGGTCAGCCCCAAGACGAGTAAGTGGGAAGAGGTTTCGCTATCCACGCGCCTTATCACCACCTTTGTGATGCTGCTGTCCTTCGGGCTATTCGTCGCCTTCATCGTGACGTCTACACTGCTGCGGTCATCTTTGGTGGCTCAGCTCGATCATCATTTGGCAACGACGGCGGATACGCTCTCGGGCGCTCCCGAGCAGTGGCTGGGAGAAACCGACAAATTACGTAACTCCCTGCCCAGTAGTTTCTATATCCAGCTCGTTTTGGTGGACGGCCGCTCCGCCGTCCAGGTCCATCCGGAAACCAAAGCGGAATTCGGGCTGCCAGATTTATCCTCAATGTCCGCAGTTCCGAGCCACCTGCACCAGGGGTTCACGGTGAGCAATATAGAACGCGGCGGGCCGTGGCGGGTATATCAAGTCCCGGTTGTTAGCCCATCGACCGGAACGGAACTCGGGGTCTTGACGGTTGCACTTCCCACCGCGACGGTCCTGCGTCCGCTCGAGGATTCCATCGGTCTGCTCATTGCCACCTCGTTGGTGCTGCTCATGGTCGGCGGACTCATGAGTTGGGTGGCGGTGCGGCGTACGCTCAGCCCTTTGCGCCAGATCGAGTCAATTGCCGGAGCGATTTCCCGTGGGGATCTTTCCCGCCGTATCCCCGCCTACCCACCCTCCACCGAGCTCGGCTCGCTGGCCCGCTCTTTGAACGCTATGCTCTCCCAGATTGAGCAGGCATTCGCGGATCGCAGCACCTCGGTTCTGCGTACACAGCAGTTCATATCTGATGCTTCTCACGAACTGCGAACACCGGTGGCAACCATCCGGGGGTATGCCGAGCTATACAGGATGGGCGGGATTCCGGCTGAAGAGGTGTCCCAGGCGATGCAGCGCATCGAGACGGAGGCCGCCCGGATGGGTATGCTGGTCGGCGATCTGCTGCAATTAGCCCGCTTAGATGAGGGTCGGCAACTAGTCAAAGAAGTGGTGGATTTGGCCGCACTGGCCCGCGATGCTGCCCAGGATCTGCGCGTTTTAGATCAGGAACGCCACGTGGCTGTTATTTCACTCGGTGACGACGGCGGTGCGTACGCTGGAGCGGATCGCGACGCTACCTCCGCCGACCCCGGTTTATCGACCTCCCGCTGTGGGGCCGCCCCCACCTGGACTTTCGCGGATCCGGATAAAATCCGCCAGCTGCTAGCAAATTTGGTGGGTAATATTCAGCAGCACACACCGCCCGGTTCAGCCGTGGAATTTGCGGTGGGGTACGGGCAGGACTGCGCCGTCGTCGAGGTACGGGATCACGGGCCCGGGGTGCCTCCGGAAGAGGCGGCCCAGATCTTCCGGCGGTTCTATCGCGTGGACACCTCCCGGGCACGTTCCTCAGGCGGATCGGGCCTGGGGCTAGCGATTGTGGCGGCCATCGTAGAGGCCCACCAGGGGGATATTGCAGTACGTACGACGCCGGGAGGTGGCCTCACTATCCGGGTCGAGCTCGCCCAAGCTCACCCGCCCCAGTCTGATAAGGACCCACTGCATTAGTATTCCCGCGGTTTTGGGTCTACCATGGCGGGGCTGGCTGCTTAATTCGGCTGGTTGATGATATGGGCCGGGCGAGTATGCGGCCGGCTGTCGATTGAAGGAGTGATGATGCCGGGTGCACTGCCACCGCAGTGGCTTGCCTCAGCTTTTTGCCGCACTGCCGAAGCGATCGGCGCAACCGCGCCCAAGGAGGCTCGCCAGGAGACAGCAGAGCGGCTCATCGAACGCTGGCAGGCAGAGGGCCGCTGGCATCACAATCTGAACCATCTTATTGATGTGCTCCAACGTGTGGACACCCTGGCGCCAGAGATGCACCATCCGGAGGCCGTACGGATGGCAGCCTGGTACCACGGTGCCATATTCGACACCTCCCTCATCACTGAGTACCGGCGCGCTGCCGGGGAGGATAAGGAGGCGTCTGCCCAACTGGCCCGGGAGGAGCTGACTGCATTAGGGGTGCCCGCCCGTACCGTGGAGGAGATTGCCCAGCTGATTTGTTCGCTACGGGGCCATGCGCCGGCCCGGGACGGAATTGACTGCCAGGCCCTCAGCGACGCCGACCTTGGCTCCCTGGCTGCCGAACCCCAGAAGTACCGCACTTACCGGGACAATGTACGCCGTGAATTCGCGCATATTGACCTGCTCGACTATATCGACGCTCGGATGTGTCTGATCCAGAAGCTCCTGGACAGGCCGAGCCTTTTCGCAACTCCGCTCGCCGCCCAATGGGAGGATGCGGCCCGCGAGAATCTGCAGGCTGAACTCCATCGTCTCACTGACGAACGGGGGCGGGTGGCTGCAGAACGGGCTTCGGCGGCGGATACTGCCGACGACGGAGCAGCGAGCTCAACCGATGAACCTATAGCAGCTGCGAGCTTAACCGATGCGCCGTTAGCAGTGGCCGCAGGAAAGGCGCCACTGGGTCCAGGTAGCGAAGAGGTCAGGTCCATCGGCGAGTCATTAGAGCCGACGGCGGCTGAACCGACGGTGCCCCCCGTACAGCGGGCGCCCCGCGAGCACGAGGAACCCGCTGCGGTGGTGATCGGGTTACCGCTCGACGCGCGTAAGGCACCGACCGCTCCGGCGCTGAACGTATCGGCGATGGAACGAGATCCTGACAATGCTCAGTCTCTCCCCGTCCGGAACGCTCCGGTGCGCCGGGTTGAGCGGAATCGGGACCCTGACAGTGTGAAGACGATGCGCCGCTCTGGTGCCGAGTAAAATCCACACGCTCGCCTGTATCCACAGGCGAGCGGCTGTTTTCTCCGGCTGCACGTAGATTTTTCTACTCTCAGGGGCAGTGAGTCATCCGGCTCGCCACCCTCGGGCCCCTGGCCCCTCGCATAAGGAGAACCGATGCAATTTACCGTTAACTCCCAAGAGATCCAGTCCGCCTCCGCTCGTATCACCGGCTCTGCCAGTACGATCCGCAGTGAGGTGCAGGCGATGATGGCGCATCTGCAGGCCCTGCAGGGCAGCTGGACCGGCGCCGCCTCCGAGTCTTTTGCGGATTGCTCCCGCCGCTGGCATCTAGTGCAGCAGCAGATCGAGACCAGCCTGGATGAAATCTCTGTGGCATTAGGCCAGGCCGCGCAGAGCTATGAGGAGGTAGAAAACGCCTCCCGCGCCATGTTCGCCGGCTAGACGCAACCGCCCAGCTAGGCATAACCCCCAGCTAGGCATAACTGCCCGGCTACGGGCACGATCACATGGGAAAACAATGATCCCCCGGTCCGAGGACCGGGGGATCATTCAGTTAGCTAGGCTTAGAAGCCGCCCATGCCGCCCATATCCGGGGCGGCCGGAGCTGCCGGTGCCGGCGGCTCGGGCTTGTCAGCCACAACGGCCTCGGTGGTGAGGAACAGGCCGGCGATGGAAGCCGCGTTCTGCAGGGCAGAGCGGGTCACCTTCACCGGATCGTTCACGCCAGCGGCGAGCAAGTCCTCGTAGACACCGGTGGCGGCGTTCAGGCCGACACCCGGCTCGAGCTCGCGCACCTTGGACACCACGACGCCGCCTTCCATACCGGCGTTCACGGCGATCTGCTTCAGCGGGGCTTCGACGGCGACCTTCACGATATTCGCGCCGGTCTCTTCGTCACCTTCCAGCTGCAGGCCGGCGAAGGCTTCTTCCGCAGCCTGGATCAGAGCCACGCCACCACCGGCGACGATGCCCTCTTCCACGGCGGCCTTGGCGTTGCGCACGGCGTCTTCGATACGGTGCTTGCGCTCCTTCAGCTCGACCTCGGTGGCAGCGCCGGCCTTGATGACGGCCACGCCACCGGCAAGCTTAGCCAGACGTTCCTGCAGCTTCTCGCGGTCGTAGTCGGAGTCAGAGGTTTCGATCTCGGCGCGAATCTGCTTGACGCGGCCTTCGATCTGCTCGGCGGAGCCGGCGCCTTCAACGATGGTGGTCTCGTCCTTGGTCACAACCACCTTGCGGGCCTTGCCCAGCATATCCAGGGTGGCGGATTCCAGGCTCAGACCAACGGCCTCGGAGATAACCTGGCCACCGGTGAGGATAGCCATATCCTGCAGCATGGCCTTGCGGCGGTCACCGAAGCCAGGGGCCTTCACAGCCACGGACTTGAAGGTACCGCGGATCTTGTTCACCACCAGGGTGGCGAGGGCTTCACCCTCGATATCCTCGGCCACAATGAACAGGGACTTGCCGGACTGGATGACCTTCTCCAGGAGCGGCACGAGGTCCTTGACGTTCGAGATCTTGGATTCGACCAGCAGCACGTACGGGTCTTCCAGGACGGCTTCCTGACGCTCCGGGTCGGAAACGAAGTAGGGGGAGATGAAGCCGCGCTCGAAGCGCATACCCTCGGTCAGCTCCAGCTCCAGGCCAAAGGTGTTGGATTCCTCGACGGTGACAACACCTTCCTTGCCCACCTTGTCCAGGGCTTCGGCAATCATTTCACCGATGGTCTCATCACCAGCGGAGATCGCGGCGGTAGCGGCGATCTGCTCCTTGGTTTCGATTTCCTTGGCGTCTTCCAGCAGCTTCTCAGCCACCTTCTCCACGGCCTTTTCGATACCGCGCTTCAGAGCGATCGGGTTGGCACCGGCGGCCACGTTGCGCAGACCTTCCTTGACCAGAGCCTGGGCGAGAACGGTAGCGGTGGTGGTGCCGTCGCCAGCGACATCGTCGGTCTTCTTGGCAACTTCCTTGACCAGCTCAGCGCCGATCTTCTCGTAAGGATCCTCCAGCTCGATCTCCTTGGCGATGGATACGCCGTCGTTGGTGATCGTGGGGGAGCCCCACTTCTTCTCGAGCACCACGTTGCGGCCCTTGGGGCCAAGGGTGACCTTGACGGTATCGGCGAGGGTGTTCAGCCCCCGCTCCATGCCACGACGAGCTTCCTCATCGAACGCAATCATCTTAGCCATAGGGTGAAATCCTCCAGATGTATGGCTGCGGCGGCCCGATGCCCGCGACGGACGATCCAGCTCGATACGTTCCTAACTCGTATCGCAGCGGACCTCATCGACCCACCTCGGTACTTATCACTCACCTATTGGGAGTGCTAATGAATAGTTTGGCACTCTCGGGCGGAGAGTGCAAGACCGTAGCGGTAACCGCCCTCGGTTAAGGCAGGACACCCCGGCCATATCAGGCACGCAGCCGGGGCACATGAGGCCCCTATTGGCCACGTGAGATGGCCCCCAAAAACGTGGGCGCGAGCTAGCGCACGCCGTTACGCAGGACGACGGTAATGCCCCGGGTAGCTTTGCTGGATTCAATAATCTGGTCGATGCCGATCTTCTCAGCGATCTCGCGGGCGGCAGCTTCGAATGCAGGCGAGTTGTAGTAGACGGTGTTGGCACGGGGCGGCTGACCGCCCTTGTAGTTACCGGAGGTGACATGGGTGTAGCCGGCGTCTTGCAATTGCTGGGCCACTCGCCCAGCAAGCCCCTTCACTCCAGCGGCGTTGAGTACAGCTACCGATTGACCGCGGTCCGGCTCACTGGCCGCCTCGCTGGGGGAAGGACTGGGTGAAGCCTCGGCAGTCCCCTCCGCCGTCGGGCTCGCATCCGGGGCGACTTCCTCCTCGGGGGTGGCGTCCTCTCCGGGGGTGGCATCCTCTCCGGGTTCAGTGGCGGCCTCATCGCTCGGGGTGGCCTCACTGGTAGCCACGGCCGCCGGTGAGCTAGAAGGTGCCGGAGTGCGTGAATCCGTTACGAGATACATGATGCCCCAGGCAATGAAGGGCGCTAAGACGATGAGCAAAATATAGGGAAAGTAGCGTTTCCAGACCGGATCTAACCGCCGGTGGGCAGCGCTGGGACCGCGATCGCGCGCGGCAATGTCGAACTCGTCTTCCTCATAACGGCTCATGGTTTCAGTTTAACCGGGAACAGCTATTGCGGCCGCATCCCGCGGCGCGCCTGGCGCGTTTCACGTTGCGCCTGCAAGCGGCGTATCAGCAACGGCTTAGCCGCGAGCGCCTCAGGTCGGTCGATGAGTTCGTTGAGGAGGACGTAGTATTGGGTGGGTGTGAGATCAAAGCGCTGCCGAATTGCCCGCTCTTTGGCACCGACGAATCGCCAGTACTGGTTTTCAAAGTCAAGCATCTGAGTATCGCGCTCACTTAGCTGGTTCATCACCATTCCCTTTTTCCTGCCCATCACGATTACTGCCCACCACCTTAGCGTCGTCCTGCGACAAACTCCCCCAGCCACTACCGTTTTCGCCAGCAACCCATTACCCTAGAAAACATAAGCGCGCGCTTATATGTTGTTGTGGGGACTTTACGGGAGGTTATCCGGTGTCTCACCACCACCATCACCACGCGCCTGCCACCCACGGCCGCCTCATTGCTGCCTTGGTGATTACGGCGTCAATTTTCTTAGCGGAACTCATCGGTGCCGCCGTCACGGGGTCACTTGCACTACTGGCGGACGCCGGCCATATGTTGGTCGACTCCTCTGGTTTAGTGATTGCTCTCATCGCCTCGCACCTCATGCGCAAGCCGCGCACCGACATCCACACCTGGGGGTACGCCCGCGCGGAAGTCTTAGCCGCCGCCCTCCAATCCGGCATGCTCTTACTCATCACAGTGATGGTGACGATCGAAGCGATCAAACGCTTTTTCACCGCCGTGCCAGTCGACGGCGGCGTCATGCTGATCTTCGGCGTCATCGGGTTCTTCGGCAATATCCTCTCTCTGGCGGTGCTCGCCACCTCGCGCCGCGCCAATCTCAATATGCGCGCCGCCTTCTTAGAGGTGGCCAATGATGCGCTCGGCTCGCTAGCAGTTATCGCAGCCGCCGCATTGGCCGCTGTCACCGGGTGGAATCAGTGGGACGCGGTCGCGTCCCTCGCCATCGCCGCGCTCATGGGGCCGCGCGCGGTCATGCTGCTGCGCGATTCGCTCACGATTTTGATGGAGCGGGTACCGGCCGGCCTGGACCTTGGCGAAGTGCGTGAGCATATGTGCGCCGTCGAGCATGTGATCGATGTGCACGACCTGCACGTCTCTACAATCGCCACCGGCACTACCGCGCTCACCGCCCACGTCACGGTTACCGATGAGTGTTCCCGCACCGGCCACGCCCCCGAGATTCTGCACGATATTCAGGCCTGCGTCGCCGAGCATTTCCCGATCTCGATTGAACACTCCACCATCCAGATCGACACCGTCAAGCACCGCGACCATGAACTATTGGCACATTAGAGTGCGGATACACGCATCTGGGGTGCCCTGAATCCGCGGTTTAGGTGCCGTAGGCTGGCGCTATGACTCTGCGCGATGAACTCCACCCCACCTGGTGGGAACCCCTGCAACCGGTCCACACTCGGATCGGGCAGCTTGGCGATATGTTGCGCACGGAGATCACCGCCCAGCGCGGATACCTGCCGGCGGGCAGCGACGTCCTGCGCGCCTTTCACTACCCCTTCGATCGGGTGCGGGTTCTCATTGTGGGCCAGGACCCATATCCGACGCCGGGGCACGCCATGGGTCTGAGCTTCTCGGTAGGCCGGCATGTGCGCCCACTACCCCGCTCCCTGGTGAACATCTACCGCGAACTTCAAGCGGATACCGGTATCACTCCTCCGCGCCACGGGGACCTCAGCGCCTGGTGTGAGCAGGGGGTGATGCTGCTCAACCGCGTCCTGACCGTCCAGCCAGGTAGGCCAGCCTCCCACCAGGGACGCGGGTGGGAAGAGGTCACCGAATGTGCAATCCGTGCCCTGGTTGGGCGCGGCACCCCGCTGGTGGCGATCCTGTGGGGGCGGCAGGCGCAGAGTCTAACGCCCCTGCTGGATGGGGCCCATGTTATTGCCTCCGCACACCCCTCGCCGCTGTCTGCCTCGCGCGGATTCTTCGGCTCCCGGCCCTTTACCCGTGCGAATGAGGCACTGCTCGCAGCCGGGGCGGAACCGGTCGATTGGCGGCTGCCAGACTAAGCACCGACTACCCCGCCCCCTCCGGGGCGACTACCCCGCAGCCTACGCGGCACCCCCTAGGGATGCAGCATCTCCGCCACCGCGAAAGCCATCTCCAGGGATTGCTGGTGGTTCAGCCGCGGATCGACGAGGGTTTCGTAGCGGCGCGCGAGCCCGAGGTCGTCAATCTCCTCGCATCCTCCCAGGCATTCAGTGACGTCGTCACCGGTCAGTTCTACATGGAGCCCGCCCGGGGCGGTACCGGCCTGCTGGTGGGCATTGAAGAAGCCCCGCACCTCGGCCAAAATATCGCTGAATCGGCGGGTCTTGTAGCCCGATTCCGAGGTGATCGTATTGCCGTGCATGGGATCGCAGATCCATGTGACCGGGCCGGCCTGCGCCGTCACCTTTTCCAGTAGGGTGGGCAGGACTTTTTCGATCATCTGCGCCCCCATGCGGGTAATAAAGGTAAGGCGGCCTTCTTCGCCGTCGGGGTTGAGACGCTCAGCTAAACGCAGCACGTCATCCACACTCACATTCGGCCCGAGCTTGACCCCAATGGGATTGCGCACGCGAGAGAGGAGATCGACGTGGGCGCCGTCGATTTGCCGGGTGCGCTCTCCAATCCACAAGAAGTGCGCGGAGCAGTTGTAGGGCTGCCCAGTACGGGAGTCGATACGGGTTAGAGCCCGTTCGTAGTCGAGCAGGAGAGCCTCGTGGGAAGAGTAGAAATCCACCGTCCGGAGGGCTTCAAAGTCGACGCCGGCCGCCGCCATGAAGCGAATCGCGCCGTCGATTTCCTGCGCGATGGTCTCGTAACGCTTGTAGGCCGGGTTGGTCATAAAACCCCGGTTCCACTCGTGGACGCGGCGGATATCAGCAAAACCACCGGAGGTGAAGGCGCGGATGAGATTCAAAGTGGAGGCGGAGTTATGGTAGGCGCGCAGTAGGCGTTGCGGGTCGGGCACCCGGGCCGCTGCGGTGAAGGCGATATCATTGACGGCCTCTCCCCGGAAGGTGGGCAGTTCGACGCCGTCACGGACCTCCGTATCACGGGAACGCGGTTTGGCATACTGGCCCGCCATCCGACCCATCTTCACCACCGGTAAGGCAGCTGCATAGGTGAGGACGACGGCCATTTGCAAGACGGTCATAACCTTGGCGCGGATACGGTCCGCAGAGATGTCAGAGAAGGACTCGGCGCAGTCCCCGCCCTGGAGCACGAAGGCTTCCCCGCGAGCGGCAGCTGCCATTTTCATGCGTAGGTCATCGGTTTCCCCGGCAAAGACGAGCGGCGGGGCGGAGCGCAGCTCCTGCACCACGGCTTCCAAGGCGGCCTCATCCGGCCAGTTGGGCTGTTGCACCCGGGGGAGTTCACGCCAATAGTCCAGGCCCAACTCCTGGGCGCGCGCGTCTTGATCCTGCGCGTGCTCGGGGGAGAATGGCGCGTGCGGGGCACGGCCTACGGCGGCTGAGAACTGCCCGGGCATGGTGGCGTCCTTTCGGCGGGTAGAGAAAGCGGGCGTTGCAAACCGCCCGGCATCATTCAGTATCGCCTAATCCTGCCGATTCAGCGGGCTCGACCACCCTGCGGACGAAAGGTGGTCAAGACCATGCCCGGACACCTGCGCCCGCCCTCGCACGCAACGCCGATGATTCGTACGCTGGACTATATGCAGCAGCGGGGACGACACCCAGGCAGGTTGATTGCCACTATGGCAGTCGCCACGCTGGCGTCGACTCTCAGCCCGGCCACCGCTCCACCCCCGGCGACTGCCCACGCACCCGCTGACACTTCAGTCGATTCTTCCCCAAGCCTGACCACACCCGCCCTTCCCTCACCTGCTCTCACCCTCCCGGTCGATCCCGACTCGGCCATCCAGGATATCCCCCACCGCTACGCCGGATACGAATCCACATTTGATGTGTATGTGGGCCCCGTAGATCGCAGCCGCCCGGTGGGTGCGATGTTTTATTTCGACGGCGATAAGGCCGACGAAGCGCTATTGTCCTACAACAACCCCTCGTTCGTTGCGGCCATGACCCAGACAGCAGCCGCACACAACCTCGTGTTCATCCCGGTTCATACTCCCCTGACCTACGCTCTCGAAGGCCCCGAGTACCTATGGTGGGATATCCGCGATAAGGGCGACTTTGCCCGGGATGTAGCCCAGCAGGCAGTCCGCATGCTCCATTTAGATCCGCGCCACCTGTGGTTCACCGCTTTCTCCGGCGGCGCGGAAATGGTGATGTCGGAGCTACTCTCCCATGACCGGGACTGGATTAAGGGTGGTGGTGCCGTCGTTATGGGCGGCGGGGTGGCCGAGTACGGGGTGGAACCGGCCGGCGCCGCGACCCCTGACCTGCGTCTGTTGTGGGTTGCCGGCGATATGGATGGAGAACTCGAGCCACTCGGGGACGAGTGGTCAGCTCAGCTGGCTGCCCGCGCCGGATTTCAAAGTTACAGCGACGCCGGTTTTCGGCACCTCTCCTTCCTCACCCTGCCTGGGCAAGATCACGGGTATGACATCGCCGGCGTCGTCGATATGGGAATGGCACGAGTAGATCCCATGCCGCCCCACCTCTCTGAATCCACACGGAATCTGGCACAAACGCCCTAGTTACGTCCACATGCTGGACACTCGGCGATTTCTAAGCAGCTCCGGTCGCCCCCGGCGGGGCGGCTACCCCCTTCCGCATTTGACGCAGAATCATGCATTTCCCACCACCTGCTGGAAAACTTTTTTGTTAAGGAAATCAACAAAGGCGATTGGGCATATTCCTGCCATGACAGGAATTAGCCCAGATTGCTGCTAGATCCCTCGAAAATCGGCCAGTAACCTGAGCTCTGTGCTCAACCGGAGCACGGTTTCCTACAAATACGAACGGAGAATTCTGTGCAGAAGCTCAACACGAAGAAGGTTCTCGCAACTGCCGTGCTCCCCGGCCTTCTGGTCGCCCCCGTCGTGACCGCCGCTCCCGCGCTGGCTGCACCTGCTGATACCACTGTTAACGCTACCTCTACCGACGATCAGCTCGAAGCCGTTGACAAGGCGATTGCTGAACTCCAGGAAGCAGCCAAGACCAACACCCGCACTGACTACCTCAAGGAAATTCACAAGCTCCTGAAGACCGCGTTTGAGCTTCGTGGCACCATCATTGCGCTCGCCACCGGCGGGGTGCCTCCGTTTGATCCGGCCACCATTCCGCTCCGCGTTGGCGTGCTTGCCGAGATCGGCAAGACCATCGGTACCGCTACCACCAAGCTGACCAATAAGGTGAGCGATGCCCACGTTGAGATCGGTTTCGCAGTAACCCGCGCCGTCATTCGGATGGTCAACCCCGGTGCCACCATCGAGGGACTGAAGGACACCCTGGCTGACCTCAAGAGCACCATCGAGCGCGTTAGCCAATACCCGGACCTCGGCCCCCAGGATCGCGCCACCATCTACGTCAAGGCGCGTTTGGACAGGGTTATCTGGGACACCCGCATCAAGCGTGACACCACCATCCTGGGCAAGGCTTCCAGCGAGGTGTACTGGGAGCTGAACAAGAGCATCACCCACGCCGTGGGTGTGTGGGCCGATCCGACCGCCACCGTTGAGAAGGTCGACACCGAGATCACCGCTCTAAAGGCCGCCTACGATAAGGCGCTGTCTCAGGTCAAGTAAGCTTTTCGACCACTCATCTCCGAGTTGGGCAGGTGGGGTGCTGAATACTCAGCACCCCACCTGCTTTGTTCTATTGTGTGCCCGCAACTCCTCAGGGGTGCCGACGAATACTGAGTGGGCAGCCGGCGCAGGAGGTGTAGGGAATAATCAGCGTGGCTACCAGACGCTGTTTGGCATTGGGCAGGGTGCGGGTGGCTGCGAGCGAGGGCAGATTACAGCCGAATCCCATAATGAGCGGCAGGATCACGCGCCCGTCCAGGCCGTCACACCAGTCCATAAGCGGCCCGGTCCAGTTCGCGGCCGCCTAGAATAGCAGCCACATAAGCGCAAAGAACACCGGAATGCCAATAAACGGGTGGAGCAGGATCCGGTCGATCTTATCGGAGCGGGAGATCGCCGCAGTGGTGTGGTCGGCCCGGTCGGCCGCGGCCTCAATATCTTCCACCCAGGCAAAGAGTTGCGCAGAGGGATCATCGACGACGTCGGTCGCCGCAGCCGTATGAGCGGCTAAGAGTTCGGCGGCTGCGGCGTCGTCGTGGATACGGTTCGGATCGTAACCCGGGGCTGATTCCCGTGGTGCCAGGGTGGGACTATGGGGGCGGTCACGCAGTCCGGTAAGGATCAGCTCTTTAACCTCCCGCACCCCTGCGGCGGTGGCATCCAGCAGGACGACGGCGAGGTCCACGGGGCCCTGACCCGGCAGCGGATTGCTGGTCCCCGCGAGGGTATCCACCACGACTTCTTCGTCCGGGGATTGGGCGATGAGCGAGTACGTGCCGGGCAGGTCCACCAGGTGGTAGCCATCGCGCGGGCAGTCACCCGCATGGGCATCCCGGCACGTACGCTGAGCTCCCGCAATCGCAACTGATATTCGGGCGCGACGTCCACCCTACTGATCTACCCGGCCGTCCCGGGCGCACACTCTGCCAAAGCCATACCTTCACGGTAGGTCCGCCTTACTAGCGATAGCCTTACTTAACGGCATTATGTGAAGTGAAATAAGTTTACAACTGTAAGGGCGCCCGAAATATCGGGGCATAAGTCCCGGTTGTTTATGCGACTAGGAATCATTTAACATGTGGGCTATGTCAGCCCCGATTATCCGCGCCGAAAATCTCACAAAACGCTACGGGGACTTCACCGCCGTCGACGGCATCTCCTTCACCGTGCAACCTGGGGAATCCTTTGGCCTCCTCGGCCCGAACGGAGCGGGTAAATCTACGACGATGCGTATGATCGGCGGCACGCTGTCCCGTACCGAGGGCACCCTGAATGTGGGCGGCCTCGATCCCCAGCGCGATGGCCCGGCTACCCGCGCTCAACTGGGCGTCATTCCCCAGCAAGACAGCCTCGATGAAGAATTGCAGGTGGCGGAAAATATCTATGTTTACGGGCGCTACTTTGGTTTACCTGGCAGCTTCTTGCGGGAACGTATCGGCCCCCTGCTGGAATTCGCGCAGCTGACCGATAAGCGAAAAGAAAAGGTAGCCGCGCTCTCCGGTGGGATGAAACGGCGTTTAACCATCGCTCGTACTTTGGTGACCGAACCCAAGATCCTGCTTCTTGATGAGCCGACGACGGGCCTGGATCCGCAGGCTCGTCATATCCTGTGGGACCGGCTCTTCCAGTTGAAAGAGGAGGGAGTAACCCTAGTAGTCACCACCCACTTTATGGATGAGGCCGAGCAGCTATGTGACCGCCTTATCGTGGTGGACAAGGGCAGGATTATGGCCGAAGGGTCGCCCGCGCAGCTGATCCGGGAATATACGAGCCGGGAAGTAGCCGAGTTCCGCTTCGGCTCGGGCCGAAGCGGCGACGTCGTCGATAAACTCACCGGGATTGGTGAGCATCTCGAATCCCTGCCCGACCGCATCCTCATCTACGGCGAGCACGGCGAAGACATCGTTGCGCGGGTGGCCGAGTTGGATGTGGAGCCCCGTACAACCCTGGTGCGGCGCAGTTCGTTGGAGGACGTCTTCTTACGGCTGACAGGTAGGAATCTCATTGAGTAACGCCGATGCTCCCGTCACCTCGCGGCCAGGCGGCATGTACACCGGTGCCACCCCCGCCCCCGCCAACTATGCAGCGCGCGCCCGCCGCTGGGGGTGGTGGTATTTTGCCGAACACTATGCCCGCCAGCTCTACCGTTACGCCCTACCGCTGGCTTTAAACGACATCCTTATGCCGCTTGCCTACATCCTGGCGATCGGGGTGGGTCTCGGCAGCCTTATCGACGCCAATGCGGGTACTGTACAAGGCCTGCGGTATCTGGATTTCGTAGCTCCCGCTCTGATTATCGGCGTCATCAGCCAAAGCGCGGTCACAGAGGTGACCTACCCAGTGCTGTCCGGATTCAAGTGGAGGCGGATCTACTACGCCCCTGCCGCCGGGCCACTCTCCGGCGCTCAGATCAGTATCGGCCACCTGCTAGCGGCGTCATTCCGCACGCTATGGCAGGCGACTATCGCCATAGTACAGCTGGCGATCTGCGGAGTACACCTGACCTGGGGCGTGCTCGCCCTCCTGCTCATCGCCCCGTTGGGAGCGCTCGCGCTAGCGGCCGGGGTGCAGGCTTATGCTGCGACCGTCACCGATGAGGGCAGCACTTTTACCTTGCTCTTCCGCTTCCTGATCCTGCCTCTCACCCTCTTTTCGGGCACCTACTACGCCTTGGGTTCTATGCCGATCTGGCTGCAATGGATCGGCTGGATCTCGCCACTGTGGCACGCCTCCGAACTGACCCGCTGGGCGGCCGTGGGGATGAGCCTTAGTCCTGGCATGATCGCTGTGCATGTGCTTTTCCTGCTGCTGT
This sequence comes from Actinomycetes bacterium, assembly GCA_023387755.1. Lineage (GTDB taxonomy): Bacteria > Actinomycetota > Actinomycetes > Actinomycetales > Actinomycetaceae > Bowdeniella. The sequence continues at coordinate 9,561 of JAEWHO010000103.1, read as the reverse complement.
GCGCCGGAGTGGGCGTGGCCGTCAGTTGCCGCAACTACGAACGGAGGTTGCGCCAATGACAACGCCCCAGCATGAAGCTTCCTCGCCAGATGAGAGGAGCCGGGCAGAGGCACTGGCGCCAGTCCCCCGGCATAAAGGGCGGCTAGGCGCGCTCTACTCCGGCAATATCCGAGCGGTCGCGCAGCGTGGCTGGATCGTCACCTGGCGGCAGAATCTCGCCGTGGTCCTCGGTGGATTCCTGGAACCGATCTTCTACCTGCTGGCCATGGGGTATGGCCTCGGCGGGCTGGTAGGAACCGTAACCGGGCCGGGCGGTCAAGCCATGGACTATCTGGCCTACATCGCACCGGCACTACTGGCCACCAGCGCCATGAACGGCGCGATTATGGACGCCACCTGGAACGTGTTTTTTAAGATCAAGTTCTCCCGTCTCTACCAAACGATGATCTCCACCAGTTTGGGACCAGCAGATATCGTTCTAGGCGAACTCATCATCTCCCTGCTGCGCGGGGCTATTTACGCCGTCGGATTTATGGCCCTCACCTATGGCCTGGGGATTTTCCACGGCCTGTGGCCTCTCCTCTTGATCCCGGTATCGCTGCTGGTGGCCGCGGGCTTTGCCACCCTCGGCATGTTCATTACCGCCTGCCTGCGCACCTTCCAGCAGATGGATATCGTCGGCCTAATCTTGCTACCCATGCTGCTGTTTTCTGGCACCTTCTACCCCATCGAGGTCTACCCGCAAGCCGCCCAGTGGATCGTACAGGCTCTGCCCCTGTGGCATGCGGTGGACCTCATGCGGCAGTTATCGGTGGGGGTATTCGAGTGGAGTGCAGTCGGGCATATCACCTACTTCCTCGCCATGATCGCCATCGGGCTGACCGGGGCAGTTCTCCGCTTCCGCACCATGCTGCTGCGCTAACCAACAGTTGTGAAGCCTTCACGTGCCTGATCATCCAAGGGTGACCTCCGGCGGCAGGAGAGACTCAACCCCCCACCTCTGTTTTTCACGTGGCCAATCATCTACTCTCGCACTATTGTGCAACCCAGCACACCTTGCGTTACCCAGCTTGCAGGCCATCATCTGTTGGTTTTAATTGCTAGGCAAAAGATGGGCAGTGCCGCGGATCGATGCTCCCGCCGACCGCGCCGTCACTGAGGAGACATCATGTCATCCGCGCCGCACAGCGGAATCATCAATAAGCAGTCCTCGCAAGCACGCGCCGTTGCCAATACTCTCAAGGGGTCCCTGGGCAACCTCGTGGAGTGGTACGACGCCTACGTCTACACGGTATTTCTCAAATACTTCGAACCCAGCTTCTTCGGGACGGCAGAGAAGAAAAGTACGCTTTACGCCTACGCTATCTTCGCACTGACCTTCGTCATGCGTCCCGTAGGGTCATGGTTCTTTGGTCGCTACGCCGACCGGTACGGCCGCCGCATAGAGCGGTACATTCCCGACGACGCGCGCCATCCCCACAAGAGCGGTGGGATGTGCTGGCGGCAGGCCGTCCGTAAAAGTCCACGGGTAGTGGGTGCCGGCGACGGCGATCTCTTCTCCGAAGGAGCAGTCGAGGTCGAGGTTGCGGCCGAAATAGAACGTTCCGTTTTGGGTTAATGCGAGCCCGGTGCACATAATGGCAAATTTAACGCCAACTGAAAGCCGTGGCGGAGAGATTCGCGCCGTCGTTGGAATAGGGATTCTGGTCAGTATTGCTCACAGTGGCGGGTGGCAGATTTTTCTGTTAATGCTCGGTAGCCGCCCGTATGATGAAAGCAGGTGACACGATCACACTGGAGTCAATCATGTCTATGAATCTTTATCCGGATTATTCCCCTCAACGGAAAAAGGGCCAGTCCGAAAATGCGGACCCCTCGACCGGTGCAGAGTCTGCTTCCGAGCAACCCCTGTGGCCGCAGTATCAGACGGCATCGCCACAACCTCAGCCGCAGTCGGCGGAGGAGTATCAGCCTGAACCCCAACCGGCGGAGGAGTATCAGCTTGAACCCCAGCTGACGGAACAGTACGAGCCGGCACCGGTTGGCGAGACACAGGCACCTGCTGAACCGGTACCGGCCGAGCCGACTGCGCACACGCAGGAAATCCCCGCTGCGGAGCCGCAAGCTGTCGTTGACCATGAACCGGCGGTTGCGGCCGAGCCGGAGGCGGCCTCGTACACAGAGCAGATCCCTGCCGCAGTAGCACTTGGGGAGGACCTACCGGAGAACCCCACGCCAGCGGAGGAGCTACCGGAGCCGTCAACGAGTGCACTAACCGAGGAATTGGATTTCTCAGAATCGGCAACCGAGCCAGTATCGGAAGGTGTAACTGAGCCGACCCTTCAGCTCGATCCCACGGCTGCCGAGGTCCATCCCACTACGGTCGTCCCGACGATTACGCCGCAGTCGTGGGAGCCTCAGCAGCCCGGCAGCTATTCGCCCGCCAGCACCAATGGTGCCGCCTACGGCCAGCCGCAGTACGAGCAGCCCGTTTACGGGAGCGGTTTCGGAATGCCTACAAGCGAATCGGAACCGGTTGACGACGAGCCGAAGTCGCTGCGCCGTCGGCTGGGAATCATTGGGGCTACGGCCGGCGTTGTTATCCTAATTGGGGGCACGATTGCCGGGGTTATGGTCCATTCCCACCTCGCGAACACCACCTACTCTCCCAGCCGCGTGGTGGAGAAGTATTGCCGCGCGCTTGTTGACGGCAAAGCCAGCGAGGCGAATGAGATCTACTACCCCAATGTGATTGATGCGCAGCGAATCTTGATGAGCGATGAGGTGTATGCGGCCGCAAGTGACCGCCCCTCTGCCTGCAGGATCACGAATACGAACATCACCGGCGATACCGCCACCGTGGATGCGGCCATTACGGTAAGCGGAAAGTCTGATACCGTCACCTTTACCCTGCGCAAGGCCGGCAGCCAGGCGCTTTTGTTCAACCGTTGGCGGGTCGATGATGGCCCCGCCCAGGCGATTAGGCTAGGGCCCGCCGTCGGGAAGACCACGACCGTGAACGGCGTCGAGGTGGATACGTCCGCATTTGCGAGTGTTGACCCGGCCAAACCGTCGGGTGAAGGAAAGAAAGATTCCAAGAACGACGCCGCCAGCGCGGATCGTCTACTCTACGTCTTGCCCGGCACCTACACTTTCGCGGCGCCAGCATCTATGGAGTACGTCGATTTTGGTGGAGACCAGAGCCTGACGGCAACTCCCGGGAATTACAACGGCGCCGATCTGGAGACGCTGCCGGAACTCGCTTTTACGCCGCAGTGGTCGGACGCCGCCGGCTCGGCTGCCATTGACCAGGTGAAAGCGAAGGTGAGCCAGTGTATGACTGCAAACACCTTTAAGCCAGCAGGTTGCTCCAGCGGTTTTGAGATGTATGAGCCATCCTATGCGGTCACCGGTATCACCCGTACATGGAAATCTGAGCCGAGCTACACGTTCGTTACCGAACCGGCGGATACTCCTGGCACGTTGCCGCACGCCTTCGTCGAGTTCAGCGGCGGCGATATGAAGATCGACTACAAGTGGCGTTTCTCCGAAGAGGATACCTGGGAACCGGATGATACGAGCGGGTATGTGCGCGAACAGCGTTTTCCCGTCACACTGAATTCAGACGGCACTCTCTCGGTGGATCTGTCGAAGCTGTAGCTCTCCCCGCTTCACTTAACGATCCGACGACGACGCATAGCAGTGGGGCCCGGGATAGTATCCCGGGCCCCATGATTTTTCAGGAAGCTACTAGCGGAGACTTAGCCCCACCAGGACCACCAGTCCCAGTCCCACCAGTTGCCGCCGCCGTTGTCGTTGCCGCCGCCGTTGTCATCGCCGCCGCCGTTGTCATCGCCGCCGCCGTTACCGCCGCCGGCATTGCTGACCGCAATGCTCGCATCGATCAGGCCAGAGCCACAGGCGCCGCCCCAGCAGCGACCCGGCATCTTCTTGACGCTCTTGGTCAAAACGTCCGCAACTTCCTGCGCGGACAGCTTCGGGTTAGCTGACTTCACAAGAGCAGCAATACCGGCTACGTGGGGAGTAGCCATCGAGGTGCCCTGGTAGTAGGCGTATCCGGCTTGTCCAGGTGTGGTTTCGCCGGTGTTAACGGTGGACAGAATGCCGCCACCATCGGTGCGGGTGTCACCACCGGGGGCAGAAACGTCAACCGCACGCCCGAAGTTGGAGAAGTACGACTGGTTGCCGTCCTTGTCGGTAGCACCAACCGTTACGACATTATTGCAATTGGCGGGGGTGGCGTTCGCCGCATTCATGCCTTCGTTACCAGCCGCAACGACCACCGTGGTGCCATTGCTGACAGCGGTATCGATTGCGCGCTGGTAGGAAGCGGGGCACGTATTCGAGCGGCCACCAAGGGACATGTTGATGATGTCAGCTTTATGCTCGTTCTTCGGCACACCGTTGATATCGCCTCCGGAGGCCCACACGATCGCGTCGGTAATGTCAGAGGTGTAGCCACCACACTTACCCAGCACGCGGACGGGAACAATCTGAGCTTCGGGAGCGACGCCGACAACGCCGCCGTCATTGGCAGAGGCAGCAATGGTGCCGGCTACGTGAGTACCGTGCCAGGACGACTTCTGGAAGGTCCTATTGCCGCAAGCTCCGGCCTCAATCCAGTCGCCGTTGTCCAGGGCGTCGTCATCGCGGCCATTACCATCACCGGCCGCCTTGCCGTCAGAAATGAAGTCATAACCGCCGACGACATTTGCGTTTAGATCAGGGTGCGGAGTAATACCGGTATCGAGCACTGCAACGGTAGCCCCCTTACCCTTGGTGGTGTCCCAGGCCTTAGGTGCGCTAATGCCTGCTGCGCTGTCCTGGTAATGCCACTGCTTCTGGAAGTGCTCATCAGAGGGCGTCCAGGTGGGGTACATCTTCAGATCGGGCTCCACATAAGCAACGCCCGGCTGGGATGCGAGATCCTTCAGGAAAGCTTCGGCTTCTGCTTTATCTAGACCTTCGTCGAGCTGAATGACAGCGCTGCCGGTGGACATCTGGCGTTCAGCCTTGATCTCTACGCCGTGCTTAGAGGCAATGTCAGCACGGTCCGACTTAGCATCTGCAGAGGCGGTAGTAGCTAGTTCTTCATAACCGACGATGAATCGATTATTGTCGGTCTTTTCGAGGCCCTCGGCATTGATCGTGGCGCTCTTATTGCTGGCGGGCACCGAAGCCCCCATGGCTCCGGGTGTAACACATAGGGCGGCAACTGCGGCCGCCGCACTGAAGGCGGCTAATGACTTCCGCATGGTGTCTCCTCACTAATGGGAAAATAACAACTGGCGTTGTTGGATTCCCATAGTGACACCCCTCCCGCTTAGTGGGAAGAGTCAGAAAGTGCCATGACAACAAGTGACCGAAAATGGATACCGCATTGGCGACGACGATTAATTCGCAGAATACAACGCGTGCGCCCTTACACACCAGATCCTTCCGCGATATTGACTGGTTCATACACTGCGGTCGCTTACACATTTTTGGCAGAAAGTTTCTCCCATGCAATCGTGTCCATTGCCCACATGCGCTCGCCGACTCGGCAGCCGGCGGCACTAGCTAACTCAATTTCAGGGATCAACCTCTCCACTCCTCCATAGGCGACAGAAGCGTGTATGCGCGCAGATGAAGACCGTCACCAAACCGGGAGATAAAAAAGTTGGCCCCCTGGTTTAAGAACCAGGGAGCCAACCCCACGCGGATCGGAGAGGAACACATTAAGGCAAATCCAGGACCTATCCCAAACTCTACCCCTCAGCGAGTTCAGGCCACCTCAACGCGATCGCAGTACTCCGCGCTAGTTACTTCACAGTGAAATTCCAGCAGTCAACGCACTGGGTGTCGTTCTCTGTGACAGCGGAAGCCGGGGCGATCATGAGAGCACCGGCGAACGCGCTGATGGAAATGGCGGCAACAATGCGACGTACGGTCGACATGACATTCTCCTCGGCTTCGGTAACGTTGTACTTGACATTGTGGTGCACAATTAGTTAATCACAAAGGGCTGCCGCCAGTCATTTACTGCCATGGCAGCAAATGACCACACTACGACCAGGCTCGTAAGGAGGAGGCGCTGATTTCATGCTGGAATCACTAGGGGTAACGTCCGAGCAATGGACAATCTACCGCGCTTTACTCATGGACGACCCCTTGCCGGACCCATTGGACCCCGCGGTCATGGCATGTTTACGAGATCTTGGTATGGTCGTCCCCGCGGCCAATACTGCGTGTGGCTGGCGCGCTGTCAGCCCGACAGTTTCCATTGCTGCCCTGGTGCGGAAGCGAGAAGAGAATCTAGCTGAACAACGCCGCAACCACACTCGAGTGCAGGATGAGGTTTCTCGGTTCACAGATGAATACCTAACCTACCGACTCCAGCGCGACCTGCAATCCGCCGAGTTACTTTCGGCCGGTGCGCAGGTTTCAATGCGCATTAATGAGCTCATCGCTTCGGCGAAGCATGAAACGGCATCACTAGTCACGAACGCCCTCAGTACACAGATGCTTGAGGGGGCAAAACGCGGCGATGAAGCATTAATTGAACGCGGCGTGCGCGTCCGGTCCATCTACACTGACTTCGTCCGCCAAGACGCTCAGTCCATGGAATACCTTGACTGGTTCGCTGGCATCGGTGCTGAACTGCGGACCTTGCCGTTCCTTCCTGTGCGCATGGTGATCGTGGACAAGTCGGTCGCTGTCGTCGCTGCTAACGCAGTTGACCCAGCGGCCGGCGCCGTCGTTCTTCGGGTCCCTGGCGTCGTCACGGCACTGAACTCTCTCTTTGAGAGCCTGTGGGAACAATCCGAACCAGTCAGCGACGCCGCACTGCACACTCCGTTACCACATCAGGAACTGGAGATTCTACGGGGTCTGGCCAACGGTGCCAAGGACGAAACCCTCGCCCACCAGCTCGGTATCTCCGTGCGTACCGTGCGGCGTCTGCTCACGAAACTCTATGACCGCACCGGCGCCGTTTCCCGGTTCCAGATGGCCGTGGAGGCCATGCGGCGCGGGTGGATTTAATCCCGCACCTTGGTGAGCGGTGGCACAATAGAGAGGTTGATAGCCGCAGCTATGCCAGGGGCGTAGCGATTCAATGAGGAGAGCAATGCGCGCACTGCGAAAACCGGAAGCAGCTGCTGGCCTGGTTCTAGATGACATTCCCGAACCCGCCACCGGATTTGGCGAGGTGAAAATCCGCGTGCTGCGCGCGGGCCTGTGCGGAACTGATCTGCATATCCATGCATGGGATGACTGGGCCGCCTCCACTCTGCGTCCACCGCTGACGATCGGGCACGAATTCTATGGCGAGATCGTGGAGATCGGCCCGGGGGTGAGCACCGGCGACGAAAAATACGATCTGCGTGAAGGTATGCGCGTCTCCGTTGAGGGGCACGTCGTGTGCGGACGATGCCGTAACTGCCGGGCGGGCCGCCGCCATATGTGTATCCGCTCGGCAGGGATTGGGGTGAATCGCGACGGCGCATTTGCTGACTATGTGGTCGTCCCCGCCGCCAACGTTTGGGCACAACCCGACCTGATCGACCCCGACCTCGGAGCCATCTTTGACCCCCTCGGGAACGCCTTCCACACCGCCCTACAGGCCCCAATGGTGGGCGAAGATGTGCTGATTACCGGCGCTGGGCCGATTGGCGTGATGGCGGCCGCGATCGCGCGCCACGCAGGGGCGCGCAACGTCGTCGTCACCGATGTATCCGAATACCGGCTGGAACTGGCCCGCAAAGCCGGAGCCACCGTGGCAGTGAATGTGGCCGAAACCGATCTGCGGGATGTGCAGCGGGAACTGAAGATGGCCGAAGGGTTCGACGTCGCTATGGAAATGAGCGGCCAGCCCTCCGCCATGCGCGATATCCTCGACAACTGCACTCACGGCGCGCATATTGCGATGCTCGGGCTGCCCAAAGACCCATTCCCGGTGGATTGGGGCAAACTCATCACCCACATGTTCACGATCAAGGGTGTGTACGGCCGGGAAATGTTCGACACCTGGTACCACATGACCTTCACTCTGGAATCCTCCGAACAGTTCCGGGAGGCGATCCGGGGCGTCATCACTCACCGTTTTGCCGCCGAGGATTGGGAACAGGCCTTCGATGCGGCCCGATCCGGCACCTGCGGCAAAGTAATTATGGACTGGTCGTAAGAAACGCAGCGCGGTACCCACGGTAAGGGTATCGCGGCACTGGCGAAATATCGGCGGCGAAATGAACGCCGCTCACACAATATAAGGAGATATATGAGCCGCCCTGCAAGTGAAGAATTCCGCGCGTCGATTGCCGCTGAACTGAGCGACATTGACGCCGCCGGGCTCTACAAACGCGAACGTGAACTCACCACCGCTCAGCGCGCCCATATTGCCACTCCGGCGGGGCAGTCGTTGAACTTTTGCGCCAATAACTACCTCGGTTTGGCCGACGATCCAAGTATCACCGAAGCCGCCCGCGAGGCCCTCAGCGAATGGGGGTTCGGGATGGCGTCGGTGCGGTTCATTTGCGGCACCCAAACCCCGCACCGCCAGCTCGAACAGGAGATCGCAGAATTCCTCGGCAAGGACGACGCGATCCTCTTCTCCTCCTGTTTTGATGCGAACGGCGGTCTCTTTGAAGTGTTCTTCACCGCCGAGGACGCCATTATCTCCGACGCCCTCAACCACGCCTCCCTCATCGACGGGATCCGCCTAAGCAAAGCCCAACGCCTACGGTACGCGAATGCCGACATGGATGAACTGCGGGCGTGTCTGGACAAAGCCCAGGCCAGCGGGGCACGTCGCATCGGGATCGTCACCGACGGCGTGTTCTCCATGGACGGCGCAATTGCACCGCTGCCCGAAATCTGCGACCTCGCCGACGAATACGGAGCCATCGTGATCGTCGATGACTCCCACGCCACCGGTTTCATCGGCGACGGCGGGCGCGGCACGCCGGAACTGCACGGCGTCATGGACCGAATCGACATTATTACCTCTACCCTCGGCAAAGCCCTCGGGGGCGCCTCGGGCGGGTTCGTATGTGGGCCGCAGGAAGTCGTTGACCTGTTGCGCCAGCGCGCCCGCCCGTATCTGTTCTCCAATGCCGTCGCCCCCGCCGTAGTGGCCGGCTCCCGGCAGGCCCTCGCCTTGGCAGCCGAGGCTAACGACGCGCGCGCCCGCCTGCGTACGAACGCCGCCCTCTTCCGCGGGCTTATGGAGGAGGCAGGATTTGACCTCCTCCCCGGTGAGCATCCGATTATCGCGGTTATGTTCCCCGGCGACGACGGTGCCGTTAAAGCCACCCGCATCGCCGATGCCATGCTGGAACGCGGCGTCTACGTTATCGCCTTCTCCTTCCCGGTAGTCCCGCGCGGACTCGCCCGCATTCGGGTGCAGCTCTCGGCCGGGCACAGCGAAGACGATATCCGCGCCTGCGTGGACGCCTTCGTGGCCGCGCGGGAGCAGGTGGAACAGGCCTAACCAGCTATATGCGTAGGCGGGGGGCGGTGGCCCTGGCACCCCCCCCCCCGAATACCACACAACCGGGCTGG
>JAEWHO010000057.1 GCA_023387755.1 Actinomycetes bacterium | reverse complement strand
GCTCGGTGGCGCAAACGCCCACCGAGCCGGCCTGGCTCCTACGGTATATCTGGGTCAACCTGCGGCTGCCGTTTACGCGATGCTATCCACGCGGCCACTGCCACGAGGAGGATCCCGATACCGAGGGCGATGCCGATGGCGAGTTTGGTGTGGGTTGAGAGTGCAGCCCCTTTGCCTAGCTGCGCAGTGAGGTCGATTTTGGGGTTGTCCCGATAGAGGTCGAGAGCATTGGCGATCACGTAGTGAATGTCGGTCTGATCAATATGGCCGACCACATTGGCCGCCCCCGGCCCTTCGGCTGCCACCCGCAATTGCGCCCCAGTATGGGTTTGACCACCGATGGCATCGTCATCGGAGTTGGTTTTAGCGGTCGCATAGTTGACCGTCATCGCTGCATCGTCGGCGGTGGTGAGCTTGGTGGTCCGGCCTGCGGTGACGGCACCGTTTGGGGTGATCTGCGAGGTGTGGGCGTGGTCCGCCGTGATGATGATGAGGGTGGGCTCCCCCGTCTGTGCCACCCAGTTGCGGGCCACCCGGATGGCGGCGTCGAATTGGGCTGCCTCGCCTACTTGCCCGCAAATATCGGCGTCATGGTCAGCTTTATCAATGGACGCGGACTCCACCTGCAGGAAGAAGCCGGCCTCATTGTCGAGCAGTTCCAGGGACTTTGCTGTCATCTGGGCGAGTGTGGGGGTGGTGTCTGGCCGCTCCGGGTTGGGTCGACACTGGGTCGGGTCAAGTGTGGCACCGTCAAGGGTGGGAATAGTTTGTTCGTAGAGTCGCGGCATATTCTTATCCGCGAAGAGGCCCAGCACGGGTTTGTCTTGATCCGCTACGGTCACCTTGTTGAGAGAATCGAGGTCGGTGACGAGCTGGTAGCCCTGATCCACCGCATTATCGACCACGCTCTTATCCTTCGTCCAGGTGTGGCCTGCCCAGCTACCGTCGATCTGCACTTTCTGGCCCATCGCCTTGGCGCCGCCCCCCATGGTGACATCGGCGCGGGTATCGATCAGCTGCTCCGAAATCGAGCCCAATCCACCGTTTTCACGGTATTGGCTGGTGTATTTGTCGCCCGCGCACTTCTCGTTCTCGGCCTCTTCCGGGCCGTAGCATTTGCGATGCAGGGAGTGGGAACCGATAGCGGCCGGGGTGGCGTCTTGGATCTCCGACGTCGTCACATTCCCGGTTTTTAACCCGCGGGCTTTCGCCAGCTCAATCAGGTGCGGGACCGGCGTGCCGTCCATGGTGATACTCAACCCACCGTTGTAGGTTTTTGTGCCCGCGGCCCAGCCGGTCGCGGAGGCCGCAGAGTCGGTAACGTAGTCGGGGCCACCGCGGGTCGGGTTCAGTGCATACGTCGTGTAGAAACCGGTGTATGGCAGGCTATCCACTCCAGGCAGGCGGCCGCTCGCGCCCACCAGGTAGTTGCGCGCCGAGGTGAGTTCGGAATCCCCGGTTCCGTCACCGATAAAGAGAATGACGTTCTTCGCCTTGGTGGCGTCGAGCCCCTGCCCGGCGGTCCCATACTGGGCACAGTCGCCCGGTCCCGGCACGGCGTCGGTATTCCCAGACTGGTAGCAGGTTTCCAGGGTTTTCTGGGCCGACTGCTGGGGTTGTGGCAGCGGTTGTCCCTGGGCGGTAGCCGGTACCGTCGCGGTGGGTGCAACTGCGGGCAGGTCGTTAATGTCGAGGGCGTTCGCAATCGCTACGAAGACGTCGGTGTTATCCAGCTGCCCAATGAAGTTCTCCATACCTGGCCCGTCGGCGGCTACCCGAACTTGCGATCCGGTCGCGTTCTGCACGCTCCCTTCCTGCTCGATTTTGTCTGCTGGGATCGTTCCCCATCCCACGACCGTCGCCGATCCGTCAGCGGTTTTCAGGCGGGACGTGGGTGATACGGAGTCGGTTTCGTCATACATGATCAAGCCAGCGTGCGCGTGGGTTCCAGTCACGACGACGAGGGTGTTGCCGTCTGTACGCGCGTAGTCGAGCGCGGCTTTGACGGCGTCGTCGAGTTGCGCAACCTCCCCCACTGTGCCGCAGGCATCGGCGGCTGCAGCGCGGTCCGCGATGCCTGCGCTCTCAACCTGGAGGAAGAAACCGTCCTCTGTCTGCCCCAAAAGCTCGATGGCTTTGGTTGTCATCTCCGCTAGCGACGGCTGTGCCCCACGGTCATGTTGCTGGCATTGCTGGGGCTGCTCCTTGGCACCGCCCAGGGTCGGCCGGCTAGGTTCGAATTGGGCGGCGAGCTGGTCTGGTGCAAATAGTCCCAGCACCGGAGTGTCTTGGTTGGCTGCGGTGAGCCCCGCGAGCTCGTCTTTCGTCCCGACGACGCTAAATCCGTTGTGGATGGCGTTATCTTTTAGACTGATGCCACTCTTCCAGTCGGTATTGGTCGGCACGAACGGGTGCGTGCCCTTACCTGTGTAGGCTGCGCGTTGGTCGAAGACCTCGGCACCTCCCCCGAACATAACGTCCGGGCGCAAGTCGATGAGCTGTTCGGCAATACTGCCCGCTCCCCCGCGGGCGCGGTCGAGGGCTTGGCAGGCTGCAGTAGCGGCTGCGTCGGGGCCAGTGCAGGTCACGCTGGGTACGTGTGCTCCTTGGGCCGCTGTGAAGGAACCGGCCACCGGGCCGGTGGTGACTGCACCGGTGCGTTTACCGGCTTGCTTGGCTTTTTCTAGCAGGGTCATAACCGGCTTCCCAGCCGCATCCACGCCGCTGCTACCGTTGCGTGTTTTGGTGCCGCTCAAGAGGGCTGTCCCGGCTGCTGCGGCGTCACTGACGTACTCGACGGTGCCATCTGGGCCCAGCGCGTGGGTGGTAATTGCTCCGGTGGCGCGCAGTTCGTCCAAGCCCGGCATCCGCCCGGCCGCCCCATAGAGATAGTTGCGAGCAGCAGTGAGTTCTTGCTGGGCCAGGCCATCGCCAACGATAAGGATGACGTTCTTGGCTTTCTCACTGCTGCGTTCTTGCCCAACCGACCCGAATTGAGCACATTCAGCAGGCTGCGGGACATGACCGTCGCGCTGATGGCATCCGGCCGGGGCATTGCTGGCCGGCTCCATCAGGGTGATGTCATCGGCCGCCATAAAGTAAGAATAGAAATGATCATGTGGCACTCCCTGGCGGGGTAATGCCATGGACGGGGCGAGGAACGCTCCCACCCCCATACATAGTGCTCCGGCACCGGCCAGTAGCTGATACCCGAGTGTGGATCGTTTCATTCCATCTCCCTTTGCCCCATGGATCGGCGTGTCACGCAGGGAGCTATCTCCCTGCCAGAGATGATCCCAACAGAGCAAAATGACCTGCGGTGAGCCACAAGGTAACCAGAAGGTTACGGACGGGCGGAACTTAGCAAGCGATGGTATTAGCGAGGATACGAGCCAGCCAGAATGCGGTTAGCAACCGCTACAGCAAAAGTCCCAAGCCATCTAACCGATGCCTTGGGACACTGTGCGCGGAGGGGGACTTGAACCCCCACCCTCTATACGAGGACTAGCACCTCAAGCTAGCGCGTCTGCCTATTCCGCCACCCGCGCAGGTTGCTGTAGCAGCGACTACGAATCTAGCACGCCGGAGACACATCCGCGAAATTCTGCCCGCGTGACACCTACCACCACGGCCCGGCGGCTACGCTAGAACAATGGAGCACACCCCGATTCCTCGCCCCGAGGATGAAGTCATTGAGATCTGCCGGCGCCTCATCCAGATCGATACCTCAAATTATGGGGACAATAGCGGTATCGTCGAGCGGCCCGCCGCTGAGTATGTTGCCGAACTGCTCGAGGACGTCGGATTGGAGACGACGATCTACGAATCCAGCCGCGGGCGCACCAGCGTCTTTGCGCGACTCGAAGGTCGGGACTCCACCCGCCCGGCGCTCGTGCTCCACGGCCACACTGACGTGGTACCGGCAGCGGCCGAACACTGGAGCGTCGATCCGTTCGCGGCGGAGGTGCGCGATGATCTCATTTGGGGTCGAGGTGCCGTTGACATGAAGAATATGGTCGCCATGATGCTCGCCGTCGTGCGTCATATGAAACGGGCCGGCACCCAGCCGGCCCGCGACGTCGTCCTCGCTTTCTTTGCCGATGAAGAAGCCGGCTCCCGCTACGGGGCCCACTGGATCGTTGATCACCATCCCGAGATTTTCGACGGCGCTACCGAAGCGATCGGTGAGGTGGGCGGTTACTCCACCATGGTGGCGGGCAAACGCGTCTACCTGCTCCAAACCGCAGAAAAAGGCCTGCAATGGCTGAATCTGGTGGCCCACGGGCGCGCCGGGCATGGGTCCCAGATCAACGAGGACAACGCGGTCACCAATCTGGCCGGAGCGGTCTACCGGATCGGCCAGCACGCCTGGCCGCTACACATCACCGATACCGTGCGGCAGCTGCTCAACGGGGTGGCCGAGCTGACTGGGCTGGAGTGGAGCGAAGAGGACGAAAGCACGATCTGGCCACTCATTGACGCGCTCGGACCCGCTAAAACCTTTGTGGGGGCCACCTTGCGCACCGGCGCTAATCCGACGCTGTTGCAGAGCGGATATAAAGCGAATGTCATCCCCACCGAGGCGCGCGGAACCATCGACGTCCGCCCGATCCCCGGCACGGAGGAAGATATGATGACGACGCTGAAAAACCTGGCCGGGCCGGACGTGCATATTGAACCGCAGATTCAAGATATTGGACTCGAAGTTCCATTCAAGGGGACCTTCGTGGACACGATGGTGGATATGATCACGCGCCACGATCCGGAGGCGACCGTCCTGCCGTATATGCTCTCCGCCGGAACTGACAATAAATCCCTGTCACTGCTCGGGATCCGCGGGTATGGTTTCACTCCCCTGCAGCTGCCGGCCGACCTCGACTTCCCCGCCATGTTCCACGGCGTGGATGAGCGGGTCCCGATTTCTGCTCTGCACTTTGGGTGCCGCGTACTACTGGACTTGCTGCAGGAGTGCTGAGGCTAGTCACGCTACCTCATGTCACGCTGCGCACACGTAGGAGAGATAGGCGCGGCTAGTTGTGGGTCACTGCGACCGCGACCCCATCCGCACCAACGCGTTCGTGACGTGGTGGCCTTACGTTCGTACCGGCTGATTACGCGCGCTAGTTCACCAAAAACCTAGGCGTGCTTTTGACACGCGTGCATACTGCACGTATTGTTATGGCATGAGTTCCCCAGGAGATGATGTTGCGGTTGCTCTCGGCAAGCTCTTGCGGCGAGATGTACGTCAGCGGCTCTACACACGCTTAACCGACGGCGTGGCAGACGGCGTCAGCGAAGCTACCTACCCCGTATTATCCGGGCTGGAACGCTCCGGGCCATCGACGGCAGCTGAACTAGCGATGTTTATTGGCTTGGATCGCTCTGTGGTGTCTCGGCACGCAACCACGCTGGAGCATACCGGATTGCTTACTCGCACCCCAGATCCGCGGGACCGACGTTGGACCGCATTAACACTAACGGATGCTGGCGAAGCTGCGGTAACGGTCATGCGTCAGCGCCTCACCGCTCTTATTAACGAATTCCTAGCCGACTGGCCCGCCGAGCAGACTGCAATTTTCGCGACAATATTCACCGCGCTCACAACAGACGGTCCCTTCTCCAACTAAATCCCCGCCGCATAGCAATAAAAACGACTCGTTGGGCTTATGGCCCCACGGTCGATCTACTGCGCCCAAAAACGCATAAGTCATGCCTCGGACGACCACCATCCGAGCAAAGTCGCTGAGAAAGGCTAGGCAGATGATATCCGATTCCCCATTAACTGCTTCCACACGTAAGGTGGTTATCGCATTAGTTTTCGGCGCGCTGCTGCCACTATTAGATGCAAGCGTTATTAATGTTGCTATCCGCCCCCTCACCAGTATCTTCCACACCACCGTCAGCCTGACCCAGTGGGTGATTACCGGCTATGCATTAGCCTCGACAGTAGCTATCACTCTCACCGGGTATCTCACCCAAAAATTCGGCGCCACGGCCATATGGAAGGCGGCAATCATCGTTTTTACCGTCGCTTCGATACTGTGCGCACTCGCCTGGAATATTGAAACGCTCATCGGGTTCCGAATCCTCCAGGGGGCTGCCGCGGGGCTATCCATGCCGGTAATGCAGACGATTTTGATTACCAGCGCGGGAAAGGAACAGGCCACCCGTGCCATGACGGCGGTTGGCTTACCGGCGGTCATCGCGCCGGTCCTCGGTCCGCTCCTAGGCGGACTATTACTCCAAACCTTCGGGTGGCAATCCATTTTTCTCATCAACGCACCCATTGGCACTATTGCGTTCGTCCTCGCCACGCGCATCTTGCGCCGTGCACACCCAAATGATCGCCGCGTCCGCTTGGATCTCACTGGTTTTATGCTCCTGGCACCCGGCTTGATCTTGAGTGTCTACGCGCTCACGACATCGGAGAACACCGGCAACGGCCTGCTCCCCTTTACCCTGATGGCTATCGCTGTCATTCTTGTAGGTGGATATTGGTTCTGGGCCGAGCGCACTCGCGTCCCACTCATCGATACGGTGGTCTTTTCCTACCGCACATTCGTCAGCGCCTGGCTCAGTTTGACCCTAGCGAGCATTGTTTTCTACGGCGGATTATTCCTCGTTCCCCTCTTTTATCAAACTGTTGTGGGATACTCCCCGCTCCACAGTGGATTGTTGCTAGCTCTGCTGGGCGTTGGCGCCTATATCAGTCGAAGCCTAGCGAACGGGCTTGTCATCCGGTTGGGTACTCGCGCGACAGTTTATCTATTCATCACCTGTACGATCATCGGTACCCTCCCCTTCGCCTTACCTATCCCCCATACGGCGACGTGGCTATTCGTTGATGCCGCCGGACTCATTGTGCGTGGTGGAGGTATCGGCGCTCTCACCATGGTGACCATGTCAGCCCTTTACCACCAGATGCCTGCCGAATATATCGTGCACGCTTCCGCATTCAGCCGAGTAGCAACTCAATTGGGCAGTGCATTAGGCGTAGCCATCTGCACGTTCCTCCTAGCCTTGACTGGCGGTGTCGGAGCGACGACGTTCGCGTACCTAACATTGATTACAGCTTTCCTCGGTGCCACCTCCTGCGCCCTTCCGCGTGGACGTATCCGTCGCCTGTGAATACGAGACCTCCACCGTTGGCAACTCAATCAGCGCGGCTGTAGCCAGGTTTGATGCATGTTTTGATCCAGCCGGTAGCGACGTCGCTTGCGTTGAGCGGGTAGCGGAGCTCTCCATACGGCACAACACCTTTTGCGTACACGCCGCCACTACGCTATTATTGCTAGGTTGCCTTGGAGCCTTGGTGGAGAGCTTAGGCAACTGGCTCACCGGCTGCCCCGTCACAAACAGACGGTACCGGTGCCTGCACACCACGGTGGTGTGCCGATGAAGTGAAGGAATGAAGATGAAGCAACTCAATATTTTCGACCACAAAACCGGGCGCAGCGCCTGCGCCATCGCTCCGGAAGCTATCGAAGATGCCATCCGCGGATGGCGCGAGCCCTGGGGTATCGCCTGGGATACGCTCGAGGGCGTGGAAATCGTAGAGATCGCTGCATAAGTAGACAGCGCTCCACAGGATTCTCCGCTGAGCGCGGGGGATGTCAGTGTTGGTAAGGTGTACCAATGACGACGTCCCCCGCCCCTACTTTTCCCCGCACTATCACCACCGAGCGACTGGTGTTGAAAACGCCCACCGTGGGTGATGTTGAGGCCCTGTGTACCACTCTGAATGACCCTACATTCGAGCGGTATTTAACGCTGCCCCAGCCCTACACGGAAAATGACGCGATCTGGTTTATTTCCTCCTACCTCATCGACCGAATAGAAGAGCGTCTGTGCACCTACCTCCTCTATACGCAGGCAGGCGAGCTGGTGGGGAATGTCAGCCTTATGAATCGCGTGCAGAACCGTGCTG
The DNA here is from genome assembly GCA_023387755.1 of Actinomycetes bacterium. Taxonomy (GTDB): domain Bacteria; phylum Actinomycetota; class Actinomycetes; order Actinomycetales; family Actinomycetaceae; genus Bowdeniella. The sequence goes on along the minus strand of JAEWHO010000057.1, from coordinate 12,580 downwards.
AGCTCGGCTACTGGGCGGCCCCGCAGGCGCGTGGCCAGGGCTATATTACTGAAGCTGGGCGGGCAGTACTCCACTACGCCTTCACCCACGACCTCCTAGACCAAGTACATATCCATATCCGCACCGACAATGCCGCCTCCCTGGCAACCGCCCGGCGTATCGGCTTCACGATGTGGTCGGTCATCCCCGGACTTATCCCCACCCGTACCGCCCTCGCAGACGGCTGGATTGGTGGGGTGAAGGCAGCGGACTTCCTAGCCGGCACATCAGCCCCACCACGCACCGTGACCGAGCAAGTGCTTCAGTTCCACCGCACCTACGGCATGGTGATCGGGCAGGGCCCAGCCCGCGTGGATCATCCCGATATGGCCATGCGTCTGCGCCTCATTGCCGAAGAGTTTTGTGAGCTGGTGGAGGCAAGCCGTGGGGTTGAGGCTGCCGAGACTGTGCGGCAGGCGTTATCCGACGTCGAGAAAATCCCGGTTGACGCCGATCTGATAGCCACTGCGGATGCGCTCGGTGACCTCACCTACGTGATCTACGGGCTCGCCATCCTCGCCAATATCCCGCTCGATGACGTTATCAGCGAAATCCATCGCTCCAATATGACCAAACTCGGAGCCGACGGGAAACCGATTAAAAGGGAGGATGGGAAAATCCTCAAAGGCCCCAATTTCTCGCCCCCGAATATTGCCGAGGTCGTGTCACTCTCATAGCGAACACCGCGCCTCGACTCTTCCGCCGCTCCCCTGGCCGTGGCACGATAGGGGGCATGTCGAATTCTGCTCATAACCCGCTCCTTAGCGAGTCCACGCTGCCCTATCAGATGCCTGATTTCACCGCTATCAGGGTGGAACATCTGGCCCCGGCCCTACGCAAAGGCTTGGCCGAGCAACGCGCTGAATGGGAGGCCATCGCCACCGAAGACCGACCCGCCAGCGTAGAGACGGTGCTGGTGCCGCTAGAAAAGGCTGGCCGCACGCTTTCGCGTACCCTGTCCGTGTTCTGGTCTCAGCTCAGCTCAATCGGCGGCCCAGAATTAGAGGCAATCGAAGAAGAATTCGCGCCCCTGCTCAGCGAGCATTTCGACACGTTCTACCTGGACGGCCGCATCTACCAGCGCCTGCAGGCAATCGACACTGACGAGCTGGACGAGTCCACCGCCTGGCTGCTGGAAACCTACCTCAAGCGCTTCCGGCGCGCCGGCGTCGGACTGGGTGAAGCTGAGCAGGAGCGTCTCCGGGAACTGAACTCCCGGCAGGCCAGCTTGCAGGCTGCCTTTTCTAAACGCGTCGTCGCGGCGCTTAACGCCCACGCCCCCACCTTCTCCGCGGAAGCACTGGCTGGGGTGAGCGCGGAGGATCTTGCCGGGATGCGTCAGAACGATGGTTACCGCGTTGATCTGCAGTCCACCACCCAGCAGCCGCTCGCGGCCCATATTCGCGACGCCGACACCCGTGCCCGCCTGTATGAAGCCTCTGTTACCCGCAACTGGAGTGGCGATGCCGATACTCGCCAGCTAGTGCTGGACCTGGCCCGGGTGCGAGCTGAACGCGCCCAGCTGCTGGGCTACGCCCACCACGCCGACTATGTGGCAGAAGATGCCGCGGCAGGTACCTCGGCTGCGATTATGGAGCGTTTGAGGGCGATGGCGGCCCCGGCAGCGCGGAACGCGAAGGCCGAGTCGGCGGAGCTCGCCGAACTCATGGCTCGCGAGGACCCTCGCCCCTTTGCTATTTCCGATTGGTCCTACTACTCGGAGAAGCTCCGGCAGGAAAAGTTCAATCTCTCCGATGCTGCCCTCAAACCCTACCTGCTGCTGGAGAACGTTATCGAAAAGGGCGTGTTCTTTGCCGCCCAGAAACTGTACGGTCTGTCCTTTACCCGCCGTGAGGATATCGTCGGCCACACCCCCGATGCCCAAGTGTGGGAGGTGTTCAACGAGGCTGGAGCGGGTATCGGCCTCTTTAGCGCCGACTATTTCACGCGCGAAGGTAAGCACGGGGGTGCCTGGATGGCGAGCCTGGCTGACCAGTCCGAACTGTTCAACCAGCACGCGATCGTCACGAACGATCTCAATATCCCCAAGCCGGCCGAAGGCGCCCCGGCATTGCTGACCTGGGATGATGTGCGCACGTGCTTCCACGAATTCGGGCACGCCCTACACGGTTTGCTCTCCCAGGTGCGCTGGCCCAGCCAGTCCGGCACCAGCGTGCCGCGGGACTTCGTGGAATACCCATCCCAGCTGAACGAGATGTGGATGACCAACCCGATCGTGCTGCGCAACTATGCGCGCCACTACCAGACCGGCGAAGAAATCCCTGCCGACTACGTTGACACCCTCACCTCGATGGGCGCGTACGGCGAAGGTTTTGCCACCAGCGAATACCTGGCAGCCGCACTACTCGACCAAGCCTGGCATCGACTCCGGCCCACCGAAGTTCCCTCCTCGGTGGAGGAAGTCGAGCGGTTCGAAGCCGAGCAACTAGCGGCACTGGGTGCCAATGTGGTGCCACCCCGTTACCGCAGCACCTACTTCAACCACACCTTCGGCGGCGGCTATGACGCCGGCTACTACTCCTACGTGTGGGCAGAAGTCCTCGATGCCGATACCGCCAACTGGTTCCGCAGCGAAGCTAGCCGTGATGGTGACGGGGGCCTGAACCGCGAGGCCGGGCAGCACCTGGCCGATGAGGTTCTCAGCCGGGGCTACTCCCGCGATCCGGGCGAGTCATTCCGCGCATTCCGCGGCCGTGATCCGCAGGTGACGGCGTTAATGGAACGGCGCGGACTCGCCTAGCTCCTGCCACTCGCCCCCGCAATTTTTACAGAGGGGTACCCAGCACTACCGCTCCAGCGGCGGAAGGTCACCCCTATTTGCTAACTGCGGGGGTAATAATGACGACGACGGCCGCTGCCACCAATAGGGTGGCAGCGGCTAGTACTGTCCCATTCCACCCTGCCAACTCCCACGCATACCCGAGCAGCACCCCACCGAGTGAACTGCCGGCATAATAACTCAACGAGTAGCGTGAAGAGGCTGCCGACGGGCGGGGGCTGTAGCGGGCCGCATTCGCCGATGCCAACGCGTGGGCCAGGAAGAAACCGGCACACAGGACTAGTAGACCGACAAATAGAACAATAAGTGAGTTCAGCGCCGTCAGCGCCACCCCAACCAGTGACAGCGCCAGTCCGGTGATGACCGCATTCTTCATCCCGATGCGCCCCGCGATACGGCCGGCCACAGCAGAGCTGGCGGTACCGGCCAGGTAGGTGAGGAAGAGGGATGAGGTCACCGCCGTGCCGACGTGGAAAGGCGGGCCGTGCAGGCGGTAGCCCATAACATTGAAGATGCCGACAAATACAGCCATCCCCAGACCGCCAATAAGATACATGGCGACCCGCACCCGCCGGTACTGATCCACGGCATCGCTACCGGTAGATCCCGGCTCGTAGACCTCTCCACCGGGCAGAAGTACGTGTGCAAAGCCACCGGCGGCCGCGGCCACGATTGTTGCGGTAATGACGCCAGTACGCCAATCCCCCAGTTCTGCCGCGAATCCCGCCACGAGCCGCCCCGTCATTCCCCCCACGGTGGTGCCGGCAATATACAGGCCTCCCAAGCGCGTGACCGCGAACGGATGGGTTTGCGCAATCACCCAGGCCATCGCAGAAACCAAAACGGTTGATAGAGCCGCTCCCTGCAGGGTGCGCAGCACAACCAGCATGGCAAAGGAATGCGTGAGCACTAATGCGATCCCAGCGATTGTTGCCAGCGCCAGCCCACCCAGCATGGTGCGGCGCCTACCCCACCGGCCCGAGAAGTGCCCCATAGGGAGCACGGCTACAGCAATACCGGCCGTGGATGCAGACATCAGCCATGACGTCGTCGCCGCCCCCACACCGAATTCAGTCCCGATGGGCACTAGGAGCGGTTGAACGGTGTAGAGCTGGGCGAATGTGGCGATCCCCAGGCAGAACAGGGCCAAGGTGGCACGGAAATAGTCACCGTGACCGGGTCTGAGCAGTAATGGGGATGTCATTGAGGTGAGTCTACGCTCCCACGCCACCGGATACCGCGCCGTTTAATATGTGGCTGCCATGCCCAGTGGCTGCATTAGCCAGGTATGGTGCATGCTATGCCGGTATTGCTTTGGGATTTAGATGGCACGATTGTTGATTCTGGCCCCACTATTATTGGCGCAATCCGAGAAACTCTACGCCAGTGGGGGTTGCCAGATGTACCGTATGAGCGGGCACGGGCCTGCGTCGGACCGCCGCTCATTGACTCTCTACCCAGCGTGTGTGGGGTACCGGTCAGTGAACTAGACGATTTCATCGCCGCCTACCGCAGTACCTACACCCAAACCATGACGACGGCGCCCACCTACCCGGGGGTACCGGAGGTGATCGCTGCCGCTCACGACGCCGGGGCTATCCATGCTCTGGCTACGGCCAAGCCTGAGCCAGCGGCCGCTCAGATTATCGAGGCCCATGGTTTAACCCCATATTTCACTGTTGTGACCGGGGCCGATCCTGCCGCCGGGGTGCACCATAAGGACCAGGTGATTGAGCGGTGTTTACAGCGACTGCACGCTCTCGATATCGATACCTCGCATGCCCTCATGATTGGCGACCGCAGTTACGACATGCACGGGGCACGTATTCACGGGCTACACGGGGCCCTGGTGTTGTGGGGGTATGGCAGCGCCGATGAGGCTGCTGGTTTCCCAGTGGTGGCTACCCCCGGTGAGCTGAGCGAACTTATCTGTGACGCTAGTAGGTGAGCTGGGCCGGTGAATTAACCGGGAGCTTGTGGTGCCGCTGCGGCACCGGCAAGTAAATGGGGGCAACCGCGGCAGCGGCGAGACGGTTACCGGTGTGGCTGCGGCACCTGCGGGTGAACCGTGACCGGCCTAGACTAGCCGTATGAGCCTGTTCAAGCGCCGCCCGAGGACTGTGGTGGTGCAACCAGCACCGCCCGCAATCGATCCGTCCCATCACCACCCCATCCCGCGCTGGCTGGCGAAGTTTGGGTTAGGGGCCTGGTACCTTATCGGGATCGCCCTGGTGGTCGCCGGTATCGTTTTCCTAACCGCCAAGATTGAGCTGGTTTTCATCGCAGTGTTCTTGGCACTGGTCGTCACATCCGTGCTCTGGCCGGTAGTGACCTGGCTCAGCCGTGCCATGCCTCGCGCCCTAGCCACCGCCGTCGCACTCATCGGTTCCTTCGGCGTCTTTGGCGGCTTAGTGTTCTATGTGGCCTATTCGGTTTCCGGGGAATGGAGTGCCCTGGCCTCCCGGTTTTCTGACGGGGCCAATACGATTATTCGGTTCTTAGAGGATGGCCCGCTCCCCTGGCACCTCTCCCGCCAGGACATCACTCAGGGGATGAAAGAACTGGTGGATAAAGGAACCCAGTACGTACAAGACAACGCCGGTGATCTAGCATCCCAGGTGTTATCCAATGCCGGGACAGTAGCCATTATTTTCACCGTTTTAGCGCTGTCTTTCTTTGTGACTATCTTCTTCTTGGCCAGCGGGGACAAAATGTGGCTGTGGTTCCTTAACTTGCTGCCCGAGGAAAAACGTCGTCGTACACATGAAGCCGCGGCGGCTGGCTGGTTAACGTTCTCCGGTTACGCGCGAGGAACCATGATTGTGGCGGCCTCGGATGGGTTATTCTGCTTCATCTTGCTGTGGTTCCTCGGAGTACCGTTGGCGGCACCACTGGCGGTCCTGGTGATGATCGGTGCTTTTATCCCTCTAGTTGGTGCACCTACCGCGATGGTTATTGCGATGGTGGTGGCCCTGGCTGCTGATGGGATTGGTAAAGCGCTCGCAGTCGGTGTGGGGATTGCTTTGATCGGGCAGTTTGAGGGGCATGTGTTGCAGCCGCTGGTGATGAGTAAACAAGTGGCTATCCACCCGGTCGTGGTTGCGGTAGGGGTGGCTGCGGGTTCCTTCGCGATGGGCCTACTTGGGGCGGTGATTGCCATTCCGATTATTGCGGTGATCTGGTCGGTTTACCGTACGCTGAGTAATCCGGACCGTGCCTGGGATAAACTCCCCGAGTTGGATGAAGATAAATTATTGGAGCCGCACCACTGAGCCGGGATACTCACCAACCGCGCACTCTCGCCGGTGAACTGCACCTTGCACCCACCTGTGCCTCCCGCTGCCTTCCTCGACGCCGCTTCCTTCGCTAGCGGAAATCCCGGGAGGTCGCCGCGACAGGCAGCGGTAGGGGCTGTAACTGGTCGGCTTGGAGGCACACAGCGCCGTCATTCTTCTGGCATCTACCCCGGATTATTAGTGCGGTGGCGTTGCGGGCGGTGTGCCGATATGCCTGCCATAGTCCGGGAGAACAGACCACATTCAAAACTCCAGTTTCATCTTCTAAGGCTAAGAAGGTTATTCCCGCTGCAGTCGCGGGCCGTTGCCGGTGAGTCACGACACCGGCTGTACGGGCCCGCTGTCCATCAGGCAGGTGTAGAAAATCCGCGACGGTGAGAATCTGCTGGGCGTCTAGGCGGGAACGCACCAGCGCAAGTGGATGTTCGGTGGTGGACACTCCGGTCGCCCAAATATCTAATGCGCTACTCTCGACCGCGTCAATCTCGGGCAGCTCAGGCAGAGCCGATGGCTCATCTATTCCTGGCAGCGGCAGCTGCTCATATCGGCTGCCCTCCCCCAGCCTGGCGGGAGCATTCCGTCCTGCCGCTGCTGCCAGCCATAGCATCTGGCGCCGCTGCCCAAAGTCAGCCAAAGCCCCCGCACTGGCTAAATATTCGATCTGGTTAGTGTTTAGCCGGGCTCGACGAGCTAAATCCAGAACATCGCTAAAGGGCTGCTGCTCGCGAGCGATAACAATCCGTTGCGCGGCTGCCTCCCCGATTCCGCGGATGGAGGCTAGGCCCAGCAGGACGGCTTGGTGGGGATTGGCGTGGATCCGGCGGGCACATGCGGGATCGTATTCCCGGTGCGAAGTGGCGGGCGTGGGTAGGTCAATGACACTGGCCTCTACTCGCGAGGTTGCGACGCTGGCAGGCCTAACCGTGACTCCGTGCCGGCGCGCGTCGGCAACCAGCGACTGAGGCGAATAGAACCCCATCGGTTGGGCTGCCAATAAACCCGCATAGAAGGCCTCCGGATAATGTACTTTCAGGTAGGCAGACGCATAGACGAGGTAGGCGAATGAGAAAGCGTGGGATTCGGGAAAACCGAATTCCGCAAACCCGCGCAGAGTATGAAAAATCTGTTCCTGGGCAGCAGGTGGAATCCCCCGTTCACTCATCCCCGCTAATAGACTTTCACGCAGTGCTTCCATCCGTTCAGTAGAGCGTTTCGCGCCCATAGCTTTACGGAGCTGATCTGCCTGGGCAGGGGTGAAGCCCGCGGCGTCGATAGCGATTTGCATGAGTTGTTCTTGGAAGAGCGGCACTCCGAGGGTTTTTTCTAACGCCGGCTGTAGCAACGGATGAAGGTAGGTCACCGGTTCTTTGCCGAGTCGACGGCGAATGTAGGGATTAACTGACCCTCCCTGAATGGGACCGGGGCGGACCAGGGCCACTTCAATGACGATGTCGTAGAAACAGCGGGGCCGCAGACGCGGCAGGGTTTGCATCTGGGCGCGTGATTCCACCTGAAAAACACCAACTGTGTCGGCTGTACACAGGAGGTTATAGACTTCTTCGTCGTCCTGGTCAATAGAATGCAACCCAAGCGGCCGCCCGTCTACCTGCACGCCTCGGGCTGTTAATTCAGTGAAGGCTATCCGCAGGGCGGTCAGCATCCCCAGACCCAAGATGTCGAACTTCACCAGGCCAGCATCCGCGCAATCATCTTTATCCCACTGCACGATGCTGCGTTGCGGCATGGGCGCCCATTGCACCGGGCACACATCGATCACGGGCCGATCGCAGATCACCATGCCGCCCGGGTGGATCCCTAAATGCCGCGGTAGCCGCAGCAAACGGCCCGAAAGTTCAGCCACATCGGCGGGAATCTGATCTCCATCGGCAGGGCGGTGCCGGTGTTCTACAGTGCGCGTCATGGCATCTATATGCCCGCTCGGATACCCCAGCGCCCGCGCGGCATCGCGAATGGCCGAACGAGTGCGATAGGTGATGACATTAGCGACCAAGGCCGCGTGGGTGCGCCCATAACGCTGGTAGACATACTGGATCACTTCCTCCCGCCGTCCCGATTCCACATCAATATCGATATCGGGTGGGCCGCTGCGCCCCGGGGAGAGAAAGCGTTCAAAGAGCATACGATGGCGCACGGCGTCGACGGCGGTAATTCCCAGGGCAAAACACACTGCCGAATTCGCTGCCGATCCCCGGCCCTGGCACAGGATCTGTTCGCGCTGACAGAACTGGACAATATCGTGAACGATCAGAAAATAACCGGGAAATCCCAGCTGCTCAATAATCGCTAACTCCCTCTCAATAGTGGCGTAGGCACCAGCGGCTTTTTCAGCATCCGGTGGGCCGTAGCGTTCATAGGCGCCCCGATAGGTCAATTCCCGCAGCCACGTACTTTCACTATGCCCGGGCGGGACTGGAAAATCAGGTAGCTCAGGGGCGAGTAGGGAGAAGTCAAAGGTGCAGTCAGCAGCTAACTGGACGGCTGCATCAATCGCCGCTGGATAGCGTTTGAAGCGGTGCGCAACCTGCTGTGGAGTGCGTATATACGCCGGACTCGCCGGCAGGTACGGGTCAGCTGCTGCCAGCGAAGTTCGCCGATGATTAGCCCACTGGGCGGTCAACACGGGAAAATCACTGGGGCAAGCACAGTCCACATTGCCGGTCGCTACCACAGGGGCATTCCGCACGGCTGCGAGCTCTACCAGGGTGGAGGCGTGCCGATGATCCTCGGGGTGGCCAGGCAGAGTGATTTCAACCGCCACATTGTCTCTGCCGAATAGCTCCTGTAGCTGTGCCAAGCGCCGCTGCGCCTGCTCCGTCTGCCCGCGGGCCATTAACTGCGGTATTTCAGCTCCCTCACCCGCCCCGGTAAGAATCAGAAACTGCCCGCCAGCAGCTAAATCCGTTAAAGCCACTTGCATCGGCGTATCTTTAGTCGCAGCCAGGTGAGCATATGCCAAGGTGCGCGATAGATGACTGTAATCGCGCTGATTGCGGCATATGACCACCAGACGGTGACCGCCGGTAATGGTAACCTCCGCCCCGAAAATAGCATTAACACCGTGCGTGCGGGCAGCCTGGGCATGTTGGACCACACCGTATAAACCGTCGATATCGGTCAGCGCTAATCCAGTCAGCCCCACGTCGCGGGCGCGCGCCACCAGGTCTGCCGGCTGGTTGGCCCCACGCAGAAAAGAGTAGGCACTGCGGCAATGGAGCTCGGCATACTTAGCCATAGCAGCCCTCAATCTGCCACCTCCCCGCCGGGGTCCCGCCGATAAGCAGCGCCCCGTGATCGATAACCAACTGGAGGCATATCCGCGGTGGCCGCCCTTCCCACCACTGTTCCCATAACAGCCACGGCCCCGCCCAATCGGTGACCTGACCCTGCGTTGCCAGATAGCGCAGCGCCCGTTCATAGGTAGCCTGCTCGACGCCGCTTGCGTCCAACCGATAACAGGCCGGCCGCGCATTAAAATCATCCGCCGTTGGAGGCACCGCTAGCTCTTGTCCGCCATCATCGTAAAGTCGGACGTCCAGCGGTTGACTAAAAACAATACTCGGGGCCAATCCGGGAATTCGCCCAGCCCAGGGCCCCGCCGTCGTCTGTTCTTCAGGAGGGCAGATCGCAGGAACCGTCACCGCCCGCCGGGCTGGATGCCGCCCACCGCGCGGCACCACAATATGGACGGCTGCCGGTCCGCACAGGCTCTGCAGCCGCGTTATCGTCCGCTCTGCTTCTTCCTGTTGTGCGTATGCGCCCCACAGCCCGGGCCCGGACGGATGGTGGCGGTAGACGGCGCGCGCAGTAATCTCCAGGAAGTCCAAAGGGCCATCTAAACGGTTACTGCTGAGCCACCCGTCGAGCTGCCAGCGCACCCGATCCGTAATCGCGCGCACATGTAATTCACCAACTGAACTTAAACCTCCCAAAGCCCAGCTGCGTTGGCAGATAGTGCCCGCCGTGGTGCGGGCCCGCACCACCAGTTCTTCACATCCCCGCCCGCCGGTATGGGCGATAAGCCGCTGAGCCAAACTGCGGCAGGCAAACGCGGCCGCACCTGCCTGTTCCAGGGGTGGATCCCACTGCTGCTGAACGCTTACATCCTGCCCTTCAGTCTGCTGCTGCGCTAAAAGCACATCGCATCCACTAGCTAGATCGTGGGCAAAGAGACCACTCCTACCGAATCTGGTGGCAACCTGGCCCCGGTCCAACTCTGCTAGCTGCCCCAGAGTGCGGATCCCGAATCGCGCCAGGGTGGAGCTCAACTCCTGTAGTTGCTGCCAGTGCTTCCAGTCAGCGGCCACTACTCCAATAGAACTCACTGGCTGGGGAGCTAAAAACGCCGGTGTCTGCTGCGAGGGCACCACCAGCTGGCTACGAGCGGCCAGTACCGCAGCGAGCGCCCCCTGCCCGATCCCGGCATAGGCCTCACCCCCAGCAATATCGACGACGGCAGCCGTCAATTCTTCCACCAGCGACCACTGCCCACCACAGTGCTTCACGGGCCCGGCAGCTGCTGCCATTACTAGCCCGGGGCGAATCACCACGGGAAGGGCTAGCACCTGTTCGATACCCGCCAGCACCGCTTCGAAGGCTCGCATCTGCTGGGCTGGATCATCATGGAGCACCCGTAATTCTGGGCAATAGGACAGCGCCAGCCGCCGGCGCATTCCCCGACGCACCCCCGCCCGGCGCGCGGCAGGTGACACTGCCACTATGCGCTTTCCGTCATGGACTGCCGCGGCTTCCTGCGCCGTCACCGTCCCTTCCGCGATGGCAGCAGCCAGCGGCCAGTCAGGAATCCACACACATACGTGCGCCGTCATACTGCCGCCAGAACTCGATATGCCCGGAGTTGTGCCGGTTCTGCCTGCAACCGCCCCGCCGCCGTATCAACAATAAGAGACTCAATCCAGCCGGCGCCGTCGTCACACCCCAGGGCGGTATCAGTACGGGCCACTACCCGGTGGGCACCACTCCACCCCGCAGTGGTTAAAAAACAAGTGCCCCGGCTGCGGATACGCCCACCCAAAGCCCGCCTATCGGCGGCATTCAAGCGGGTAGTTTCCCCCACAACCACCACTGCCAACCCGTCAATAGCAGCTGCCACAACTGCCGCGCTTGCGGGCCCCGGCACCGTCATCACCCGCCCGATATCCACCCCGGCATCAATAGCTGCCTGCCATCCAATATCCTCCATTCCCAGTACTGCTGCCCAGCCGTGGGCTCCCATCATCTGCGCCATGACTGGCCAGAGCAGGTAGCGCGCAGATATCTGCACCACTCCACCACGTAAGCGTTGCGCAGGAATGAGCGAGGGCCATATCCCCGTCAGCGGGTGGCCGTAGTCACCAGGAGTAACCCCGGCACGTTCTTCCGCTGCCGCCAAGGCGGCCCGAGCGTGGGCTAGGCGCGTCATCTCACTCCTTTCTGATGCCACTGTAGAACTAACCTACGACAATGTACTACATGCGTTCGATTCATTCGAACAGCCAGGTGAGAACTACCGCAGTTTTTCGCTTATCTATCGCAAAAATATGGATGTGCTTTTTCGAACACGCGATACCGCTACTCCCACCGCACACCCCCTTTAAGCTAGAGATACGTGGGTACACCACAGTTCCCAGCCGCACTCTATGGGAGGAAACGATGAACCTCACTCGCCCCCGCGCCCCCGAGCCATACAGCCAACTCCCGGCCGTACCGTCATTCACCCTCACCTCTGATGACCTCACCGCAGACGCCGCCATGCCGGCCGCCCAGGTGGCCAGTGAGGGCAACACCTCTCCGCACCTGAGCTGGAGCGGTTTCCCGGCCGAGACCCGTTCCTTTGCGGTCACCTGCTTCGACCCCGACGCCCCCACTCCCAGCGGCTTTTGGCACTGGACCATCATCGACCTACCGGTGGAGACCACCGAGCTGGCCACCGGGGCGGGCGAATCAGATCTCACCTTGGACGGTGCCGCTTTCCATCTGCGTAACGACGGCGGCGATCACGGCTACATGGGCGCTGCCCCGCCGCAGGGAGATATGGAACATCGCTATATCTTCGCCGTTCACGCCCTGGATACAGATACCCTTGAGCTCGACGACGATGCCAGCCCTACCGTGGCAGCCTTCACGATGCTCTTCCATACCATTGCGCGGGCAACACTGACGGTCACATATCGCACCGAATAACACCGGCAACTGGTACGATCGTCCTAAAAGGTGGCGCCGGATATGCCGGCGCCACCTGTCGGTGGATGGCGATCCACCTCTCCCCCAACCAATGACGATTGGAGACGACCGTGCCTGCCGCCCCTAAGCGTGTCTGCTTCTTGTCTTATCACCGGGCAGACTTCCCCCACGCCAAACGCTTTACTGATGATTTCTGCGCCGCCTATGACCGCCTTATTGACCGCGGGATTGAGGCCTCCATGGC
>JAEWHO010000010.1 GCA_023387755.1 Actinomycetes bacterium | reverse complement strand
TGGGACGAAAGCGGCCAGGTAGCCGGCGTCGGTGAGGTCACGGATATCGGCGTCACAAAAACCGTAGTCGCGGTCGATTTCGGAGGCGCGGTTACGGATGGTGGTGAGTAACTCGTCGGTGAGCATTCTGTCTCCTTTCGGCATGGCCAAGTCTAGTGCAGGTGGGGTGAATGTCAGAGGTGATGCCTAAGGTATGACTATGGCACGAGTACGCACCTCATATCGCTGTAGCGAATGCGGCTGGACCACCGGGAAATGGGTGGGGCAATGCCCCGACTGTGGCAGCTGGGGCACCGTAGAAGAAAGCCCCGCCCCCGTGAGCACCCCCGCGGCCCGGCACGCGCTCGCACCGGCCACCCCGGCTCGGCCTATCGACCAGATACGGCCCGAGGATGCGCGCGCCCGCTCCACCGGACTGGGGGAGCTTGACCGGGTGCTCGGCGGCGGGATCGTGCCCGGCGCAGTGATCCTGCTGGCGGGTGAACCGGGGGTCGGGAAGTCCACCCTGCTGCTGCATGTGGCGGCACAGGCGGCCCGGCAGGCAGCGCGGGAGGGGCGCGGCCCGGTCATGTATTTGACCGGGGAGGAGTCGGCCGCCCAGGTGCGGATTCGGGCCGACCGGATCTCCGCCGTCGCCGATAACCTGCTGCTGGCATCATTGACCGACGTCGAAGGTGCGCTCGGGCATATTCACGCCCACTCCCCCTCCCTGGTGGTAGTGGACTCGGTACAGACCTTCGCCAGTGCTGAGAGCAGCGGCGCGCCCGGCTCCGTCTCCCAGGTGCGAGCCTGCGCCAGTGCCTTCATTGAGGTGGCAAAATCCACCGGGGTGCCGATCGTACTCGTGGGGCATGTGACGAAGGACGGCACTATTGCCGGGCCGCGCGTGCTGGAACACCTGGTGGATGTGGTGTGCCAGTTCGAGGGCGACCGGCATGCGCGCCTGCGGCTGTTGCGGGCGTTAAAAAACCGGTACGGGGCCACCGATGAGGTCGGGTGTTTTGACCTGACAGACAGCGGGATTATCGAACTGCCGGACCCGTCCGGGTTATTCCTCGAAGGCGCGGATGCTCAAGTGCCCGGCACCTGTATCACCATCACTTTAGAGGGCCGCCGGCCGATGGCATTGCAGATGCAGGCGTTGCTGGCGCCGTCGAAAATGTCGAATCCGCGGCGGGCTACCTCCGGGGTGTCCTCCCCGCGCGTGGCAATGACCCTCGCGGTGCTACAAGGGCGGGTGGGGGTGCCGCTAGCTGATAAGGACGTCTATATTTCCACTGTCGGTGGGGCCAGCAGTAGTGAGCCCGCCGTGGATGTGGCCGTGGCCCTCGCGGTGGCGAGCGCCGCCGCTGATCGGGTGATTCCATCGGATCTCGTTGCTATCGGGGAAGTGGGGCTCAATGGGCAACTGCGGTCGGTCACTGGGATTGAACGGCGGTTAACGGAAGCGGCCCGGCTCGGTTTCACCACCGCGATAGTGCCCGCCTCCGCTGCCCGCTCCGCACGGCTGCCCGCCTCACTCACGATCCACCCGGTGTCCTCCGTGCGCGATGCAATAACACGCGCCCTGCGCGATGGCTCTGATTCCCGGTAAACTGGCGGTGTGCCCATGAAACTTCGCTCCGCTCTGGCTCTCGTTGCCCCCGGTACGGAGTTACGCGACGGTTTAGAACGGATCCTGCGTGGGCGCACCGGAGCGCTGATCGTGCTCGGAGACGACGACGTCGTCGCCTCCATGTGCTCCGGCGGGTTCACCCTCGATATTCCCTTCACCTCCACGGCCCTGCGGGAACTATCAAAGATGGACGGCGGCGTTGTACTCGATAACCAGTTGCAACGGATCACTCGCGCCAATGTGCAGCTACTGCCGGCCTCCGATATCCCCACCACCGAGAACGGGATGCGTCACCGCACCGCCGACCGGGTAGCCAAACAAACTGGTTTCCCGGTGATCTCCGTGTCCCAATCCATGCACACTATTGCGCTCTATGCGGAAGGGACCCGCCACGTTCTCGAACGGTCGGACGCCATTATCTCCCGCGGCAACCAGGCCCTCGCCACCCTAGAACGCTACCGGGGCCGGCTAGATGAAGAACTGGCCAACTTAACCGCACGCGAACTCACCGGCATGGTTACGGTCAATGATGTTGCCCTGGTAATGCAGCGGATCGAAATGGTGGTGCGGATCTGGAATGAGATCGACTCCTACGTCGTGGAACTTGGGCGCGACGGGCGGCTTATCCAGCTCCAACTCGACGAACTCAGCACCGGCGTTATGCGCCACTGCGACCTCGTGCTGGCGGAATATTCGCGGGTTCCTCCCGAACAGGCCACCGCCGAGCTGGCACAACTGGACTCCACCATGCTGGCTGACACCGCCGCCGTCGCCGCCGCGCTCGGACTAGGGGCAGACTCCCTCGGTAACGAACGCACCCTACAACCGCGCGGGCTGCGTCTACTGGCCCAGATCCCGCGCCTTCCCGCCGCCGTCATCGAAGCGTTGGCGGCCCACTTCACCAGCGTGGACGCTCTCTTTGCCGCGTCCGTTGATGACCTGCAAGAAGTGGAAGGGGTCGGCCCGCAGCGCGCCTGGGCTATCCACGACGGCTTGCAGCGGTTAGAGCGTGACCGCCGCCGCCGGAAACACTGACAGCTAGTTCTCTGGAGCTGCCTCAGGCGTGGCCTCCGCCGCGGGTGCCTCTTGTGCGGGAGCTGCGGCTTTCACCTCCAGTGTGGTCTCCGCCTGGGCTTGCCCGGCCGTCACCTCTACCCGGTAAGTTCCCGGACCCGCAGCTGAGCCGCCCTCGCAGCCCGTCGGGCGTACCACATGCGGCCACGGAATCACGGTTTTTGCCGGTTCGTTCGGGGACAGCAGCAACGTCTGTGAAGTCCCTTCACAGCCGAGCGTGGACCATACCGGCTGGTCACCGCTGCTGATCTTCACCACGAACGGCTGCTCACTATCCCCCACCGTGCACGGGATCGGATAGGTACTGGTGGTTGTGACCGTCAAGGCGTGGCTCCCACTGCCTGCGGCGGCAGCCGACGCCGTTATGGAATATGAATCCGCCGGGCACGGCAATACTTCCTTGCCCTTCAGCAGTGCGTAACGTTCCTCGGGCTTCAATGCCGCCCAGCCCTCGGCACTCGTGGGTGCAACCGTAACCTTCGGCTGCGCCTGCGCAGCCGTCTTAGGTGAGGAAGCAAATTTCTGATACAGCGCAATCCCACCCCAAATGAGCCCTACCAGCAGCGCCAACGCCACCAACAGCAGCACAATGCGTCCTACGCGCAGCCGCCGCCGTGGCCGCCCAGGGGCGGGCCGCTTTGTACGCACCGCCGGGGAGGTAGCAGGCTGCCGCCGGGCAGTCGACTGGCGGGAGGACGTAGAGGAACGCGCAGAGGTGTTAGCCGGGCGCGCGGATTTCCCAGCCGGGCGCGCGGATTTCCCAGCCGGGCGCGCGCTTTTACCCCCACTGGGAGGATTCTTCCGAGACGTCGCTGCCGCCTTACTGCGCGCCTGAGAGCGCGCCGAAGAACTAGCCGAACGCGCAGACGACTTTCCCGTCGGCTTCCGACCAGACCCCGCAGCTTGCCGGGACCGCCCAGATGGCGTGCCCCGCCGACGCTGATCAGCCATATCTACCTCCTGCTTCTCACCGTAATTGATCCCCCCAATGCTTGCTGCAGCGCCACGCGGCACAATGGAGGCATGGACCTGCCCACAGCCGTCACCACCTGGTACCGCGCGCACGGCCGTGACCTCCCCTTCCGGCAGGGCCGCACCAGTGCGTGGGGTGTGCTTGTCTGTGAAGTCATGAGCCAGCAAACCCCGGTGGCGCGCGTACTACCGCGCTGGGAAGAGTGGATGCAGCGCTGGCCAGAACCCGCAGACCTTGCCGCCGCCAGCCCGGCCGAGGTCCTGCGCGCGTGGGGCAGCCTGGGCTATCCGCGCCGCGCGCTGAGACTACGCGAGTGCGCGAGCGTCGTCGTCGAGAAATACGACGGCGACCTGCCCCGCACCGAAACCGAACTGCGCTCCCTACCCGGGATCGGGCAGTACACCGCGGCGGCCGTGGTGGCCTTCGCGTACCGGCAGCGCAGTGCTGTTTTGGATACAAATGTGCGGCGCGTGTTGGCGCGCCTCAACGGGCAAGCTGGCGTACCCGCGCACCTGACCCGCGCGGAGGTCGAGCGGGCGTGGGAGTTCGTGCCGGTCGATCCGGAGGCCGCGGCCTGCTATAACGAGGCGATGATGGAGCTCGGCGCGCTCGTGTGCACCTCCCGTAATCCACGCTGCCCGCAGTGCCCCCTTGCCGCCGCGTGCGTCTGGTATGAACGCGGTTGCCCGGCCGGGCAGATTCGGCCGCGAACCCAGGCGTGGGAAGGCACCGACCGGCAGGTGCGGGGCCGGATTATGGCCGCCCTGCGCGCCAATGACGACGACGTGCGGCGGCGAGACCTCCTTGCCGCCGCCGCAACCTCACCCAGTCAGGCCGAACGGGCATTGGCGGGCCTCCTCGCGGACGGGCTGATCGCCCGCACCGGCGAGCACTACCATCTCCCGCTGGGATAGAGCGTTAGGCGCAGGGGTCCGCTGCGGCGCCAGTATTTGGGACCGCGCACACGCCCCAGCCAACAATTAATGGCGACTCTACAGTTCCACTCCCAGCCGATTCAGATGCGCTGACCACGCGGGCCGCACACCTGAAGAAATTCAGTTTCGCGCTGTGCATTTTCTCCATCGTCTCTGTGGGCGTGCTGGGAACTGCACTCATCGCTATCTCGAGAAACCAGAATGCGCTCACCCTCATGAGCGTAGCCATCGGTATCGGGCTGCTGCTGGCAATCGCGCTTTTCTTTGCAGCATGGCGATTGTCCCAGGCCGAACCGAGCATCACAGCCTTCAACAGCTACGCGCGTAGCCTCACTCTCATTTTCCGCATCGGCCTCGCCGCAACGGCCATCGCGATCGTGCTGGTCGCACTGAAGGCGGGCGTCGTGCACGGCCTTTTTGCCGGCTTTATCGTGCTGCCTCCGGTATCGGCCGCCATATTCCTCATGCCGCTTGCTCGCTCTTATGGTAATCCCAAACGACCCGTCAGCCCTGGCCCAGATCCCGACACCAGCACTACCTCCAACTAGAGCACTGCTACGCCGCCCCGGCTCAACCGCCGGTTGAAATACTGCCACTCGCCTATGCCCACTACACTGGTTCCGTGCCTGCCAAACGTGATGATAACCCGCTGACCCCACCCGCCGTCCCTGCGGAGCCAGCCTCCGGGGCTTGTGCGGTGCCTGCGTCAGCAGCGGGCGCGGGCTCCACTATCGAACCTGCCTTCGACGCGGAGGTAATCGCTGCCCGCGCGGTGCGCCTGAGCCAGATCAGTTTTGCGGTGAGTGCCGCCTCGATCCTGCTGGTCGGCGCGGTGGGCGCGATGCTTGCCAGTGCTGCTCCCACCCAAGCCGCGGCCGTGCAGGCAAACATCACGACGGGCATCTCTTTACTGCTCGCGATTGCCATTACCGGCGCAGCACTGTGGCTCCTCCGCACCAAACCGAGCATCAATACTCTCACCCGCTACGCCCGCATCCTCAACCTCGCCGCCCGCCTGGGTGCGGCGGCACTTGTGGCCGCGGTGACGGTCGGCGTGATCTTCACCGACGTGCTCCTCAGCGTCATTAGTGCCATCAGCGCCCTGTTTCCCGTCGTGGCAGCCTTCTTCTTAGCTGCCCAGGGGAACCGATTTAGCGATCCGCGCCCCCTGCAAAGCTAACGTGCGCTAACCCGCCAAGAGCGGCGGAATCGCCTCCACCGCAACGGCCACGGCCACCCCGATCAGCAGGGCCGCGAAGCAGGCCGTCAAAACCCACGACGGCGCTCGGCGGGCCACCGGTCCGCCGAGGATACCGCCCACAGCCGAACCAGCGGTGAAGAAGAGCACCACCGGCCAGTCGATACTCACGCTAGAGCCGTAGCGCGAGGCCAAGCCGGCAAGAGATGCAATTATCATGACGAGCAGCGAGGTGCCAGAGGCCTCCTTCATGCCAAAATGCATCACCAACACCAGCATCGGCACCACCGCGAAACCACCGCCGACGCCAAAGAATCCCGTAAGCAGACCGGTCACCGTGGCGGCAGCAACGAGCAGCAGGAGACGCCGCCAATTGCTACTCGGCAGCGCTGTGTCATCCTGCTCTGCTTCGGGGCGGGCTGGTGCCTGGCCAGGCTGGGCACCAGGCCGCTGGTCGGCCTGTGCACCAGCTCCCTGGTCAAACCGGGCGCTGAGTCCCTGCGTTCCCGCGGCTGCGTCGTCGTCGAGATAATGCGCAACCCGGCGCGCAACCCACGCGCTGCGCACCATCAAAACCCCCACGCACAGCAATAGTCCCGCGAACAGAACCATGAGGATTGCGGGGGAAACCAGGCGGGACGCCAAGCCACCGAGGACCGAGCCAAGCATCGACAGGGCACCGAAAATCGCGCCATCACGCCAGCGAACATGGCCTTGGCGGGCCCGCCCTGGTAGCGCCACGAGGGCGGTAATACCGACGATCACTAGGGAGGCCGCGGCTGCGTCATGCGGGTCTTGATGCAGGATGTAGACCAGGATCGGTACGGAGAGGATACCGCCGCCGGCCCCGAGCGCCCCCACGATAATGCC
Organism: Actinomycetes bacterium; assembly: GCA_023387755.1. Lineage (GTDB taxonomy): Bacteria > Actinomycetota > Actinomycetes > Actinomycetales > Actinomycetaceae > Bowdeniella. The sequence continues at coordinate 332 of JAEWHO010000010.1, read as the reverse complement.
GACCAGGAGGCCAGTTATGAAGGCCACAGCCATGCGATGATTCCACCTATTCCCAATTGCCAGCGCGTCGGTGCCCTCAGTTTAGGGGATGGGACGCGGTGGCGCCGGTTCCGCCCAGGGAAGCGCGAGCACCCCCGTAGACTGAGGAGGGCGAAAGGAAAACCGTGGCAGACCGTAAAACTTCATGCGTTCTCACTATTGACCAGGGCACGACGTCTACGCGCGCGATGATCGTTGATCACGACGGCACGATCCGCTCTTGCGGGCAGGTGGAGCACCGCCAGATCCTGCCCCGGCCCGGCTGGGTGGAACACGACCCGCGGGAAATTTGG
>JAEWHO010000104.1 GCA_023387755.1 Actinomycetes bacterium | reverse complement strand
AATATATACCGTCGGAGCCTGGCGGGCTGGGGGGGCGTTTGCGCCACCTAGCCGGCCCGGTATGGAATGGTAGAGAACACCCCGGCCACGCATACGAAGGGACATATTGATGGCAGACCCGCGTGCGCGCCTATCACCATCGGCCGTGCAAGCAGCGATATGGATGCTCTTTGGTCTGCTCGTCCTCGCGCTGGTGGCTAGCGGCCGTATTCTCACCTATATCAAGGGGTTTTGGATCCCGTTCATGGCCGTGGCCGCCGCAGCAGTTATTGCCCTGGCTGCCTCCGTCCTGTGGCAAGAATGGCGGGGGCAAGCATGGCGGGCGGGTACGTCGTCGTCCGCCCACACCCACGCTGGGGAGCCCTCGGTGCGGCGGGTGGCGTGGATGTTGCTCCTGCCGGTCCTGCTGGTCACCCTCGCCGCGCCCGACCCGCTGGGGGCGGCACTGTTGACCACTGCTTCCTCTGCGAATACATCCGCTACCCAGCGGGTGAAAGTCAGTACGGCCGGCACCATCAACACGGTCACGCTCGAACGCGATACGGTTAATAAGGTCACCCTCGAAGAGCTTTCAGATCGTTTCACCTTCGGCGACGTTTCCACCTTGGATGGAGTGGAAGTAGAGTTTATCGGTTTCGTCTCCCATGGGGACCCACGGCTGGGCGGCGCTGGAGTATGGGTGAATCGGTACAAAATCTACTGCTGCGCAGCCGATGCAATTTCCTATTCCGTGAAGTTAGAAGACGGGCCGCTGACGGAGCTTAGTGATGATCAATGGGTGCGGGTACGAGGGCGCACTCAGGTGAAGCCCGGGGATAACAAACTGCTGATTATCCCCAGCGAGGTGACGCCTATTGATCCACCGTCAAACCCCTACCTGTAAGCGTTATCGCATCCGAAAGTTCGCATCTGTGAAAAAATCCGCCATCACCCCCAGAGCCCAGCGGCGCACACCCACCCATCTCGCTTTCTTTACCGCTCTCGCAGCAGGTATCGCGGTAGTGGTGTGGTCCCAATTCGGTGTCGGGTACGGCAGTGCTGAGCACCCGGCCTTGCCGCTGGGCGGACGGGCCGAAGCCTGGGCCGCCATCACCGTCGCCATTATTATCCAGTCGCTGCCATTCTTGGTCCTCGGCGTGCTGGTGTCTGCCCTCATCACGGCCCTGGCTCCGGGGGAGTTCCTGCGCCGCGTAACTCCGGGCAGCCCCTTCCTCGATGTGCCGGTGTCCTCTGTTGCCGCGATTGCCCTGCCCGGATGCGAGTGTGCTTCAGTGCCCGTGACCCGTTCCCTCATGCGGCAGGGACTATCACCGGCAGCCTCCCTGGCCTTCATGATGGCTTCGCCGTCGCTTAACCCGGTCGTGATCGTCTCCACGGCGGTAGCTTTCTACTCCCTGCCAGCTATGGCATGGGCGCGTTTTATTGCCTCCCTGGCGGCCGTAGTCATCGCCGGCTGGCTGTGGCTGATATGGGGTAATAACTCGCTGATTCGTGGCACCGGCACCGAGCACAGCCAAGGTGGGTGCTGCCCGCATTCATCCCCGACGGCGTCAAAGTGGACGGTCTTCCAACACGAAGCCCTGCATGATCTCACTCAAGCCGGCGGATTTCTCGTCATCGGCGCGATGGTGGCCGGGCTGGTGAAAGTCCTCATCCCCGCCACCTGGTTCATTCAGCTCTCCAGCCAACCGGTGCTGGTCATTGCGATCATGGCGCTATTCGCGATCGTGCTGTCCCTGTGTTCAGAGGCAGACGCCTTCGTGGCCGCATCGTTCACGGCCGTATCTCCGACGGCCCAGCTGGTATTCCTCGTCGTCGGCCCGGTCGTCGACATCAAGCTGATCTCCATGCAGGTCGGGGCCTTCGGACGCGCCTTTACACTCCGTTTCCTGCCGCTCGTATTCGCGTCTGCCTTCGGCAGTGCCGTCGTTGTCGGACTGCTATTCTTCGGTACCTTCTAATCCGGCGTTGGAACCGTCTGATCCGGCGGCGGGGCAGTCGATCTCGACCTGGTAGTGACGCACCACAGAACCGGCCCCATGTTGCCCCCGCGGATGTGATTGCGCATAGCCGCGGGAATCTCGCCAGGCAGCATAGGCGGCGTTATCACGCCAGTGGGTGACGACCAGCCAACGATCATCCGCCGGGGAGGTGGGGCGGCATAACTGGAATCCCTCAAACCCGTCGACCGAGGCCAGGGACCGTGAGTTTTCTGCGAATTTAGCGGCCACCGCTTCAGCCCGCTCGGCGGGTACAGTGATCTCGTTTGTCACGATAATGCTCATAGCCCCAACTGTACGCGGCTGCTGCTCGCATTAGTAGGTCTATGCGGCTAGGCTCTACATATGGCTAATGATCCTCGGGCAGCACTGGACCGGCTGATTGCAGCGTTCGAAGCGCACTACCAGGCCGCCGCAGCGGCGCAGGATCCGGATGCGGTCTCGGTCGTCCGGTCCGCAGAGACCCTGGAAGATGCCTTCCTCACCTACGACGACGCCCTCATGACCTCATTCGACGTCGACGTCCCCCTCGATACCTACGGCTCGGATGATTTCGACGACGACGATTACGAAGACTACGACTACGACGATGAGGATGACGAGGACTATAACGACTAGTCCCCGCCCCGACGTTACTGCCGCCCCGTACGGTAATCCTGCGTCCCAGCTTGGCTGAGCGCATGCATGATCTGGGGTGGCAGTATTACTTCACCTACGAGGGTGCGCAGCTGCGCGGCCGTACGCGGACCACTGATAACCGCTGCCACGCCGGCCTGCGCTTGCGCCCATGCCGCCGCCACCTGGAGAGGCTGACAATCAAGGCCCTGCGCCGCCGTCGCCACCGCTTCTACCATCCCGTGAAAGGCGGGACCAAGGTACGGCTCTACATAGGTGGCCAAATGCTGGGAGGCGGCCCGGGAGTCCGCCGGGATCGTATTGCGGTACTTACCCGTGAGCACTCCGCGGCCCAGCGGTGCACAACCCACAAAACCGACCCCGAGCGCCCGGCAGGCAGGTAGTAATTCACGTTCCGCATCGCGCTGCAGCAGTGAGTATTCGGCCTGGGCCAGCGCCAGCGGGACGTCAGTGGGCAGCGCGCCTGCCAGCTGCGCGACCTGCCAGGCAGCATAGTTGGCCACCCCCACATAGTGGGCCCGGCCCGAGCGGACCGCCGTCGTCAACGCCGCCGCAACCTCCGCCACGCCGGTATCGGGATCGGGGGCTTGGACCACGAAAATATCGGTGTGATCCGTACCGAGCGCAGCCAAGGATTCATCGAGAGAATCGAGCAGGGTGCGGCGGGAGGTATCGACGACGGCGCGTCCCGCATCGTCTGCCCGCACCCCCGCTTTAGTCATAAGCGTCACGTCTGAACGCGCGCCCGCCTCACTAAGCAACGCCCCTACGAGTTCTTCGGCACGCCCCTGGCCGTATCCCGGAGCAGTGTCGATAAGCGTCCCACCAGCGGCCAAAAAATCGGTAAAAAGCTCTTTGGCTTCGTGTTCGTCCGTATCTGTTCCCCACGTCATCGTGCCCAGGGCGAGGGCCGATACCCGCAAGCCGGTGTGACCAAGTCTGCGCATCTGCATGCCTTTAACGGTAGCGCCTCCTTCGCGTAATGACACTCTTGGCATACGCTTGGGAACCATGAGTTGGTGGGAAGCAATCATTCTCGGTCTGGTGCAGGGGCTCACGGAGTTCTTGCCAATCTCCTCCTCCGCGCACCTGCGCATCGTCGGTGACCTGCTGGGCGGGCGTGACCCCGGCGCAGCCTTCACCGCGATCACCCAGATCGGCACAGAGCTGGCCGTCGTCATCTACTTCCGGCACAAAATCTGGGACGTCATCCGCGCCTGGTTCGGGGCGCTGCCCTTCGGGCCGTGGAAGAACACTGTGGATCGGCGTGACCCGAATGCGCGTATGGGGTGGTACGTGATTTTCGGATCCATCCCGATTGTGGTGCTAGGCCTGCTGCTGGAAGACTGGATCGACACGAATTTCCGGCACCTGTACATCACCGCCGCCATGCTGGCCGGCTTTGGCATTATCTTGGGGTTCGCGGACCGGTTCGGACGGCACCGCCGGCCCCTGGACGAACTCAACGCCCGCGATGCCACCATCTTCGGTTTCGCCCAGGCCCTCGCCCTGGTTCCCGGCGTATCCCGTTCCGGTGGGACCATCACGGCCGGCCTACTCATGGGGTACCAGCGTAAAGCCGCCGCGGACTACTCCTTCCTCCTGGCCATCCCCGCGGTTCTCGGGTCGGGCTTCTACAAGCTGTTCAAAGACGGTTTCGACGCGGACGCCCAGGTTGGACTCGGGCCCACTCTGCTCGCCACGGTGATTGCCTTCTTCGTGGCCTACGCCGTCATCGTGTGGTTCTTGCGGCTTATCAGCACTCACTCCTTCCAGCCGTTCGTGATCTACCGGATCGTGCTGGCCGTCGTTGTGGTGGTTTTGGTCGCGTGGGGAGTGGTGACTGCCTACCCGGTAGGCTAGGGGTGTGAAATCTTGGCCCGCCCCCGTATATCCCCGCCTCCTGCACCCCTCACCCAGTGAGGTTCGGTTAGGTCCCGACGGCGTTACCGCGTCCAGTCCGGAACGCTTGTACGTCTGCGGAATAACGCCCTATGACGCCACCCATATGGGACATGCGGCCACGTACCTGACCTTTGACACGCTCGTGCGCACCCTGCGGGCCAGCGATATTGAGGTCACCTACGTGCAGAACGTAACCGATGTGGACGACCCGCTGCTGGAGCGGGCCGCCGCCACCGGTGTGGACTGGCAGGAGCTGGCTGCCAGCCAGATTGAGCTTTTCCGAAGCGATATGCAGGCCCTGCGGATACTGCCGCCGGACCACTATATTGGCGCGGTGGAATCCATCGACCTGGTCCGCCAAGCCATTGGGCGGATGCCCGGTACTTACCGGGTAGGGGAGGACACCTACGCTACCGTGGCGGACCCGGACTTCGGGGAGGTGGCCGGCCTGGATCGGCCCACCATGGTGCATCTTTTTGCCGAACGCGGCGGGGACCCGGAACGGCCCGGTAAACGCGACCCCCTCGACCCGCTGCTATGGCGCGGCGAGCGGCCCGGCGAACCCGCCTGGCCCGGCGGAGAGCTCGGGGCAGGGCGGCCCGGATGGCATATCGAATGTGCCGCCATCGGCGAACACTATTTGGGGGCAGCCCCCACGATCGTAGGGGGAGGCGCAGACCTCCTCTTCCCACACCACGAGATGTCGGCCCTACATCTGCGAGCCCTGGGGCATGTGGAGCCCGCCCTGTATCTGCACGCCGGCATGATCGCCTACGAAGACGAAAAAATGAGCAAATCTCTGGGGAATCTCGTGCTGGTCTCTGAACTCGTGGCGCAGGGCATGGACCCGCGGGTTATCCGCCTGGCTATGCTCGACCACCACTATGCCGCCGCCCACGAGTGGCGAGACACTGACCTCACGCGCGCGCAGAAGCGGCTCGCCGCCTACCGGGACGCCGTGGCCGCAGGGCAGCCGGGGGCTGCCCTCACCGCCGTCGTCGTCCATGACTGCCTTAACGACGACCTCGACACACCCGCCGCCCTGTGGGCCCTGGATGCGTGGGCGGCCGGAGACGCGCCGCGCCTGACCGAGAACGATAACCTCGCCGATCTGATAACGACGGTGGACGCGCTGCTGGGCGTGGACCTCACCGATTGAGATGGCCGAACTGCGTGCGATCCTGTGGGATCTGGACGGCACCCTCATCGACTCCGATCCGTGGTGGGCAGCTGCGGAACAGGCCTATGCGGCCCGCTACGGCGGCACGTGGAGTGCAGCTGATGCAGCAGCATGTGTTGGCCGGCCACTGGAGGTGACCGCACAACGGCTGCAAACTAGCTGCGGAATTGATCGGCCCGTATCCGAGATATGCGGTGAGCTGATCACCATGACGGCTGCCACCGCGCGGGCACAGCCGCCACGGTTCCAGCCCGGGGCGCGGGAACTGGTGGAAGAAGCCCACCGCGTGGGAGTACGCCAGGCGGTGGTGACTCTATCGCAGGGCGAGTATGTGCAGGCGGTCGCGTCCCATTTGCCCTGGTTCGAGCAGATCATCACCGGGGATTGCGTGGACGCGCCGAAACCCGATCCGGCTGCGTATCTACTTGCCATGGAACGGCTCGGCGTAGGCCCCAGCGAATGTGTAGTAGTGGAGGATTCCGCCACTGGGATCGCCGCCGGTTATGCCAGCGGCGCGCTCACCGTGGGTTTAGAGACGACGGGGACGAACCTGGCTGAGCTCAACTTGCCGGGAGCTGGGCCAAACCGGGCGGCTAGGCGAAGCTGCGGTATGCGGCGCGAGCCTATTGCACTAGCTAACCTCGCCGGGGTCACTCTGCCCAACCTGCGCACCTGGCATGCGGGCCGACAATAGCCGCTCAATACTCTGCGGCGGAATCGGCAATACATCATTACCGAATTCCGGGCAAAAATTCTGGAAGGAACACCATCCGCACAGGGGCGTGCGGCGGGGCGGGAAGGAGCGCGTATGAGCGGCCTGCTCGATTTGCCCCCACAGGCTGCGTAGCTGCTCTTCCAATTCCAGCAGTTCGCTTTCTTGCGGGTCCAGCGTCAAACGATTGCCGTCCGCCAGATAGAGCAGCTGCAAGCGCGCCGGGATAGTCCCCGTCAAACGCCACACCATCAGTGCATAAAACCGCATCTGGAAGAGCGCATCCTCGGCGTATTGCGGACGCGGGGACTTCCCCGTTTTATAGTCCACAATCCGCATGGCCCCACTTGCGCTCATATCGACGCGGTCGATAATCCCGCGCAACAGCAGGCCATCGGCAACCTCCGCCTCAATAAACCGTTCCCGCCCAGCCGGGGCGAGGTGCGTGGGGCGCTCCATAAGGAAGTAGCGTTCAATGAGGCTACGGGCCTCAGCCAACCACTGCGAGAGCTCACTGGGATTATCGAAGATCTGTTCCACCCGTTTATCCCGCTGCCGCAGATCTTCCCACGCCTGCGGCAGCAAACCGACCGCATAGTCGGCTGTGCGCTGTGCCGGGGGCGCATCATAGAGGCGTTCAAGGACCGAGTGAACGAGCGTACCCTTGGTAGCTGCCGCGGAGGCTGGCTCCGGCAAACGATCAACCGTGCGATAGCGGAATAGCAGGGGGCACTGTTGGAAATCTTTGGCCCGGGAGGGGGAGAGGGCGGAACGCTTCATAGCTCCAACCCTAACCGTCCCACCTGCTCCCGGCGGTAATCGACAGCCGCAGTGGCGCTCCTTCGCCGATGCTGATCTATGCCGAACCTCTGATAATCTGCCACATTGTGAACGACTTCGATGATGCGGCCGAACAGTCGGCAGCCCGCCCCCTGGATATGGCCGGACGACGCGGCCCGATCCGGGCCGGCGAACGTGTGCAGCTAACCGACTACAAGGGCAAAATGCACACCATCGTGCTGCACGATAACGGCCACTTCCACTCCCACCGCGGCACCTTCAGTCACAGTGAAATTATCGGTTGTGAAGACGGCTCGGTTATCACCACCTCGACCGGGCATGACTTCCTTGTACTCCGCCCGCTTCTCAGTGACTATGTGATGGGAATGCCGCGCGGTGCCGCCGTCATCTACCCCAAAGACGCCGCCCAGATCATTGGCTGGGCCGATATCTTCCCCGGAGCGCGCGTGGTGGAGGCTGGCGTCGGCTCCGGGGCACTATCCATGAGCTTATTGCGGGCTATCGGGGAGGGCGGCCGCCTCATTTCCGTGGAAAGGCGTGAAGACTTCGCTGAGATTGCACAGCTGAACGTGGACGGCTGGTTTGGCCGCCGTCACCCGGCCTGGGAGGTGCGTATCGGGGACGTTGCCGACGTCCTCACCTCGCTGCCCGCCCACAGTATTGACCGCGTCGTGCTGGATATGCTCGCGCCCTGGGAAAATATTGACGCCGCTCGCCACGCCCTCGTACCCGGCGGGTTGCTGCTGGCCTATGTGGCTACGACGACGCAAATGTCTCGCCTCGTGGAAGATATTCGCGACACCCAAGCATTCACTGAACCACAGGCCTGGGAGACGATGCATCGAGGCTGGCACCTAGAAGGCTTGGCCGTCCGGCCCGATCACCGGATGGTGGCTCACACTGGTTTCTTGGTCACCACACGCGCATTAGCCCCCGGCCACCACACGCCCCGCCGGGCCCGCCGCCCCGCCAAGGGCGCATATGCGGGAGAAGATGTGTGGAATCCAGAAGACGTTGGGGAGCGTCCCATCTCCGAACGCAAAATCCGCCGCGTGCGCCGTGATTTACAAGAACGAGCGCAGTTCATCGAATCCGTGGAGCGCGAGGATGACTGAGGGCGGCATCGAGTAGGGGCGGTCTGCGAGTACCCGCGTGACGCGAGATGCACCCCTCATATGGGCATAAACG
>JAEWHO010000034.1 GCA_023387755.1 Actinomycetes bacterium | reverse complement strand
CTGCGGTTCAATGTCATCTCCCGCCGGGAAGACCTGCACCTGGTCGGCAATCGGGGCAGCCGGGCCACCGCAGCCAATCGGCTGGTTAGAGACAGCCTGCGGGGTGGTCTGGCCACTGATAGCACTGGTGCCGGCCAACGCAGATTCGTTCACCTGGAAGGGGATCGGCTGGCCGTCTTCAACCCACGCCGTATCTTCATACGGGGTATTGAAAGTGAAGGCAGCTTGCGTCGGGTTGAAGTTGAACTCGAACGCATCGGTCAACCCGCTGGGAGACGGGGCGTACCAGCTGAAACCTTGGACCCGGATCTTCAGATCAACATTGCCGGACGTCACGTCATCGTCGGTGAATCCGAGGGAAGCGAGGTTGAAGGGCAGAGCCTTCACACGCGTATCCATCGTATTGGTGTCGATACGGGCGTCGATGGCGTCATTATTGAACTCGATATGGGCGAGGTTCCCGGCGCTGTCAAAGGTCGGGACGAGCACCAGATCGGTACGCGCCAGGCGCTGAGGCTCAACCGTGAAGGTCTTACCCTTTGCCTCAATCTCGAGGAAGATATTCGTGCTGCGCAGCGGGTTCATTGGCCACGCGCCCCAGGTCTCCACGCCTACCAGGACGCGGGTATCCTTGGGGGTCTCAGCAGCGCTGGCATCGACTCGCACGCCGACGCGGCGGATATCGGTTGCGCGAATCGCTGCTTCGGCTTCCTTATCAACATTCTCGGTCAGTTCGAGCGGACCTGATTCGCCCACATACTCCAGCGGCATAGCGATGGGCAGGAGGTCAGTGACCTTGCCAGGATGGCCGGCGGGGTAGCTGAAGCCCCAGCCGCTGTGGGAGATCACGCCCTTATTCTCGGTCTGCATCGTTGCCGAGCTGGTGTAGTTCGACACCGGCTTGGGGGCGGCAGAAATCGGGAGACGCAGCTCGCCGTTCTCCGGCGCTCCAGTGCCTTCAGCGATCAGTCGCCCGGTAGCGGTCGAGATGTATTCGCGCACCAGCGGAATATTGCTGAACAGCTGTTCAAGCGGCATGGTCGGGTCGATAACTTTGCGGAACGCGCCCGCGTCGACGGTCATCGTGACGGTCACTTCCTGCTTACCGCCGGCCGGGATCGAGACGTTCGCCGGGGCGACGCTGAAGGACACGCCGGGCACCTCAGTGGCGGAGCGGTAGGACAGCGCCAGAGAGGCAGCCTCGGAACCATTGTTTTCAATGGTCACCTTGTGCTGACCCTCGTAACCCTGCTGGCCGAATTCGATAACGCCGAAGTTAACGGAGGCCAGCTCCGGCTGCTCCGAGTCGTACATGACAATGGAGTTCTCCACTGCAGCCAGCGCATCAACGCGGCCAGAACCAACGCGCTGCGGACCATAGGTCAGTGCGTCAGCCGCCTTGATGTCATGGAAGGCGGTGTTCATGATCGACGCCTTCTGCTGGGTAGCGCTCCAGTCTGGCTTGGCTTCCTTCACCAGCGCGGCAATGCCGGCCACGTGCGGGGTAGCCATGGAGGTACCGGTCATAGTTTCCGACCCGTTGCCGGTGCCGACGCCGGTGGAAACGATATCCGTACCGGGAGCGGCGACGTCCGGCTTAACTGAGCCGAGGGAGCCGTGTACGCCACGAGACGAGGAGGGCGCCAGGGTGTCCACCAGTTCAGGGTTGGTGTTGACGGAGGTCCCAAACTCGGTGGGGGAGAGAGTGACGGTGACCGGCCCGGCCGCCAGTGCCGTGGTGACATCCTGAGTTCCAGCCCTGAGCAGCTGGAAGCCCGGGATCTTGTCGTTACCGGCGATGCCAGCGGTGAAGGCGGTGACGTCCGAGGGCAGAATCACTGCCTTGCCTCCGGCGTTAGCGATGTTGTCGAAGCGCTGCTTGGAACCACACTTGAGAGCCGGCTGTTCGACCCAATCGATCAGAGCGGCCTTGCCAGCAATCTTCGCTGCATCCTCGTCGGTCAGCGGATCACAGGCTTCAGCATTCGCGCCGTCGAGCTTCACCACGTCCAAGGGACCCACGGTGCCCTCGGGCCAGGGGTAGCTCACGGAGTACTGACCGTCGAGGTCAACAGCCGTACCGTTGAGGTCGAAGTGAGCCCGCTCAGAGTAGCTGGTGCCGTGGATCGAGTTTGCCACCGTCAAAGAGGCGGGGGCGTTACCTGGTGCACCACCGATGTCGTAGAGATCGCCCGCGTTACCGGAGGCAATCACGGAGATGATGCCACGTTCGCTGAAGAGCTTCTCGATGATGACGTTTTCCGGATCGGCCACCGAGGAGTAGTTAGAGCCGAGAGACATGTTGACGACGTCAACGTCTTTCCACTTCCAGTCTCCGTTTGCGTCCTTGGCCAGGAGGTCGTCGAGAGCGGCCGCCACGAAAGCGGTGCTGCCTGCACAACCGAAGACCTTGAACGCCAGGATATTGGCTTCCGGTGCGGAGCCGGGGCCGATCTTCATCTGGGAAACTTCGTCCGCGGTCAGCGTGGTGTAATCACCCTCGAAGGTAGACCCATCAGCATTGACGCCGAAGCCCGCAGCGGTACCAGCAACGTGGGTTCCGTGACCGCCGGAACGGTCAATCCGCGAAGGAGCGTCACATACGCTCGGTGCCACGTCGATCGGGTTCGGGTCCGGGGTAGCGGTGGAGTTCTCACCCCAGTAGGTTTCACCGACGAAGTCCCAACCGCCGATAACCTTGCCCTGCGGCCATTCGGGGGCTTGAGCGCGCGCGGCCTTATCCGCATACGGCGAGTAATCGCCTTCACCGCCGAAGCCAGTGTGGGTGAAATCGACACCCGAGTCGACGACGGCGATGGTGACGTCCTTACCGGTCTTGCCGGTAGCCTGCCATGCCTCAATGGCGCGGGTCAGGTTGCCGGTGGGGGCGTTGCCGATGGTGTGAATCGTCATCGGACGAATCATCTTCACATCGTCACGTTCGGCCAGCTTGGTAAGCGCTTCCCCGTCGGCTTCCACAGCAAAGCCAGAAATAGCGTTGGTGGTGGTGTAGAGCATGGTCGAGTCGCCCTCGATCGCCTGAGCGACTTCCTGGGCCTTTGCCTCAACCTGCTTCTCAGCTTGCGCCGGGGCGGCCTGGGCCTCCAAAACACTGGGTGTTTCCAGCTCGACGAAAGCCGTCAAACGCTTCGGCATGCTCTCGAGCTTGACTTTGTCCTTGGCGTCACGGACTTTCGAGGCCAGCTCAATCTTGTTTTCGATCACCTTGGGATCGAACGTTTTTCCGTTGTCGGCTGATGCTGGCAGCGCTAATGTCGCTGCCAGAACCAGGCCACCGGAGGCCGCAATCCAGCGGCGGGAACTTCTGGTGGTCATATGAATGTCCTTCACCTCATGGATAGGAGAACCGATTGTGACATCGGTATGGGCCCATACTAGGCAGAAAATCTGCCCGGTTTAAGGGAAGTCCGTCCCTCAGACCTACACCCGGAGGTGAACCCAGGCGGAATCCGCTGCCCATCTAACAGGAATATGACCTTGGATTCCCGAAATTTACCGCAATTGGGCGTACATATTTTTGCCCGCGCTACCGCAGGCGTTAGTCACCACCAAGAGGTCACAATTTAATAACAGTGGGCGGTGAATGGCGAAAAGGGAGGGGTTCGGGACCTTCCCGAACCCCTCCCCGGTGGCATCGAATTACTTCAACGCGGCCTTACTGCTGGGCAGCGCGTCGGCGCAGAACCAGGACGCCGCCAGCACCGATGAGGCCCAGTGCGAGCAGTCCCGGCAGGGCTGCATCGCTGCCGGTAATCGGAAGCGGAGGCTTACCAGGCCCGCTCGGGCTCGGAGCGACCGTCGGCCCGCTGGTCGGCGAGGTTGTCGGTGCTACCGTCGGCGCGTCCGTGGGAGCTACGGTCGGCGCGTCCGTGGGAGCTACGGTCGGCTCCTCACTAGGCGTCGGCGTATCCGTCGGCGTCGGGGAAGGCTCCTCCGTGGGCGTCGGGGACGGTTCATCCGTCGGTGCCACCGTCGACGTTTCCGTCGGCGTCGGGGACGGCTCGGGGCTCAACGGCAGAACTTCAGCCTGAGCGCCAGCGCCCTCGGCGATACCAGCCGAGTTGTGGAAGTGCATCATCATGATCGCAGGTTTCTTTGGATCAGCAGAGATGTCCACATCCCCGGTAGCGGTGGGCGCAGCCGCCGCATCCTTAACCGTAAACGGGATATCGTCGCCATCCTTCTCCAAGGCGGAGAAGGGGAGGGAGGTGGTGAAATCGAAAGCAGCCTTACCGGGCGTGTACTTGAAGTTCACGCGGTCGGTGTCGCCCTCGGCGTATCCAGCCGGAGCTGGGAACGGGGCATAGCGTGATGAACCGATAACGGTGATATCGAGTTCCACCTCTCCGCTCTTAAGTTCGGCATCGGTGAAGCCGAGGGCACGGAGCGGCACCGGCAAGGCAACGACCGTCGAGTCCATGGTGTTGGTGTCCAGACCACCGTCGAGCGCGTCGTTATAGCGGGTCGTCGCAATTGACTTACCGTTCTTGGCAACATGAACGACGGCAATATCCGTGTCCCTCACGCGCTGCGGTACGATGTCAAACTTCTCGCCCTTAGCCTGAATTACCATGCCGATGACTGAGGTAGGTACCGGGTGGATAGGAGCGGGGCCCCAGGTCTCGACGCCAACAACGATGGTGTCCTTCATCTTGCGGATACCAACATTCTTGATATCGGTTGCGCGAATCATATTCACGGCAGCCTTATCTTCGTCATTGGTCAATTCCCGCTCCGGCGAGGAAGCAACCCACTCGAAAGGCATCGCCAGCGGACGGTAGGGCAATATCTTCTTTTCCCGGTCACCGGGGTAGAGGAACTTCTCGCCGGCAGTCTTAATGACGCCACTGGTTCCATCCGCAGAAAGCGAAACGGTGCTCTTCAGATCCGAGACAGGCTTGGGAGCCATCGACACGGGTAGACGCAGCTCTCCGCCTTCAGGGGCGCCGGATCCGGTTGCGATAAGGCGACCGGTAGCAGTGGAAATAAATTGACGTACCTGATTGCCACGGAAGGACTGCTGCAAGGTCATAGTGGGGTCGATGACTTTGCGGTACTCCTCGGCATCGACCGAAACACTCACGGTCACTTCTTGTTTCCCACCGGCAGGCACGTTGACCTTAGCGGGGGAGACGCTGAATTTCACGCCAGGAACCGCGGTTGCGTCAGCGAAACGCAAATCGAGATGTGCGGCGGCAGAGCCGAGGTTCTCAAGAGTGACTTTCTGCTCGGCAGAGAAACCAGACTGCGGGAATTCGACCACGCCGAAGTTAACCGAGACCAGTTCCGGGTTGTCGGAGCTGTACATCAGCACGTCGTTATTCACTGCGGCAAAGCCATCGACGCGGCCGGAGCCCACGCGTTGCGGGCCGTAGGCGAGTTTACCGGTGTGGATGTCATGGAAAGCAGTGTTCATGATGCCGGCCTTGATCTGCGCGGCACTCCACTTCGGTTTGGCCTGCTTCATTAGGGCAGCCACGCCAGCTACGTGCGGGGAAGCCATTGAGGTGCCGGTCATGGTGTCGGGCCCATTACCAGTCCCCACACCAGCAGAGACGATTTGCGTACCGGGTGCTGCAATATCCGGCTTAACTACCCCGAAGGAACCGTGCACTCCGCGGGAGGATGAGGCAGCAAGGGTATCGACGGCATTCGGATCGGTCGATTTTGCGGTACCCCGCTGGGCACTATCGAAAGTGACCTGCACAGCGCCCTTAGCCAAGGCTGCTAGGACGGCATCCGTGTTCGTTTTGGTTAGCTGAATGCCGGGGATGGACTCATTACCGGCGATACCGCCGCTGAAGGAATCTGCAGCGCCCTTAATCACGACGCCGGTGCCGCCCGCTTTGGCAATATTGTCAAAACGCGCCTTCGAACCACAGGCGAGCGGCTCACGCCACTCGATCAAGGCCGCTTTCCCCTTTACCTTGGCTGCATCCTCCGCTGACAGAGCGGAACATGCCTCGGCATTGGCACCGGTTAGTTGGACCAGATCGAAGGGGCCCGCTTGAGGCTGAGGCCACGCGTAATCCACTGACAACTGGCCCGCGAGCAGATGGTCAGCGCCGTCATAATTGAATGAGGCCTGATCCAAAGTGGAGGTGCCGTGAACCGAGTTGGCTACTGTCAGCGCAGCCGCGCTGGCACCTGGAGCCCCTCCCACGTCGTACAGATCGCCGGAGTTACCTGAGGAGACGGCAGAGACGATGCCGCGTTCCTCAAAGAGAGCCTTGATGATCAGCGATTGCGGATCAGTCGGCGAGGAATAGCTGGAGCCGAGCGACATATTGACGACGTCGACATCCTTCCACTTCCAGCTCCCGTCCGGGTTCTTAGCTAGCAGCTCATCGAGCGCTTTGGCTACATAGCCGGTTGACCCTGCACAACCAAAAACCTTAAATGCCAAGATATTGGCTTCCGGTGCGGAACCGGGCCCTATCTTCATCGCATTGACCTCATCGGCGGTCAGCTTCGAGTAATCGCCCTGGAAAGTCTTGCCATCGGCAGTAACGCCGAAGCCAGCAGCAGTACCGGCCACATGCGAGCCGTGGCCGCCTGAGCGACTAATATCCTTCGGGGCATTACATGCCGAATCAGGGACATCAATCGGGTTGCCGTCAGGGGCAACAACGGAGCCGGCACCCGCCCCGTAATATCCCTCGCCAACGAAGTCCCAGCCACCAATAACCTTGCCCTGCGGCCAGGTGGGAGTCTCTGCCCGCTTCGCGGCGTCGCTGTAGGCGCCGTAATCGCCATTACCACCGAAATCGGCGTGGGTGAAGTCAACCCCGGAGTCGATGATAGCTACGGTCACGTCCTTACCGGTTTTACCGGCTGCCTTCCACGCATCGATAGCCCGGGTGAGGTTCACCGACGCCGAGTTTTCAACGGTGTTAATCGTCAGCGGTCGAACTGACTTCACCTCGTCACGCTCCGTCAGTTTTGCTAGGGCTTGTGCATCAGCCTCTACCGCGAAACCAGCGATCGCATTCTCGGTGGTATACATGACGGTCGCATTGGGATCGTCGATCTGCTGGGCCACACTGGTAGCCAGTGAATCCACCTGCTTCTGAACGGTTGCAATGGAAGCCCCACTGCGTTCTTTGGCAGCCTGGACGGTCGTTGGGGTGTTGAGTTCAATGAAAGCTGCAATGCGGCCCTCACCGAGGTTAGCGACTAGATCGTCGCTGGGATCGCCAGAAAAAGCTGCTAGTTTCTCAGCTACTAGCTCGGGATCATAAGCGTCGTTGGTATCGGCGGTGGCTGGCAGCACCATGGCAGCTGCCAGACTCAAGCCGCCGGTAACCGCTAGAAAGCGGCGGGCGCTCGAATGTCTCATGAAGTGTCCTTCGCTCAATGGATAGACCTACCACGTGAGGGGTGGTATGAGGGACAGCATAATTAAGGCGCGGGGGAAAAACTAGAGCGCATTCGACACAACGTAACGCCGTGAGGCGGCGCCACCAGAAACTGAGAACCTGTTCAATGCCTAGTTCTCCGGCCTTCTACTCTGCACGACGATCCGATACCCCGTCCTGAGCAGTCACATTACAAATCTGTAACGGCTTCCGCTCGCCCCTGCGGCCGGGGCGGAGATTCGCGATAGAGTCGATACACGTAGGCGGGCAGAATGCTGCCAGGAAGGGGCCATGATGAACCATCGTCGGGAGAACCCACCACGATCCCATGACCAGTGGCGTCTCATGGGGGGCTTAGTCGCTGTCGCGGCAGCACTGGCTCTAGGCGCCTGTACTGGTGGGCCGTCCGAGCCCGCTCCAGCCACGAGCGCGCCCACGCCAGCGCCTACCCCGACCAGCTCCGTAGAGGTAACGATGAGCCCAAGCCCCACCGACCTGCCCCCGGCCCAGGTGTTGGAGAATTCGGAGGTCCCCACGTCCGGATCGAGAGATGGCGCAGTACAGCTAGCCGAATTCTATCTGCGTGAAACCACGGCGGTCCTTTCCGGGGCAGACCCGACAAACCTACAGTCGGTGTGCGATGCGGAATGTTCCCACTGTGCCCAGGTCCTTTCCCAGGCAGCGACCATTGACCCCAAGCAAACGCACCTAGCTTTCGCCGCCTTCCAGGGCGGGAGCACAACAGAAAGTGAAGGAATCTATTCGGTTCGCGCCCAAGCCGTGCAGCAGCCAGGCGTGCTCGTCACCAAGGCAGGTGAGAGCACACCCATAAACGGGGGAACGATCATCCTTGATCTGAAGGCTACCTTCGATGATGCCCACGGCTGGACCATCCAGGATGCGCGAATCAGTTCCTACGAAGCCAACGAACAGATGCCAATGCCAGGGGTGACGCCGCAGTAGGTGGCCGCGCGTAGTACCCTGTGAAGCATGATGCTTCGATTCTCCACGCTATTTCTGCGTACTCTCCGCCAGGATCCCGCCGACGCGGAAGTTGCCAGTCACCGGCTCCTTGTGCGCGCCGGCTATATCCGCCGGGCCGCGCCAGGTATTTACACCTGGCTGCCATTAGGCCTGCGAGTGCTCGGCAAAGTGGAGAATGTGGTTCGCGAGGAAATGAACGCCATTGATGGTCAGGAAGTTCATTTCCCGGCACTGCTTCCAGCCGACCCTTATAAGGCCTCCAATCGCTGGGTGGAATATGGACCCAACCTGTTCCGCCTGCAGGATCGCCGCGAGAACGATTATCTCCTCGCCCCCACCCATGAGGAGATGTTTACGCTCCTGGTGAAGGACCTGTACTCCTCCTATAAGGATCTGCCCGCCACGCTCTACCAGATTCAGACCAAATACCGTGATGAGGCCCGCCCTCGCGCAGGGTTGATCCGAGGCCGCGAATTCGTCATGAAGGATTCGTACTCCTTTGACATCGACGACGCCGGGCTGGACGTTTCTTATAAGCGCCATCGCGAAGCTTACGAGCGGATCTTCAAACGGCTCGGCTTGGACTACGTCATTTGTAAGGCGATGTCAGGTGCTATGGGGGGATCGGCTTCAGAAGAGTTCCTCTTCCCAACGCCAGTTGGCGAAGATACGTTCGTGCGCAGTGCCGGGGGCTATGCCGCCAATGCGGAAGCGGTGACGACGCCGTCGCCAGATCCCATTGACGCCTCCCAAACCCCCGCCAGCCAAGCAGTACACACCCCGAACGCGAAGACGATCACCTCCCTCGTGGAGTCGCTGACAGAACTAGCGCCGCGCAGTGAAGGGTGGAGTGCAGCCGACACCCTCAAACACGTGGTGTTGCGCGCCACCGACCCAGACGGCACCCGCAGCATGATCGTTATCGGTGTACCCGGTGACCGCGAGGTGGACCTCAAGCGGGTAGAGGCCGCGCTGGAACCGGTGGAAGTCGAACCCGCACCCGCGGAAGACTTCGAAGCCTACCCGCATCTGGTGCCCGGGTTTATCGGGACCAGCGGAATCGGCCCGCAAGGGCCACAGACCAAGGACGGCGAATCGGTCATCCGGTACCTCCTCGACCCCCGGATCGCCGAAGGTAGCGCCTGGGTTACCGGCGGGGATGAGCCAGATACACACCGCATCAATATGGTTCTCGGGCGGGACTTTACCGCTGACGGCCGGATCGAAGCAGCAGCGATTGTGGCGGGGGATCCAGCCCCGGACGGCTCTGGCCCATTGGAGCTTGCTCGCGGCATCGAGATCGGCCACATCTTCCAGCTAGGCCGTAAATATGCCGAAGCGCTCGGCCTGACAGTACTCGACGAGAACGGGAAATCCCGGGTTGTGACCATGGGATCGTACGGGATCGGGATTTCGCGGGCCCTGGCCGCCCTGGCCGAGGAGTATCACGACGACGCCGGCCTCGCCTGGCCGATTCAAGTGGCGCCGGCACATATCCATATCGTCGCAACCGGTAAGGATGATGCCGTCTTTGCTGCCGCCCAGGAGTTGGCTGAGAAGCTCGATGACCGCGGCTTCGAAGTGCTGTTTGATGACCGCCGCAAGGTTTCGGCCGGCGTGAAATTCGCGGATGCGGAGCTAATTGGCGTGCCGAATGTGGTCGTCGTTGGCCGGGGCTTGGCGGAAGGACAGATCGAGGTGCGGGATCGGCGCACGGGTGAGCGGGAGAATATCGCCGCAGACTCGGCCGTGGACGTAATCGCCGACCGGGTGGCGGCGCAGTTGGAGGCGGCCGCCTGCTAGGGCGGATCCACAGGTGAAAGCAGCTTAGCCGCCGGAGACGGCTTAGCTGGTAGAGGCGGGTTAGCCGGCCAGCCAGCTGGCCGGCAGCTCGAAGCCGAGGGCAAGCAGTCGCTCGCTGATGTCAGTGAGCAGTGCCGTCACGGCGGGTAGCTCACCGCTCGGAACCTCCGCCAGACGCGCCGCGATGCGGCGTGCCGTCTGCTCCAGGACTTCTACTTCCGAAAGATTGTCGGTGCGGTGAACCCCGCCCGGCCAGGTTGGTTGAGACGCTGCAGCAGCATTTACCGCAGCCCGCCATTGTGCTGCCATAGTGCGTGCGGCGGACGGCTCCCGACCGGCCGCCGATTCCCGGGCCGCGAAGGCTTCCATCTGCCACGCCCCCCAATCCAGGGCCTGTAAAACGCCGGTATCGCTCGTCCATGCGCCATCGACCTTAGTAGTCAGCAGCTGGCGTGCCGCTCCCTTCGGATCGGCTTCGAGGGTGCGCAGCTGGGCCAGAAAAACCGGGACTATCCCGGCACCAGACCGGGCGAGGGCGCCGTCGTCGGAAAGAGCTTGGACTAAATCGGTAGCCAGCTGCAGGGCCATCTGTTTTTCGGCTGCAGTGCTGGTGGGGGCCACAATCTCCGGTGAAGCAGGTAGATGTGTACAGTCGCTGGGCGCAGCAGTCGGTGGGCAAGCCTGCCATACACCGCCCAAAAGATCGGCCTGGGCGTGAGCGCGGGCAGCCAGTGGCGCCAGGGGAGATGAGGCCGGAGCCTGGGCCAATTCACTCAGACCGATCGCCAGTTGCTGGCGCGTGACCTCGGCGGCGGAGGCAGCACTGGGTTGCGGGGCTGGCAGATCGAGCCGCACGCCACACCCTGCTAACGGGAGGGCAAGGCAACACAGGGCAGCAGCAAACGCGGATCGTGAAACAGGCACCTCTTTAGTCTGCCAGATGTGAGCGGGCGGGCCGCGAGTGGCGCGGCTAGATATGGACGAGTGTGCGAACGGTAGCGCTGCTAGGATATGAGCTGCCTACCGAAGGAAGGTTCCTATGACATCCGCTGAGCAGCAGATCCACACCCTCATCACCCCCGTCGCGGAGGAAGCTGGGCTCATAGTGGAAGAGGTGACGATTGCAGGGAATAACGTCGTGAAGATCATTCTCGATCTGCCCGACGGCCCCGGCGGTATTGACAGCGATCACCTGGCCGAGATCTCTCGCACTATCTCCCAGCTGATGGATAAGCACGACCCGCTCGACTCCGCTTACACGCTGGAAGTGTCCACCCCCGGGCTCTCCCGCCAACTACGTGAACCACGCCATTTTCGGCGCGCCGGTGGGCATGACGTCAAGGTCAAACTCATGGAGGGGGCCGATGTGATCGGCACGGTTATTGACGCCGACGACGCCGCGGTCCGCCTACAGGTTGGGAACGAGGAGCGGACAATTACCTACGACCAGATTCGCCGCGCTAAAGTGCATTTAGCCTTTTAGTTCTAGTCTTTGAGGTAAGGCCCAACGGAATAGGAGATCGCCATGGATATCGATATGACAGCGTTGCGGTTGGTCGAACATGAGCTCGAGGTTGATCTCGACGTCCTCGTGGCCGCCATTGAAGAAGCCCTCCTCAGCGCATATGCCCACACTCCCGAAGCGGTGCGGGGGGCCCGTATTGAACTAGACCGGCGCAGCGGTTCGGTGCGGGTGTTGGCTCCGGAATTTAATGACGACGGCGAAGTGATCGGCGAATACGACCACACACCCGAAGGATTCGGGCGAGTCGCGGCCCAAACCGCGCGGTCAGTGATCATTCAGCGCCTGCGTGATGCGGAAGATGAGCAGATCCTAGGCTCCTATAAAGATAAAGCTGGCCAGATCGTCTCCGGCGTCATCCAAGCTGACCACCGCACCCGGCATATTCACCTCGATTTGGGGGATGTGGAAGCCCTACTGCCCGAACACGAACAGGTACCGGGGGAGAAGTACCGGCACGGTGAACGGTTGCGCGCCTACGTCGTCGAGGTCAACCGGGGACGGCGGGGCCCGCAGGTGATCGTCTCGCGCACCCACCCCGAATTTGTGCGTGGCCTATTCGCCCATGAATGCCCTGAGGTTGCGGATGGGGCCGTGAAGATCAGCTCCATAGCGCGGGAAGCCGGCCGGCGCACCAAGATCGCCGTCCAATCCACCATTCCTGGGCTGAATGCCAAAGGAGCCTGCATCGGGCCGATGGGGCAGCGGGCCCGCGCCGTCATGAGCGAACTGCGCAACGAGAAGATCGATATCGTCGACTACTCTGATGATCCAGAGGTCTTCGTGGCTGCCGCGCTGTCACCGGCCAAGGTGATGTCAGTAGAGGTTGATTATCGAGAAAAGCGCGCTCGCGTGATCGTTCCGGACTACCAGCTCTCCCTGGCGATCGGTAAGGAAGGGCAAAATGCTCGCTTGGCGCACCGCCTGACGGGATGGAAACTTGATATCCACTCCGATGCCGAGATTGCGGAGCAGGCCGGGGGCGACGATACCGAGGATTAAACCCTCAGCAGAAGGTGAAACCCGTCACGACAGTGGGGGTTCCTGAGGGGCTGATGCGGCATAACTCCGCTCGGCGCGCTAGGGTGGGGAAAGTGTGTGCACCTACTACCTCTGCGCAGCCGATTCGGACCTGCGTTGGATGTCGGCAGCGCACGCACCGTGATCGCCTAGCACGTTTCGTCCTGCGCGGGCAGCGAGCCACTTATGACCCCACTGGCTCAGCACCCGGGCGAGGAGCGTGGATCCATCACCGCCAAGCATGTTGGCATGCCGCCCAGCGTCCGGGAGGTTTCGGCCACGCTTTGCGGTCGCGAATCGCGCACTGCGATCCGCTACCCGGCGGTGACATTACTTAGACAGAGGCCGCTACGGCCATGACCGAAGAAAGCGGGTTGGAAGCTGATGGGCACCCGATGAGTACCCAGCGATGAGCTGCCAGCACTATTAACGGTCTGTTCCTGCCCAGGAACGGACCTGGACAGGAGAAATGTGGCAAAGCTGCGTGTCCACGAGCTCGCAAAGGAACTCGGAGTCGACAGCAAGACTGTGCTCGCGAAACTAAACGAGCTCGGTGAATTCGTCAAAAGTGCATCCTCCACCGTGGAGCCGCCGGTTGCGGCCCGGGTGCGTAAAGCGATGCCGAAGGCTGCCCCGGCAGCCGACAATACTGCGGAGACTACCGCCGGGGTTGCTAAGTCAGCCGGGCGGTCGAAGTCTGCTGCCAAGGAAACTGAGAGTAAGCCGAAGCCGGCAGCGCCGAAGGCAGCCAAATCGGACTCTGCCACCGCTAAAGCGGCTAAAACCAGCTCGGCCGCAACCCCTGCAGCCGTGGCCGGTACACCTGCGGCTGAGGAGTCAGCTCCCGCTGAGGAGGCAGTAAAGCCTGGCCCTAAGCCAGCCCCGAAAGCGGCTAAGGCTGCCAAACCGGCCCCCAAGCCGAGTCCCGCGGCCCAAGAAAGCGCCGAACAGCCGACTTTCGACGACGGAAAATCCGTGCCCAAGCCGGCAGCCACCGGTGGTCCGCGTCCCAAGCCTTCGACGCCTGCCCCCAAACCCGGTGCTCGCCCGGGTGGGCGCACTGGTAGCCCCCGGCCTGGCAACAATCCGTTCAGCACCTCCCAGGGCATGCCGCGCCCGGGAGGGCGCAGTGGAGGCCCCCGGCCTGGCAACAATCCGTTCAGCACCTCCCAGGGCATGCCGCGCCCGGGTGGTTCCGGCGGCCCGCGCCCGGGTGGGCGCGGCAACGCTCCCCGGCCCGGCGGGCGTTCGGGCCGTCCTGGCGCACCGGCACCCAAACCGGGAGCACGTCCAGCGGGTCGGCCTGAGTCTGGGCCGCGCCCCAGCCCGAATATGATGCCTGATCGCGCAGCAACTGCCCGGCCCGGGGATAAACGCTCCGGCGGTGGCGGTGGTCGTGGCCGCGGTGGCCGTGGCCAGGGCGGTGGCGGCTTTGGTGGCGGCCCCGCCGGTGGCGGTGGTCGTGGCCGCGGTGGGCGCGGTTCCACGCAGGGTGCCTTCGGGCGCGGTGGCGGCCGGGTTCGCGGACGCAAGTCGAAGCGTGCCAAGCGGCAAGAGTATGAGCAAAAGGCACCCACAATTGGCGGCGTGCAGATCCCGCGCGGCGACGGCAATACCGAGATCCGGATTCGTGCCGGAGCATCTCTAACCGACCTTGCCGATAAGATCAACGTCAATCCCGCCTCCCTGGTGACGGTCATGTTCCACCTGGGTGAGATGGTGACCGCTACCCAGTCCGTGGATGAAGACACCTTCCAGGCGCTCGGCGCTGAGTTGGGCTACGTCATCAAGATCGTCTCGCCGGAGGATGAGGACCGCGAACTTCTCGAGTCCTTCGATATCGATCTCGAAGCCGAAGCACTCGAGGAGGAAGATGAAGATCTGCCTCCGCGTCCTCCGGTTGTTACCGTTATGGGGCACGTCGACCACGGTAAAACCAAACTGCTCGACGCCATTCGTCGCACGAATGTGGTCGAAGGTGAAGCCGGCGGTATCACCCAGCACATCGGGGCCTACCAGGTGCGTGTGGAACATGAGGGAGCTACCCGCCCCATCACCTTCATCGACACCCCCGGCCACGAGGCCTTCACGGCCATGCGCGCCCGCGGTGCGGAGGTTACCGATATTGCGATCCTGGTGGTCGCAGCCGACGACGGCGTTATGCCGCAGACGGTAGAGGCGATTAACCACGCCCAGGCAGCGAATGTGCCGATCGTCGTGGCGATTAACAAGGTTGACCGGCCCGAGGCCAATGCCGATAAGATTCGGGGCCAGCTGACCGAGTACGGCGTCGTCCCCGAAGAGTACGGTGGCGACACTATGTGCGTGGAAGTCTCGGCCAAGCAGCGAATCAATATCGACGGTCTGCTGGAAGCCGTCATCCTCACCGCAGATGCTGCCCTCGAACTCACCGCTAACCCGGATAAGGACGCCCGCGGCGTCGCCATTGAAGCCAACCTCGATAAGGGGCGCGGCTCGGTAGCGACGGTGCTGGTGCAATCTGGCACCCTGCACGTGGGCGACTCGATCGTGGCTGGCACCGCCTTCGGGCGCGTGCGCGCCATGTTCGACGAGTACGGCGGGAATGTGACCGAAGCCGGCCCGTCCCGGCCCGTACAGGTGCTCGGTTTGACTAGCGTCCCCAGCGCAGGTGACTCCTTCCTCGTTGCCCCCGACGACCGCACCGCCCGGCAGATCGCCGATAAGCGGGAGGCCGCCGAACGGGCCGCGTTGCTCGCCAAGCGTCGCAAGCGCATCTCGCTGGAAGACTTCGATGCCGCCTTGAAAGAAGGGAAGGTCGAAACCCTCAACCTCATTCTCAAGGGCGACGTTTCCGGTGCAGTGGAAGCTCTGGAAGACTCCCTGCTCAAGATCGATGTGGGCGAGGAAGTTCAGTTGCGGATTATCCACCGCGGGGTGGGTGCTATCACCCAGAACGACGTCAACCTGGCGACGGTGGACAACGCCGTTATCGTGGGCTTCAACGTCCGCCCGGCCGAACGCGTCAGCGAACTGGCCGACCGCGAAGGCGTGGAGATCAAGTACTACTCGGTTATCTACTCCGCGATCGAAGATATTGAGAATGCCATGAAGGGTATGCTCAAGCCGATCTACGAGGAAGTCCAGTTGGGCACCGCCGAGATTCGGCAAATCTTCCGCTCCTCCAAGTTCGGCAATATCGCGGGTTCGATTGTTCGGTCCGGCACTATCAAGCGCGGCACTCACGCCCGTTTGATCCGCGACGGTGTTGTGGTGGAGCAGGATCTGCAGATCGCCTCCCTGCGCCGCGAGAAGGACGACGTCACCGAAGTTCGCGAAGGTTACGAGTGCGGTATCGGCCTGGGCGGTATCAAGGATATTGCCGAAGGCGACATCATCGAAACCTGGGAGATGCGCGAAAAGAAGCGCGACTAACCTCCCGCACTTTCACCCCGGTTACTGCGGTAGCCGGGGTGAAAGTCGTATGAGGCCAGTACAATGGGGGAGTGGCCTCGCTGCCAGCCGGGTGAGGATGCCCGGCCGATACACTGCCCCGGAGATCTGATGCCTGCATCAGCGCACCCTCGCCCTGCTTTCCGTCTAGAGCGCCCCAGCCGGATCCAACTCGCCGGCATTATCATCGGCGTGCTCGCCTTCCTCATACCCTTCCTGATTGATATTCCCGGCCTGGAAACTGAAGGGGAGCGGATGCTCTCCATTTTCCTGCTTGCCATCGTCTTTTGGGTAACCGAAGCGATCCCGCTGGTTGCCACCGCGGTGCTGGTGATCCTCGGGGAGGTACTGCTCATCTCCAATGCGGCCCTGCTCCCGGTAGGGGAGAACGCGCTGGCAGCCAAATCCTATTTCGCGGCCCTCGCCGATCCGGTGATCATCCTGTTTTTGGGTGGGTTCCTCCTCGCCGACGGCGCTGCCAAATTCGGGCTGGACCGCAACCTGGCGGCCGTCATGCTCAAGCCCTTCCAAGGCTCAGGCCGAATGACGGTCCTCGGGATGATGGCCATTACGGCAGTGCTGTCAATGTTCATGTCGAATACGGCTACGACTGCCACCATGTTTGCCGTCGTCATCCCTATCCTCACGGTGATGGAGAGCCCGAAAGCACGGGCAGGGCTCGCCCTCTCCATCCCGGTGGCTGCGAATATTGGCGGTATGGGCACCCCGGTCGGCACCCCACCCAATGCCATCGCACTGGGCGCGCTCGCCTCCCACGGAATCCACATTTCCTTCCTCACCTGGATGATCCTGGCCGTCCCACTCATGCTGGTGGTACTCTTCCTGGCCTGGGTTCTACTCGTCACTTTTTTCATCCCCAGCGGCACCCATATTGAGCTCGCACTGCGCTCCGACTTTGACCGCTCGACCCCCGCCTACATCTACTACGGCGTTGCCGCACTGACAGTCGCCCTATGGATGACCGAACCGCTGCACGGAATCAACTCAAATATTGTCGGTTTCATCCCGGTGGCGATCCTGCTGGCCACCCAGGTGATGACCGGTGATGACCTGAAAATGCTGCAATGGCCGGTGCTGTGGCTGGTCTCCGGCGGTATCGCACTCGGTATTGGGGTGGGAGCCTCCGGGCTGGATACGTGGCTGCTCGGCTCCGTGGATTGGACCTCCATGAGCACCATCGCGCTCATCGTGGTGCTGGCCGGGTTGGGCCTGGGGATGAGTAACGTCATCAGCCACTCCGCTGCCGCAAACCTCCTTATCCCGCTCGCCTTGGGTCTGGGCAGCGGAATCTCGGTAGATATTGCGCAGATCGGCGTCATTATTGCGCTCGCCTGTTCGCTGGGGATGTCCCTGCCAATCTCCACCCCGCCCAATGCCATCGCGTACGCGACCGGGGAGGTGCCCACCAAATATATGGCCCTCATCGGCGTGATCGTCGGCGTGGTAGGTGCCCTTCTGCTGGCCTTCGTCATGCCGTGGGCCTGGCACCTGACCGGGCTGCTCTAGGAGCCGACAATGAATATCGTCATAGTTGGTCACGGGCCGGGCGTTAGCGACGTCCACGATGAACTCAGCGACGCCTTCAATGAAGCTGACATTGTGACGTTTTCCGACGCCGCCGACGTTGCCGTTAACCTGACGCCCGATAAACCCGTCCCCGTGGTCTGCATTGTGGGCGAGCCCACCGATGATCATATTAATTCGCTGGCAGGTGTGCCCCAGCTCGCGGGCGCGCGCGTCCTCCTTATCACCACCGCCGGTGACCACCGCGATGTGGCCCACGCAGTGGACGCGGGTTTAGTGGACGCCTTCGTGGCGGTGCCCCTGACTCACGGGTTCCTGGCCGAACACGTGCGCTCCCAAATCTCGCGGTGGGCCCGGCTCCACCAACCCCCCAGTTTGGATCTCAACTCCGGCACAGGCGAACAGGTACAGCGCGTCAGCCCGGCCTTCCACACCGACTATGAGGATCAGCCGAGCAGCGAGCTGCTGCGCGATATTGAAGCCAGCCCGCACGTGGTGGAAGCTGAACTAATTGCGGCCATCGAACGGGCACTCGGACCGCGCCCACGCCTGCGCCTGCCCGCCGGGGTACGCCTAACCCGCCAGGGCAGTAACGTCGACGGCGTCTTCGTCGTCCTCTCCGGACGGGTGGCCCTCACCCGCCACACCGAAGCCGAAGACCTGCTCCTACACCACGCTTCCACCGGGCCAGTCGTGGGGCTGCTGAGCCTCTCGCGCTCCCAAAAAGCCTATTTCACCGCGACCACCACCACTGACGTGGAGGTGATCCACCTGTCCATGGAACAGCTGGACCGCGCCCTGACCATCGACCCTGAAGTCGGGGCCGCGCTGGCGGCGGTCGCTATCCGTGGGCTCGCCTCCCGTTTGCAACGCGCCGAACAGCTACAGGTGGAGCGTAATAATCTCAATATTGCGCTCGAACAAGAACGCTCCAGCCTGGCCCGAGCCTTAGCAGACCTCGAAGCCGCCCGGCTGGAACTTATTGCTCAGGCCCGCTTTGCCACTCTGGGGGAATTGGCAGCCGGGATCGCCCACGAACTCAATAACCCCATCGCTGCGATGACCTCCCATGCCGGCCACCTAGAAGAAGATCTGGCCGCTTTGCTCGCCGATCATCCACACGGGCGCATTATCGAGCAAACCGTACAGGCCAGCCGGGCGCGCGCCCCCCGCTCCACCGCTGCCGAACGGCAACTGCGCCGCCGCCTGGAAAAGTCCATGGACCCCGCCCTAGCCTGGCGGCTCGTCACCGCCGGCGTGCAGGACGAACAGCAAGCCCACGCGCTGGCCGCTGGCGGCGAAGAAGCAGTCAGCCGGTTCGAACATGCCAGCCGTATCGGCGCTCAAATCCGAGGGATAGACGTCAGCGCCCGGCGGGTAACCGCACTGGTCGCCTCCCTGCGTGCCTATGCACGGCCAGAGGACCAGAGCGTCGTCGTCGCCGTCGAAGAAACCCTGGACGACACCCTCCAACTCGTCTCCCACCGGCTGCGGGAGGTGGACGTGATCCGCGCCTACGGCACTACTACGCCGCTCGCCTGCTACCCCTCCCAACTCGGGCAGGTATGGACCAATGTCATCGTCAACGCGGCCGAGGCGCTCAGCAGCACCCCCAATCCCACCATTACCATCACCACTGCCATGCAGGGAGAAATGGTGCGGGTGCAGATTGAGGATAACGGCCCGGGAATCCCACCCGAGATCCTCGACCGCGTATTCCAGCCCCATTTCACCACCAAGGGAGGGCAGGTGCGTTTTGGCCTCGGCATGGGCCTAGGCCTGGCCTCCCACATCGTGCACGACCACCACGGCACCATAACGATCGACTCCCGTCCCGGCTGCACCCGGGTGACCACCATCGTGCCGGTAGCCCCCAGTGAAAGGATCCCCTCATGAGGCTCGCGATAATTGTGCTCGAAGATGAAGCTGAGGTACGTGCGGCGCTCGGGAGAGACCTCGCCGAGGTTGCCCGGGTAGCGCGATTAGAGTTCGCCGAGGATGTGCCCGACGCCCGCGCGGTCATTGGGGAGATTGACGACGACGGCGACGCTCTGGCACTCATCCTGGCTGACCACAGACTCCCGGGGGAGACGGGAGTAGATTTCCTTGTCTCGATCCAAAATGACCCACGAGCGGTACGCGCCCGCACTGTCCTGGTAACCGGCCAGGCTGATCAAGAAGACACCATCCGAGCGGTCAATGAAGCTGGGCTGGACCATTACATTGCCAAACCGTGGGCCGCTGAACGGCTCCAAGCCGTGGTGCGTGATCAACTCACTGACTACGTCCTCGCCGAGGGGCTCGACCCACTGCCACACCTGCGGATCATCGACGGCGTGCGCGCTATGGAAGCGATACGCGGGCGGTAGTCGCGCATATGCGGGACTGGGGCGTACCTGAGTGCCGGATACGCGGCTGTGGACGCCGGACCTAAATGTGCGTCAGTGGGCCCGCGTGTTCTACCCTGGGGGTTATGGCAGATCAACTCCGCGCGCGCAGGCTTGCCCAGCGCATCAAGGTTATTGTTGCCCAAACTCTTAAGAATCGGGTGAAGGACCCGCGCCTCGGTTTCGTCACCGTCACCGATGTGCGCGTGACGGGCGACCTGCAGCATGCCACCGTTTTCTACACCGTCCTGGGCGATGACCAGCAGCTGGCGGACACTCAGGCGGCCTTGGAATCTGCCCGTGGCCTAGTGCGTTCCGAAGTCGGTAAGGGGACCGGTATTCGCCTGACACCCACGATCACCTTTACTGCGGACGCTCTACCTCAAGCAGCAGCCAGTATTGATGAAGCGCTGCGCCGCGCCGCTCAGGCCGATGCGGAAGTAGCCCGTCAGGCCCGCCATGCCTCCTACGCTGGGGAGGCTGACCCGTATCGCAAGTCCGCTAGCGAGGACGAGGACGAGCGTGACTGATGCGTCCAGCGGGCTCGTCCTGATCAATAAGGAATCCGGGCCCACCTCCCACAGTGTTGTTGGGCAGCTGCGGCGTACGCTTGGCACCCGCAAAATCGGGCATGCGGGCACGCTGGATCCTATGGCCACGGGCCTGCTCATTGCCGGGGTAGGCAAAGCTACGCGACTGCTGACTTACCTGGTAGGGCTGGACAAACGCTACCGGGCCACGATCCGGTTGGGAGAGTCCCGCACCACCGACGACGCCTCTGGCGAGCTAGTCACCGCAACCGACGCATTCCGCATTACCGACGCTGGGATTACTGCTGCCCTCGGGGAGTTCCGTGGCGAGATTATGCAGCGCCCCACTGCGGTATCGGCGATCAAGGTGGACGGTCAGCGGGCCTACGACCGCGTGCGGGCCGGAGAAGAAGTCGACCTTCCGGCCCGACCGGTGACGATCAGTTCACTGGATATCCTCGGACCGCTCCGCCCGACCACGGGGGCGGGCGGAGACGGCGTCGTCGATATTGATGTGGACTTGCGGGTCTCCTCCGGCACCTACGTACGCGCCATCGCCCGCGATCTCGGGGAAAAACTCGGGGTAGGTGGGCATTTGACTCAGCTGGAGCGCACCGAGGTTGGCCCTTTCACCCTCGCTGAAGCCAGTACCGTTTCTGAGCCGCAGCTGCTTGATCCATTGGCAGTGATGGGCCGGGTCATGCCGGTGCGTGAACTCAGCGAAGCAGAAGCCAAAGACCTCAGCTACGGGCGTTTCATTCCGCTCAGCTCAGAGGCTGCCCCCTTCGAAGTGGCCGCTTACGGTGGGGATATCGTCGCGATTACCGCGCCGCAGGAAGGGCGCGCCCGCCCGATTCTAGTGTTACAGGCGGGCCTGTGAGCGCGGTCGTATCACTGGGCATGTTTGACGGCTTTCACCGCGGCCACCAGGCGGTACTAACCACGGCCCGGGAAGAAGCCGACCGGCGGGGTGGGCCCCTGATCGTCATGACCTTCGAGCCCCATCCGGTGCGGGTACACCGCCCAGACGCCTATCTCACCGAGGTCACCACTGTGGCGCAGCGGATCGACCTGTTACGTGCCGGTGGGGTGGATGAGGTGGACGTCATCGAATACACCCTGGAGTTCGCTGCCCAATCTCCGCGCGAATTCGTTCGCCGTTACCTGGTCGAACGCCACGGTGCCAGCTGCGTAGTGGAGGGGGAGGACGTCCGCTTCGGTGCCAATAATGCCGGTGATGCGACGACGTTGCGTGAACTCGGCCAGGAGCTCGGTTTTGATGTGCTGATCGTCTCCGATCTGCACGATCCCGTTAGCGGCCGACGTTGGTCCTCCACCTGGGTGCGGGAAGCACTCCTCGCCGGGGACGTGCAGATGGCCGCCTACGTGCTGGGGCGAGCGCATCGGGTGCGCGGCGTCGTCGAACACGGGCTCAAACGTGGCCGGGAATTAGGATTCCCCACCGCCAATGTGCACGCTGAAGGGGTTGGGGTGGTGCCCGCCGACGGCGTCTACGCCGGTTGGCTGATCCGTTGCGTTGACGGGCACGATGAACGTTTGCCCGCCGCGATTTCGGTGGGAACGAACCCCCATTTTGACGGCGACCGGCGCACCGTGGAAGCCCACGTCCTCGGCCGGGCTGACCTCAACCTCTACGGGGAAACCGTCGAGGTGGAATTCACCGAACATATCCGCCCTATGGCCAGCTTTAACTCGCTGGAGGCGCTGCTGGCGACGATGGATACGGATCTGGCCTCCACGAGCCGAATCTTGGGGGTAGCCAGCGCCACCCGTGTGAATCCAGCCGCAGTGACCGCCTATTAACAGCTAGGCTGGGGGCATGTCTACCCAGTCTGCACCGCCGCAGCACGGTCTAGCCC
>JAEWHO010000099.1 GCA_023387755.1 Actinomycetes bacterium | reverse complement strand
GGGCCCCCCCCCCCCCCCCCCCCCCCGCTATTCCCAGACACCGGGACTGGCTGAACCTGTTCCCCGCGTCAGGGATAGCCGCAGTTATTCCAGACGCTGGGGCCGGTGGTTTTCGTAGAAGGGATTACGGCGGGAGAAGGCGTCCTGCACCGTATCTGCCCCGTACTGCTCAAGTAGTGTTTTGCGGTCTGAGTACAGATTCGTGCCCAACCCCAGACGATCGCCGTCGATCGTAATTCCCAAGGCGGCAACGATAGTGGGGAAGAAATCGAAAGGCGCGAACTGGCGATTATGGGTGCGCTCTCGATCCGGGTTGGGCACCGCAGAATTAATAAACGTATTGACGATTGTGCGCTGATAGGCGGGGTCTACTTGGGTGAAGAAGTCGGTGTCGTGGGATTGATGGTCGCCGGTCACCACAATAACGGTGTCCTTATACCAGTCCTGCTGCTGAATCCAGCGGACTAAAGCGACGGTTTCCTGCTGTGAGTAGTGGACCACATTGAGCAGTTGCTGGTTGGCGGGCCGCTCGGTCATTTTCGGTGAAACATATCCGCCCGGTGCGTGGGTGTCCGCATTCTCTAGCACGAAATAGAAGGGCTTGCCCCCGTGTGCCAGTCGCGTCATTTCATCCTTGGCGAATTCGTAGAGTTTATCGTCCTCAAACCCCCACCACACCAGGTAGTGGGGCGAGATGAGCTGCCGTTCCTGAGCGGTGTAATAGTCGAAGACCTCGAAGTTCCCGTGCCGGCGGTAATAGTCGCCCATATTATGCCAAGTAGCCCTAGAACCGAGCATGAGCTCGTTGACGTACCCGTGGTCGTGGAGAATATCGCCAAGGTGACGAAAATCCGGGTAGGACATACGCCCATAATTCGAGTTGTCGTAGAAATGCGGGAGCATCGGTACGCCCGCCTGGAAATTCAACATCCCGGCAAGGGAATGGTCCGCTCCGATTGTCTGTAGCGGACCGCCGTAGCCCTCCTGGTGGGAAAATGTGGTGTTCTCGTCGGTAAGCTGGGCCAGATCAGGCATGTAGTTCTGGTTGAAATAGCCGCCGTCTGCCTGGGAGTAGAACGAGTTTTCCACCGACTCCATGTAAATGTGAATCAGGTTCTTGGGCTTATCCGGGAAGTGGAGAATATCGTCCGTGGGGGCGATATAGTGTTCCTCCACAAAGTTCGAAGAATGCAGCCATACACCCGCTGCCTGCACCAGCGGCACCTGGACCAGGAGCACCACGGTTGCCACAGCGGTGAATACCGCCGCTACACTCACCCCCCACCGGCTCAACCGCACCCGGCGAGGTCGATCCTCGGCCGCGTCAGCCGCGCTAACGCCGCGGTGGGTATCGGTCGGATTGGTCGCAAGGCGGGCGCTGCGCCCGGCAGTGAAACGGAAAGTCCCCACTGCGGCCCCGATAGCTGCCCCGGCCACCGCAAGCGCCGCGATAGGAGGCAAAATCAGGCGCCACAATGGCGTGATATCAACGTCCGCAACCCCAATATCCCCACCGAGAAGGAAGAACAGCACCTGCGCACCACTGATCGGGGGCATTATGTTCGGGGCCCATGGGGCAAGGAAAATCGCGCCCCCACACAGAGCACCCGCGAGCGCGCCAGCAAGGCTCGCGGCCAGTCCGGTTAGGGATGTGCGCAATGCCGATCGGTGACGTTGAGTCACCGTGATGTAGGGCCGGGCCAGCAGTGCGGGGAGCGCCACGAGCAAGGCAGCGGGAATCCCGCCGATCACATACTGGCCCCAGTGCATATGGCCGAAACCATAGACGTTCGTTCCGGTGGAAGCGAGAAAAACCACCAGTAAAGCCTGCCCGACGACGCCGCCGAGAGCGCCCAGGAAGAGCAGCGGCCAGCGGCGAGAGAACAACCAAAGTCCCAGCGCCGTGACTGCGACAAGCACACATTGGTTAAGAAAAACAAGCATCTAAGTCGTGGGGTATACAGCGGAAGAACAGGCACATAATACCGACTAGCGCTGATGGCTGACCAGCGGAAAATCTGCCCGCATACACCTGGGCCCTGCCCGCACCCCATGGTGCGGGCAGGGCCGGCGTCGTCGAGGAATCTAGACCGGTGTAGCGATCTACTCGGCCAACCTGGGCCAAGCAGCGATGCGCTACGGTTTCACCCGTCTAGTGATCTGCCGCGGTTTCCTCACCCGCAACGGTTCCGGCATCGGCGGCCTTCTGCGCCTCATCAGCGGCCCCACCCGGGTTCGGGGCAGCCGGGCAGTTATCCCGCCAGAACTGCTCGATACGGTCACCGATGGTCTGGTCGATACTGCGCCAATACCAGAAGACCCGCTCACGTACCTCATCCGAAAGCTGGTCGATAATGCCACCGACCGTCTCCACCAGGCGATCGCGCTGGGCGTCGTCCATAACCTCGCGCACCAGGGTGCCGGGCTGGGAGAAGTCATCGTCATCGGCGCGCAGCGTGTACGCCTGCCGCATCATTTCGCCATCAACCTGCCAGCTGTTATCCATGACGCCCTCTTGATCGGCGTAGCTGTGCCCCTTGGAGTTGGGCGCGTAGGTGGCGCGGGCATCGTGCTGGTCGAAGTTCATAGCGCCGTCGAAGGTGTAGGAATCGGCGTCGGGAATGGACCGGTTGACCGGGAGCTGGTGGAAGTTCGTGCCCACGCGGGCGCGGTGGGCATCGGCATAGGCGAAAACGCGGCCGAGCAGCATCTTATCCGGTGAGAAACCAATCCCGGGCACCAGGTTGGCCGGGGAGAAAGCGGCCTGTTCAATCTGCGCGAAGTGATTGGTGGGATTCTCGTTCAACTCCATCACGCCGACCTCGATCAGCGGGTAGTCCTCATGCGGCCACACCTTGGTGAGGTCAAAGGGGTTGAAACGGTAGGTTTTGGCGTCCTCATAGGGCATAACCTGCACCGAGAGCACCCAGCGCGGGTAATCGCCGCGTTTGATGGCTTCGAAGAGGTCACGGCGGTGGAAGTCCGAGTCGGTTCCGGCCACGCGGGTGGCCTCAGCGGCCTCCATATTTTCCACACCCTGCTGGCTGTGGAAGTGGTACTTCACCCAGAAGCGCTCACCATCCGCGTTAATCCACTGGTAGGTGTGCGAGGAGTAGCCGTTCATGGTGCGCCACGTCTTGGGCAAACCACGATCCCCCATCAGATAGGTGACCTGGTGGGCGGATTCGGGGTTAAGAGTCCAAAAATCCCACTGCATGTCTTGGTCGCGCAGGCCGGAATCCGGCAGGCGTTTTTGGGAGCGGATGAAATGCGGGAATTTCATGGGGTCGCGCACAAAGAACACCGGGGTGTTATTGCCGACCATGTCGTAGTTACCCTCGTCGGTGTAGAACTTCAGGGCGAATCCGCGCACATCGCGCCAGGTATCGGGGCTGCCCAGTTCACCGGCCACAGTAGAGAAGCGGGCCAGCATACGGCAGGATGCGCCCGGCTGGAAGAGCGCCGCCTTGGTGTAGGCAGACACGTCCGCCGTCGTCGTCCAGGTGCCGAAAGCGCCGGAACCTTTAGCGTGCGGCTTGCGCTCCGGGATATTCTCTCGGTTGAAATGCGCGAGAGTGTCGATGAGGTGGAAATCGTGCAGAACGATGGGGCCGTCTGGGGAGACGGTCAGCGAATTGCGGTCTGAGGCCGCCGGGGAACCATTGAGATTACTTGAGCCCGTGGGACGGGCAGAATTAGCGGGCATATCAGTCATCGTTTCGTCCTTCCAGAGCACCTTCGGTTAGAACAATCGCGAAGGCTCTACTGTAAGTCCATCACAGTGCGTGCAAAGCGCAACCGGAAACCCGAGTCATTCTTTCTACGGCCCATACTCCCCCATAGGGAGGATGTATCACCCCCGGTTTTTCGCTCCCCTGCCTGATGAAGAAGCACGCGCCAGGGCACAGGATGGAAGTAGTCAGGGGAGTGCTTCTTCAGCCTCCTCAGATGGAGGGAGATAATCATGACGACGACGAAGGCTCCGGCCACTGTTACCGCCCCGGTCCAGGCGACTACTCCTGGCACCGCGTCACCCGAATGTCTCAGCCCTATTACCGTTCGATCCTCGCGCTGGCACCGGGCGCTTATCGCAACCCTCGGCCCCACCGTTGGGGCCCTTCTCGGATTCTTAGCGGGCACCCTTATCGCCGTCGCGGATGGCTGGGGATGGCTGGATGCGGGCATCCTCCTCGGTTTCCACGCTGATAGCGGCCCCACCTGGGGCGTCCTCATCACTACGGCAGCAGGCGGTATCGGTGGGGCTCTCTTTGCAGCCACGATGATAGCCGAAGCGCTGCGTATGAAGGTCTGCCCAGACGAACTCGAACTGTGGTGGGATGACGCGAATGTACGCGTGAAAGCCCACGCGATCCGCCACATTTCCGTGGCCCGCGATATCGTGATTTATGGCGACGACGACGTCGAACTCGCGCGGGTTCGCAATGACCTCGACCGGGGCGCACTCCTAGCCGCCCTCCGGCGGGCAGGGTACGGCAGCATTCACCGCCATGACCTGCACGAACACGATTTCACCACCGTTAGCGAGAACAGCCTCATCACCGAGGACGTGCGCAAACTCCTCGAAGCCCGCGCCCACGCGGTGAAGAACGGATCGCAGGGGGATGCGGAGTTATTGCGGCGCCGACTGGTGAGCAAAGGCGTGATGGTACGCGATATGCACCGCCCCGGACTGCGCCCCCTGCATCAGCAGTTCCGGCAGCTTACGCCACTGGTAGCCTAGACAACCCGAAGCCCCCGGCCAGTTCCGAAAAGGAGCCGGCCGGGGGCTTCAGTATTGCCACTAGGGCAGGTAGTAGGTCGGGTTGGGGAGTTTGGTTTCGAGGTCGGCGTAGCCGCCACGTAGATCGGTCCACTGATCGCCGAAGTTAGCGACGATGTTGTAGCCGAGGTCGTTCTCGATATGTGCGCGGGTGCCGGACTTGAACGCCACCGTCTTGCACTTACCGTACTTCTCCACATCCGCAGCGCACGGCTTCACCAGGTAGTCAGGCATCGTGTCGGTGCCCTTACCGGTGAACTTGGTGAAGAACTTGTCGATGGTGAACAGCGGCTTACCGGCGTCATCCACGTAGCCTGCATGGGTGAGGTTATCCACCGAGTACTGCGCCTGGTGGGTCTTGCGGCCGGTCAGGCCAAAGACCTCACAGCCCGCTGCCTTCAGTTCCTTGACCAGACGCGGCATACCGGGGCTTTCCACCAGGTAGTTGTAGGCCTTACCGTCCGCGCCCACGATATGTTCCCCGGTCGTGTAGGGGGCTGGGAACGGCCCGAATCCCTTAGTGAAGGGCTCGGTGGCAAAGAAGTAGGCATCCTGGAGGGCCGGCGTAAAGGCCCAGTTCATGCCGTAATCTTCCATATCGTAGGTGGACAGGGTGGTGTCGTCCGTATCAAAGACCACCGCGGGCTTCGCGCCCTTAGCAGCCAAGGACTTGCACTGGGCGGCGACGTCGGGAATCACCTTATCTTGGACGCCCTTCATCTCAGTGATGTAGGGGGACTCGGATTTATTGGCGATCCCGGCGGGGACCTTGAGATCCCGGTTGCCGCCGGAGTTGTAGTAGGTGCGCAGGTTCGCTTTGACGATATCCATATTGGGCAGGGAATCGCCCTTCACACCCGCTGCTTTGCCGCTAAAACCGTCGTCGGCGATCGTGTAGCTCACGGTAGCCGGGGCCATACCGGCGGCGCGGTCCTTAGCTTCCCAACCGGCCAGCGGGTGGCTGCCGGTGTAGGTGGGCTGATCCTTGCGGTCATAGACGCCGTCGGGCAGGTAGTAGGACGGGTTAGGCAGCTTGTACCAGGCTTGGGCGCGCCCACCCTGTAGATCCGACCACTGGTCGCCAAAGGAGCCGACGACGGTGTAGCCGAGATCTGCCTGCAGGTGTTCGCGGGTGCCGGCCTTAAACTCGACCGTCTGGCACTTGGGCGAACGGGTGGTGCAGAATCCGAGGCCGTCGGGGCCGAGGTCGAAGGTGGCCTGGCCGGTATCGCCGCCGTAACCCTGCTGGAACTTACCCGAGTTGGTGAAGTAGTTAGCCTTGGTGAAGATCGGCTGGCCCGCCTCATCTACGTAGCCGGCGCGCTTGAGATTTTCCAAGCTGTAATCGGCCAGGTCCACGCCGCGGCCAGTGAGGCCGATGATCGTGCACCCGCCGGCCTTGGCGGCCTTGACGACGTCGATCATGCCCGGGGTGGCCGGCATATAGTTGGGTCCACCCGCCGGGTTCGTGTAATCGAAGACGCGGCCGGTGCCGGGATCAGTATAGGTTTTACCCTCGTACCAGGCCAAAGCCTTTGCCGGGTGGAACGCGAACTCGATGGCTTCTTCGAACTCGTAGCTGTACAGCGTGGTGTCATCCGTATCAAAAACAGCAACCGGTTTCTGGCCGGCGGCTACGGCGGCTTCACACTGCCGCTTGACCTTACCTGACCACTGTGCGGTCAGGCCCTTCATCTCCTGGATATAAGGAGAATCGGTGAGGTTTACTTTCCCGGCCTTGGCATCCCAGCCGTAGTAGGCACGCACGGTGGCTTTGGCGATATCCCAGTTGACGATACCGCTGCCGCTGTGAGCGCCAATCCCGTAGGCGTTCATCTGGTAGGTGGTGGGTTCTTGCAGTTCCTTACCGCGCTCCGCCTGAGCCTGCGGGTCACGCTGGATCATGACGGTGGTGGTGGCGGTGAGATCACCCTGCGTGGCCGTGACCGTATGCTGGCCCACGTAGGTGGCGCTGGGGATCGTGAACGCATCGGTGAAGGTACCGTCCGTGGCAGTGGCGTGGATGGGGGTGCCGTCATCGAGGGTGATGGTGACAGGGGCGGTGCCGGTAAAGCCGGTGCCGGTGACGTTCAGCTCGAGCCCCTGGTAGCCGATCTCATCAGCGACGATGGTCGGTCCGCCCGGGGTCGGGGCCGGCGTGGGGGTAGGCGCAGCGGTCGGCGTGGGTGTCGGTGTTGGTGCTGGTGTGGGGGCCGGCTTCGGGGGCACGTAGTGGTACCCGGGCGGACAGTCCGGCGTGCCGCCGTCATTGGCGTGCGCGGGCTGGATGCCCAGGAGAGTCAGCGGGGTTAGAGTAAGTGCCGCGAAAGCAGCTAACCCGGCCCGACGCCGACCTTTACGCAAGGCCCATCCGGCGCAAAGAAATAGTGCAGCTAGCACCACAAGTGCAGCAATAGAAGCCCCGGTATTTGGTAAATCCGAGACGCAATAATCTGGAATCATAGAGGGCTCCTCATTGAGGTGAATAAGCGTCAATAAACGCGTATAGAAATACTAAAACGCTATCGACGGCTCATCGCTTCTACACCTATGAGGGAGTGCTCACAACGGGAGCTATATTCGGGTTACATTTGCCCGGCCTTCAGGGCTGCATTTAGCTGTTCGAGGATTGGCCGGTCGGCGGGAATCCAATCCACATCAGCCGATTGCGATAACGGCACCCAGCGTAGATTCATATGGTCACTGCTCAATTCCGGGCGGGCGAGCGGCGTCGCTACAAAAACTCGCATACGGTGGCCGGCGTGGACGGGCCAATCCCCACCCTCGGGGCCGGGCACTTGGGTGCCGACGGCGATGGCGATCCCGAGCTCTTCCTCAATCTCGCGGCGCAGGGCTGTGACCGGGTCTTCACCGTCTTCAACTTTGCCGCCGGGGAACTCCCACAGGCCGGCCAATTCAGGCGGGTAGGCGCGCTGCGCGACGAGCAGGTGGCCGTCCTGGATGAGGGCGGCAGCAACGACCAAAGCCATAGCGCTAGTGTACTGGGTGGTCGCGGGTGGGCCCGCTACCAGTTCTTGCCACGCCCGTAACCGGGGCCCTTACCAGCTTGACGGTCCTGATAGTCCTGTTCGGCCTGTTCGCGGCGTTCGCGTAGCTTCTTTTCCTGCTCGCTCTCAGTAGACGGGCTCGGATCGGGCTCGGGAGAGGGCGATTGGCTCGGATCCGGATTGCTCGGCTCCTCACTCGGTTCAGGATCCTCGGGAGAGGGTGCCGGATCCGGGGTGTTCGGCGGCGTCTCGGGCGGCTTGTTCGCCTGCCGTTGATGGATCACATCCTCTGGGGAGGCCAGTGCTTGCCCGCCTTCACCGTCTGATGTGCACGGTTTAGAAATACGGGCCGCCTCGGTGAACTTCTGGCGGGCCAGGGCCTCAGCGGTGGCATCCCCGCCCTCGGCTTTCTTCCAGGCTTCGTCCCCCTCAGCTTCCAGGCTGAGGGAATAGTTCATACGGACCTGACATTCCGCACTGCCAACCTTCGATCCCTTCTCATTAGCGCTCGCGGCCGGCACTCGCCCGAAAGCCGCCAATAGATGCCTGGAGGCGGTGGCATAGTCGCCGCGCATGGCGGCGGCCGTTCCGCGATTGTACGGCCCCCGCCAGGCGTCCGGGCCCACTGGAATCAGCAGGCTGTGCGAGCCGTAGAGTTTATCCCAGGTTTTGCCACGGCCAGACTTGCCGAACGCCGCCGTCGTCGTCACCCATATCAGGATTAAGCTGAGCATCACCAGTACGGCGATAACCGCGTAGACCCAACGGGGTCGTTTAACCGCAGGCAGTTCGGGGGTATCGGCTGCGCTGGAGGTCACCACAGTGGAATCAGATTCAGCGCGGGATTGCTTAAACCGCATTGGCCCCTCCCCTCGGAGTGGATCGAGCGAGTTTCAACTGCCGGATGAGGACGGCGAGTTCCCACCCGAAGAGGGCCACGAGCAGCACCATAACCGGCCACACCACGACGGTATCTACCGGAACGTCTCTAGTTTCATCCGGCACGATAACACTGGGAGGGATCTGGTCGAATACTGCGGTGAGTTCGGAAGGGGAGCTGCGGTGCTCGTAGGGAATGCGCATTTCCTCGGCAATTGCGGCAAGGGTTTGCGGATCGGCATGGGAGATGGCGGTCCGACCGGTGGAGTAGTCGCGTAAGTACTGGTGGGATTCGTTCTGTTTCTCAGTGCGGAGATTCTCTTTCATCTTCCCGCCAGCCTCGGTGCCGTAACCGAGGACTGCCCCGCCGTCAATTAGATTGCGCAGTTGCGAAAAGGCGGCTGGATCGGACTGGTCAGATTCGGTATTGGTAACTTCCCCGTCAGTGAACAGGAAGATCAGGCGGCGATTATCGGGGCGAGATTCTCTGGCCTGCTTCAAAATCTGCGTCAGCTTACGAACTGGACGGGCCGCTGCTGAACCGTCCGATAGGTAGGAGCGTTCCTGGCGCACCGTATCCGCCCACGACTTCACCGCGCCCTGGTCAGTGGTTAAGGGCATCTGCTGCACGGCTTCTGCGGCATAGCTAATAATGCTGTAGCGAGCCTCGGGGAAATGGTCGGCAATTGCGGCTAAGTCTGCCCGTACGCCGTCGAGCCGGGGTGAGCTGCCGTTGTAATCCTCAGCCACCATGGAGCCGGTGGTATCGACGACGAAGTAAATCTCCAGTGAGGAGGTCACCCGCTGGCGGTTCAACGGCGCACTGGGCCCAAGCAGAAGCACGGCCAAGCCGAGGGCGATGAGACTGCGCCGCCACGCAGCCGACCGGTGAGGACGGCGCAGCCACACCCAGGCAACAGCCAGCGCAAGCAGGCATAGCAGGGCGGCCGTCACCGGCAGTGGGTAGAGGGGGTGGATACTCACAGGCGCCACCACCCCAATACCAGCAGGCTCACCAAGCCCAGCCCGATCAGTACGGGCGCGAGGCGTTCGGGATGATCGGTGACGACGATGGTCGGGTTAGCGTCCAATTCGTGGGCGGTTGTCTGTTCGACTTTGTCGACGATGCTGGCGGCAGCATCGGGGCTGGTGGTATCGAAGACTTTGCCACCGGCCTCCTCGATTGCTCTGGTGAAGGGGGTGCGCAGATCTGCACTCCCCTTCGCTTCTGCGGTAGCCGAGAACAGCCCAATAACCTCCACTCCGCGTTCCTGAGCGTAGGCAGTGGCCTGGGGCAGGGTAAATATCGGCTCCCCGCGCAGATCATTGTCGGTCGCGAAAATAACTGACCGAGAACGTTCCTTATCTCCCTGATCGAACTGTTGTACACAGTTGACAAGGCCGTCGCCAATCAGAGAAGCAGACTGGTCGCGCGTCGACGTCGTCCCTTCTAAGAAATCCAAAACCGGTGCTAAATCTTGGGCGCTGCCCGAGAAGCTATTGAGATCCAGATCGAGGAGTTTAGCATGCGCGTCGAGCTCCTGGTGGATCATGTCATAGTCGTCCGTCAGCGGGAAGACGGTGCGGGAGGTGGAGTTCCAGATGACCAGCGCGATCCGCTCGCCTTGGAAGTTCTTCACCAGATCAGCGAAGCGGTTTAGAATCTCCGAGTCGTAGCTAATCATCGAGCCGGAAACGTCTAAACATAAGACGATATCGCGGGAGGCGAGCCGTTCCGAGCGAGAGAAGACGTCTGCGGGCCGCCCCGCCACCAGGGCGGCGGTACCAGCTGAAAGAAACACCACGAGCAGAGCCAGAGT
Organism: Actinomycetes bacterium; assembly: GCA_023387755.1. Taxonomy (GTDB): domain Bacteria; phylum Actinomycetota; class Actinomycetes; order Actinomycetales; family Actinomycetaceae; genus Bowdeniella. The sequence continues at coordinate 12,238 of JAEWHO010000099.1, read as the reverse complement.
AATCCGGGTCCGCCGGAAGCGCACCACATTCTGGTAACTGCGCAGTTGGCGAATATAGTGACTGTGCGCGATTTTTACTTGCGCACCAGGGCGCGGGTGGCGCAGCCAGGCGATCACTACCCACGCAACCAGGGCGATGAGCAGGATGAGTGTGAGCCACCACCACACCAGTGTGCCGATCCCGGGCACGTGAATACCTGGGAGTTGGGATGCTTCGATCACGGCTCTCCCTCCTGCCCGCGTGGTTCACCCATCTGTTCCACCATCGCCTCCAAGGCCGCGAAAATCGCCAAAGCCTGAGCGTGCGGGTCGGCCTCGAAGGAGGGTTCCTCGGCCTGTTCTACCACCTGTGCAACCGGCAGAAGATCAGCCCGCTGGCGCAGCTGATGCGCGGTTTTAGTGGTGCAATCGAAACCGGTAACGCTGTGCCCGAACTCGCGGGCGATCTTCGAGGCGCGCAGGTGAAGCTCGCGCAGGGAGATCTCCCCGGCCTCGTACTGTTGCCGCAGCCGGGCGATCGCGGCCGCAGTCGTGCGCCGCTGCCCCCGCGCGGTGCCCTCACGACCCCGCGGCCGTTTAAGCGGGCGGGTAAACCACCACAACCACAGGGCGATCAGGAGGAAAGCTACCGCAGTTCCGGTATAGGCGTTGGAGTAGGACACGAGGGGGTACAGGTCTTTTGGGCTCATCGGTGCCTCACCAGTAATGCGATCAATGCCTCTACCACGTCATCGCTGCCCCCGATGGCGGCCCAGTCTATTCCCAACTGTTGCAGGACGCTGCGGGTGCGTTCACGCCGCTCGCTCAGCATCTGCTCGACCTCATAGACCACGCGCTTATCGGACATTGCATAGCCGGGGATCTCCCCACCCATAACATCCACGAGCGGCCGCCCACCGCCCTGGCGCGGATCGAAATCAGTGATTGAGAAAAAGAGGATGTCGTGGCGGACCCGCAGCCGTTTCAGGATCGATTCACAGCGCTCATCGACGGAGAAATCGTCGCCGATCACCACCACCAGGCTGCGTCGCCGTACCAGTGCCTCAAGACGTTCCAGGATGGCGCTGAAGTGGCGGGGCCCGGCCGGGTTTTCTGCCGCCCAACGCAGCCGCCGTCGTATCAGCTCAGCGTGGGCGGTGCCGGCTTTCGGGGGGAGCTGGTGGACCTGGGGGCCGCTGGCGTAGACCAGACCGAGCAGGTCCCCGCGAAAACGAGTGAGGTAAGCGATAACGTCGACGACGTCGATGGCCACATCAAGTTTGGTTTCCTCGGAAAGCGCGGCCGCCGTCATGGTCACGGAGGTATCGACTGCCACGACGACAGACGCATTCGTTTCCCGCACAAACCGCCGGATAATCGGCTGCCCCGCACGGGCGGACGCCTTCCAGTCAATATCGGTGACGTCATCACCGGGACGGTAGGTCATGAGGTCGTCGAAGTCCTGCCCCGTCCCGGTGAAGATGGAACGGTGGCGGCCCTCCAGGGCACCGGCCGCCTTCCGCAACACCGGCAAGGAGATGCGGTGGCGGAGGTCAGCCAGTTGCACGTAAGGGATCATGGAGGTTACGGGACGGGGACGGCGTCAAAGGCAGCATCGATCAACTGTTCCACCCGCACCCCTTGGGCAATCGCGTCATAGGTACGGATAATGCGGTGACGCAGCACCGAGTGACGCATAACGACGACGTCATCCGGCACCAGATAGTTCCGGCCCGCCATCAACGCCAGCGCTTGCCCGATCCGCATAAGCGCGATGGCACCACGCGGGGAAGCCCCCACGCGCACATCCTGGGCGAACTTCCCAACCGGGCGCGGCCCACCCCCACGGGTGGTATTGACGATATCGACGATATAGCGCTTGAGGGAGTCGTGGATCCACACCTGTTCAGTCATACGTTGCAGGTCAGCCACGTCCTCTAGGGAAATCGGTGCTGCTGCCCCGGCAGGACGGGTATTACTGCCTGAGGCCGCCAGGGTGCCATTGTGGATACCGTCCAGGATGAGGACTTCTTCCTCCGGCGAGGGGTAGGTGAGCACTTCTTTAACTAAGAACCGGTCCATCTGTGCTTCTGGCAGCACATAGGTGCCTTCTTCTTCGATGGGGTTCTGGGTAGCAAGCACCATGAACGGGGTCGGGACCGGGTAGACCTGCCCGCCGATGGTGGTCTGCCGCTCCTGCATGGCCTCCAACATGGCGGATTGAGTCTTAGCCGAGGAGCGGTTGATCTCGTCCAGCAGCACCAGGTTCGCGTGGACCGGGCCGAGCTGGGTGGTGAGTTCCCCGGTGGTGTAGTTGAACACCTGGGTGCCCACAATATCGTTGGGCATGAGGTCCGGAGTGCACTGGATGCGGTGGAAGCTACCGGAAATCGCCGATGCGAGGGTGTGCGCCGCCGTCGTCTTTGCTAACCCGGGTACGGATTCGAGCAGCACATGCCCGCCGGCCAGAAGGCTGGCTACCATCGCCCGCCGCAGGGCATCCTGCCCCACCACGGTGGCACTGAATATGGAATTGACACGCCCAATGAGGTCGCGGGCGCGCGCCAACTCATCATTTCCGAGCTGTCCCTCGGCCATCCGGTCTCCTCACGTCCTCGGCCTACACGGCCGCCTAGAGGGCGCATAGTGAGCGCCCGCTGCATTGATACTCGATGCCACCTTACCGAATCAACCGCCCTCCCCGTAGAGGGGTGTGGATAAGTCGGCCCACAACGCTAAGCCAAGGCAAGGCGTGTAGACCAGACCCGGGTTGATACCGTCAGCGAGGCTGGTAGGCCTGCTGCCACACGGTGGCGAAGGGAGTGGCACAGTGCAAACGTTCCGCAATCCCCGCCGTCACCAATTCCTTAGCCACCGCGACGGCGTCGCGCACCGACTGGCCCTTCGCCAGGCCCGCAGTGACGGCGGCCGCGATAGTACATCCGGCCCCGTGGATCCGCTCCCGCCCCACCTTGGGAGCCGAGAATACATGGATCTCACTGCCGTCCCAGAGCACGTCGACGGCGGCGTCGCCGGCGATCTCCACCCCACCCTTAGCGAGCACGTACTGGGGCCCAAGATCACCGATCCGCTTGGCTGCATCAATCAGATCATCGACCGTCTCAATCGATTCGCGGCCCGAGAGCACAGTGGCCTCAAAAACATTCGGCGTCACTACGTGGGCGTGGGGCAGCACCAGTTGGCGCAGGGCGTTGTCGGTCTCCAAGGCGGGCGAGAGCTCCTGGGTTTTGCATACCAGAACCGGGTCCACCACGATGGCTCGATACGGATGGTCCGCGAGCGCGTGAGCTACCACCTCGGCCGTTTGCGGGGTACCGAGCATCCCTACTTTCACGGTATCCACCTGCGGGAACGCCCCTTGGGCGGCCTCAATCTGATCCGCGATAATCTGCGGCTCAACTGGAACAAAACGGTGATTCCAGCCGTCCTTGGGATCCATTGACACGATACAGGTGAGCGTCCCCATCCCGTAGACGCCGAGTTGGTGGAAGACCTTGAGGTCAACCTGAATTCCGGCCCCGCCGGTCGCTTCCGACCCGGCGATAACGTGCGCATAAGCAACCATGATGTATTCCTTCCCGGCCCTACCACACCGCCGGGGTAGGCCACTTAGATTCCACACTATCCCGAGCTCCCCGAAAGAGAACTAGGGTGGGAGTATGGGAAAGGTAGCCGCTGACAGCACGTTTACGCAACCACGCAGCCGTGCCACCCAAATCCTGTTTGCGCTCGCGCCTGTCACCCTTGTGGTAGCGGTATTTTCACTGGCCGCCTCCGGCGCCGTCGCCCCCACCCCGCCGCTCGATCCCGGGCCGATCGGCCGCTGGTCCCTGCCGTTGCTCACCCTCCTCAATCGCAGCGCCGCCACCATCACCATTGGGGCTACCGCGCTGTGTGCCGTCATTGTGCCGACGACGCCGCACCCGCGTCGTCACCAACGCACCTCGGAGCCGGTGGACGGGCGGGCCTGGCAGCTCAGTGCTCAAATCGCCCGCGTCGCCGCCGTCGTGTGGACGCTCGCCCAACTGGCGAGCGTCGTCATCGAATACTCGGTGACGGCGATGCGCCCGCTTGGGGATGCGACCTTCGGGCCCGGGCTGTGGCAGTTCCTAACCGAAGTAGACCTGGGGATCGCGTATTTCTGGGCCACCCTCCTCACCGCGGTGGCGGCCACCTTCGTAGCCATGATGGGGCATTACACCTCGGCTGCGTGGGCGGCAACGATGGCGATTATTTCGCTGGTTCCGCTGGCCCTTACCGGCCATGCGGCCGGTGCAGCGGCGCATGATCTAGCAGTTTCTTCAATGCTCATGCACCTGACCGCCGTCACGATCTGGGCGGGCGGGCTGCTGGTACTCGTGGCCGTCTCCGGGCGGATTGGCATTGATCTGCCCCGGGCCGCGCAGCGCTACTCCCACCTGGCGCTGTGGTGTTTCGTCATCACGGTAGTCTCCGGGATCTGCGCCGCCTGGATTCGATTGAACGGGCCGTCTGAACTCTTCACTACCCCGTGGGGATGGGTACTGACCGCGAAAACTCTCGGTTTTATCGGGCTCGGGCTGGCCGGGTGGTGGCACCGGGCGCACACCCTCCCAGCCTTGACCGCAACCACCCCCAACGCTCGCCCGTTTTGGCGTTTTGCCGGTGGCGAGCTGCTCCTTATGGGCGCCGTGATGGCACTGGCCGTGACATTATCGTCGTCGGCGCCCCCGGTCCCCCAAACCCCGCTACCGGACCCCTCCCCCGTTTGGGAGGCCATCGGCTACCCAGAGCCGCCCGCGCCCAGCCTCACCACCTGGTTCACACAATGGTTTGTAGACCCCTTCCTTATCTTCGGGTGCCTGGCCGCGATCTTTGTGTACTTGCGGTGGGTATGGATATTGCGGCGCCGCGGGGTGCATTGGCCGCTCGGGCGTACCATCTGCTGGGTGGTGGCGTGGGTCGGCATGATCTGGCTGACCAACGGCGGGCCCACCGTGTACGGGCGGCTGATGTTCTCCGCCCATATGGTGCAACATATGAGCCTGGTGATGATCATCCCGATCTTCCTGGCCCTAGCCGGGCCGATCACCCTCGCCTCCCGCGGCCTGCCGGTGCGCCACGACGGCTCGCGAGGCCCGCGCGAATGGCTCCTCGTGCTAGTCCATTCCCGCTATGCCCGCGCCTGGGCAAACCCGTTCGTGGCAGCCATCAACTTTGTGGGCTCCATGTGGATCTTCTACTACACGCCACTGTTCAATCTGGCCTTGACCACCCACCTGGGCCACATCCTCATGACCGTCCACTTCACTATTGCCGGCTACCTCTTCGCCAATGTGGTGATCGGGATTGATCCGGGCACCACCCGCCCCGGCTACCCGCTGCGTTTCGTGTTCCTGCTGGCCACCATGGCCTTCCACGCCTTCTTCGGAATCTCCATCATCTCCATGAAAGCCCTGCTGGCCGCCGACCACTTCGGCCACCTCGGCCTAGCATGGTGGGTGGATGCGCTACGCGACCAGCACATCGGTGGGGAAATTACCTGGGGTATCGGGGAGCTCCCCACCTTGGCGATGGCGATTATTTTGGCGGTCATGTGGTCTCGTTCCGATGCCAAGGAGGCCCGCCGTAAGGACCGCCGCGCGGAACAGGACGACGACGCCGAACTGGCAGCCTACAACCGCATGCTGGCGCAGCTAGCCGCCCAGGACAAAAGGCAACAATCGTGACCACCCGCAGCCCCTACCGCTGGGCGTTGGCCGCCGGGGCGCTGAGCGTCGTCGTAGCAATTGTCATCGGTTCGCTGGTACATACTCATCCTGCCGTATGGGATCGCCTTATCCTCGCCCAACTGCTCGCCGCCCGTACTGACGACACCACCTCCACGCTCGTCTCAATTACCACGCTGTTCAACCCACTCGGATCGGTACTGCTGGCGCTCGCGCTCGCACTCGCCGTGACGGTAGCGGTCTCGCGCCTGTATCTAGGCGTCCATTGGTTTACCGATACTCTCGCTGGGGGGCTGATCGGGTGTGGCGGAACCCTGCTGATGAGCTTCCTCCTGGTGGGGGCGCAGCAGCGGCGGGAAGCGCGTCAGCGAATGAACGCACGGGCTGGGTCCTCCAATAGCGCAGCTACTTCGGCTAGGAAGCGGGAGCCGAGTTCACCATCAACGAGCCGGTGATCGAAGCTTAACGCCAGCGTGGTGACGTCCCGGATGGTGATCTCACCGTCCAGCACCCACGGCTGTGGCCGGACCGCCCCGAAGGCTAGGATCGCGGCCTCCCCCGGGTTCAAGATGGGGGTGCCAGCGTCGATCCCGAATACCCCAATATTGGTGACGGTGATCGTACCGTCGGCCATATCCTCGACGGCGAGGCGGCCGCTGCGCGCCCGTTGCGTCAGATCGCCTAGTTCGGTGGCTAACTCCCGGAAGCCTTTAGCGTGGGCGTCTTTAATATTCGGCACGAGCAGGCCGCGCGGCGTGGAGGCCGCGACCCCTAGATTGACGTAATGCTTATAGACGATCTCCTGGGCGTCTTCATCCCAGGAGGCGTTGATTTGCGGATGCTCACGCACAGCCAGGGCGACGGCGCGCAACACCATGGCCAGCGGGGTGATACGAATATCGGCATATTCGCGGCGTTGGCGCATATCGGCCACCATCTGCATGGTGCGGGTGACGTCCACGGTATGAAAGACCGTCACATGCGGAGCCGTAAAGGCTGAGGCGACCATATTTTCCGCCGTCCGGCGGCGCACAGACTTGACCGGGACGCGGGTGCAGCGGCCGTCGGCGCTCACGGTTCCACCGACCAGCCAGGGCTCGTCACTGGCAGGCGGGGCCGGATTGGCGGCGGCTGCCTGATCCACCGGGTAGCTGCTGAGCGTATCGGCTTGCTGCGCGGCCGCTGCCTGCTGCACATCTTCGCGAGTGATGATCCCACCTGGACCGGTCGGAATGATAGTCGTAAGGTCAACGCCGAGGTCCTTGGCTAGGCGACGCACCGGGGGCTTAGCTAAGACCGAGCGCCGAGAGGGGGCCCGACCAGCTCCATAGCCCACCAGAATCGGCCCGGCGTCGTCGTCGGAATCCTCGGTGGTTGCAGGCGAGGTGAGGGCAGCGGTGGGGGTGGGGGTATCCGGGCTCTCGGGTTCTGCGGCGTCAGTGACGCGGACGCGCACCAGATCGGTACCGACCGGCACTTCCGCGCCCTGCTCAACCAGCAGTTCAACGACGGTCCCATCCCACGGGCAGGGCAGTTCTACCAGCGATTTAGCCGTCTCGATTTCCACCAGAACGTCGTTGACGTGTACCTCCTGGCCAGGGCTGACCGCCCAGCGTACAATCGTCGCTTCGGTGAGGCCTTCACCGGGGTCGGGGAGTTGGAAAATCGCCTCGGGCACACGTCCTCCTAATGCGCTAGAACCTGCTCGATGGCGGCACTGATGCGCGCCGGCGTCGGCAAATAGTCGGCCTCCACGGCGGCGGCCGGATAGGGAATATGGGGGCCTGCTACGCGCGCGACGGGCGCTTCCAGATGGTAGAAACAGGCTTCGGTGAGGCGGGCTGCCACCTCCGCGCCCGGCCCGACGGCGAGCGGAGCTTCATGCGCAATGACCGCGCGCCCGCTAGTACACACTTCACGTACCACCGGCTCCATATCGAGCGGACTGAGGCTACGTAGGTTCACCACGCCGCAGTCCACCCCGAGCTCCGCGTGCTCTTCGGCCACCTCGAGTAAGGTGGCGACGGTGGCACCGTAACCGATGAGGGTGACGTCGCTGCCGGCGCGCTCCACGCGCGCCTCCTGGAGGTTGCCCACGTTGGTCGGCGCGGTGCGGGCCACCTCCCCCTTGGCCCAATAGCGGGCCTTGGGTTCCAGGAATATCACCGGATCCGGGCTCTCGATGGCCGCGCGCAGCAGCGTGTAGGCGTCCTGCGGGTCGGCCGGGGCCACCACGCGCAAGCCGGGAGTGTGCATGAAATAGGCTTCTGGTGATTCACCGTGATGTTCTACCGCGCCGATCCCACCGCCATAGGGGATGCGGATAACCACGGGCACCTGCACGGTCCCGGCTGACCGCGAGCGCAGCCGCGCCAGTTGGGTGGTGATCTGGTTGAAGGCGGGGAATACGAACCCATCGAATTGAATCTCGACGACGGGGCGGTACCCGCCCATGGCCATCCCGATAGCTGTGCCCACAATACTGGCCTCTGCTAGCGGAGTGTCCCGAACCCGCTCCTCCCCGAACTCGTCGATAAGCCCCTGGGTGACGCGGAAAACTCCGCCCAGTTGGCCTACGTCCTCACCGGAGACGATAACGGTTTCATCTGCCTTCATGGCATCGTGCAGGGCAGCATTAATGGCCTTGGCGAAGGGCAGTGTGGCCGCGGCAGAGCTGGATACCCGAGAGAGGGGCGCGCCCTGATCCGCCCCTACTAGCGCTGCCGTGTTGGGCGCATCCTGAGCGGAGACCGGTGCAGTACTCATAGCGCGGCCTCGCAACCGAAGCTCGCGGCGTCCTCCCGCGTCCAGCGGTGTTCGGAGGCGTAGATATGGTCAAACATTCCGGGCGCATCTGCCGCCGTAAGGTTGCGGGTGAACTGCCGGGTGCGCTGGGCGAGCGCGGCCGCGTCAGCGGCGACGTCGTCGAAGAAATCCTGCCCGACGGAGAACTCACGCCGCAGCACGGCCTCGGTGCGGGTAAGCGGGCACCGCTGCTGCCAATAGTCTTCTTCTTCCCGCGTGCGGTAGCGGGTGGGGTCATCGGAGGTGGTGTGCGCGCCCATACGGTACGTGACTGCTTCGATGAAGAATGGCCCCTGGCCGGTGTGGACGTGCTCGAGGGCGAGGCGGGTGGCCGCGTAGGAGGCGATGGGGTCATTACCGTCCACACGCAGGGACGGGATACCGAAGCCGCTCGGGCGCATCACCAGCGGCACGCGCGACTGCGTGGACGTAGGCACCGAGATGGCCCAGCCGTTATTTTGCACGATAAACACAATCGGTGCGTTCGCGCTGGCCGCGAAAACGAGGGCCTCATTGGCTTCCCCCTGGGAGGTGGCACCATCACCGCAGTAGGTGACGACGGCGCGTGGGTCATCCTCGCTGTTAATGCCGCGCCGCTGATCCTGTTGTAGCGCGAATGCCCGGCCGACCGCATGGGGCAGGTGGGCAGCAATCACGAAGGTGTAGAGGTGGAAACGGTGTGCGGACGGATCCCAACCGCCGTGGCGAATCCCCCGGAAAACCGGGATCAGGGCGGTGAGGTCAAGTCCGCGCACATCGGCGACGGCGTGCTCGCGGTAGGAGGGAACTACGAAGTCTTCGGCTGGGGTGGCGAGCGCAGACCCCACCTGAATGCCTTCTTGCCCGCGGCAGGGTGGCCACAGAGCCAGCTCGCCTTGCCGTTGCAGTAGGCGGGCTTCTTCATCAAAGGCGCGGGTGCGGGCCATATGCCGGTAGGCAACCTGCAGGAACTGGGCTGATAGGTCGGCATATGGGGTCAGTTCCGGATGGTTGTGGAGCTGGCCGTGATGGTCGAGAATGCGGGCGGTTTCGATACCGGCGTCGGGCGCGGCGATAGGTAGCAGCGTCATAACAACCTCCTAACCTACGTAAGCGTAAGTTACTCCACCGTAGATTCCCGTTGGAGGAAACCTACAGAGTTTTCACGCTTTTTTAAGACGACGGCGCAGATACCTACAATCTCCCGTATTTTCGCGGTTTCTTCGTCCTCACTGTGCTGGGCCAGCTCGGTTGCCTCGGATACCAGCGTTAGGACGAATAGCGGTGCTGGCTCGGATACCAGCTGCGGCCCGCATACCAGGGTTAGGCCGAATCCCAACGCAGCGCACGCGAATGGTGGAAGGCAGCTATGCCGCGTCCTACACTTGCGATGTGACCTCACGTGCCGTGCGACCTCCTGTCTACCCTCGCCCTGAACGCCCCCGCCGAGCGCTACGCAATCGCGGCTGGGTGCCGCAGCATCACGGCGCGTGGGCGATGATTACCGTCCCGATTCTCAGTGGGATCGCCGTGGGTGGGGCCCAATGGCGCCACGTTCCACTGCTACTCATGTGGTGGGTGGGCTACTTCTGGTTCTATGCCGCGAGTCAGTGGGTGAAAGCCCGCCGCCGGGAGCGCTACCAGACGGCGGTGCGCACCTACGCAGCAGCTACCACTGTTACGGGTGTGGCGGTACTACTATGCACCCCCTGGCTAATCGGCTGGGTGGTGTGGTTCGCTCCGCTGCTCGCATTTTCTGGGTGGTGCCTGGCACGCGGGCGGGAGCGCGCGTTTTATCACGACGTCGCCATTATTGTGGCAGCGTGCCTGACCACGATGGTGGCTTTCGATGCGGCTGCACAGCCCACCTCGCTAGCGGCGTCCGTGGCCTTAGATCCCAGTGGCATCATGCGCCCTGACGGCGGCGCGTGGGCGGCTTCAGCTACGGCTTTAACGTGGGCCTGGCGAGTCACTGCGGTTTTGGCAGGCTATTTCCTGGGGACGATCGCGCATGTTAAGTCCCTTATTCGCGAGCGCAATAACCCGCGCTGGTGGGTTGGGTCCCTGGCATGGCACGCCCTCCTACTCGGTGCGAGTGTGGTGGCGACGACGGCGGGATGGTGGCCGTGTGGCAGCGGCTGGGCGCTGATCGGCCTGGCTGGTCTGACTTTGGCCCGCTCCATAGCTCTCCCGGCGGTGGCCAGGCGCGGGGTGACGGTGCGGCCAGCCCTGATCGGGGGCGTAGAAGTGGCGTTGAGTGTGGGTTTCTTTGTTTTAGTGGTGACCACGAGCCTGCACTGTATGTGACACGATAGCGGTATGAAGTTCTTGCAGCGCTGCCTTGTTAACGGGGTGGCCATTTGGTTGGCTACGCTCATCATTCCCGGCCTGACGTTAGCTCCTCGGCAAAGTATTGGGGAGAAGATCCTGGTGCTAGCGGTGGTGGCGGTAGTGTTCACCCTGGTCAATACGCTCGTACGCCCCTTGGCAGTGTTGCTATCGATCCCCCTGTATCTGCTCACCTTGGGCCTGTTCGCGCTGGTTATTAACGCTTTGATGCTCCTTTTGACCGGCTGGATTTCCTCCCACACCTCGTACTTCTTACAGGTAGATGGTTTCTGGCCCGCCCTGTTCGGGGGTATTATCATCGCCATCGCTGGCGCTATTTTGAATCGCTTCTTGCAGCCGGACAAAAAGTAGGTGGACCGGCGGTGCGCCATCTGATTTGGGATATGGGTGGCACCCTTATCGACACCTACCCGCAGGTCATCACCGCATTGTGCAGTGCGCTGGAAAACCCGGACGGCACTTGCCCGATCCCGCACGAGATCAGTGCTCTCACCCGGGTGTCGATCGCCTCGGCTATGGCAACGCTCTCCAGCCGCTATCAGATACCGCGCCAGCAGTTGGAGGAGGCGTACACAGAGCTGAAGCGCTCCTGGCAAGACCACCCTGCTCCCCTCATGGTAGGAGCGCAGGAGCTGCTCCAGGCAGTATGCGATACGGGTGGGCGCAATATCGTCGTCACCCACCGCGACCGCACCTCGGCCACGGCTCTGTTGCGCGGGCACGGTTTGCTGCCAGGTGAAGGAGGTTTGATCAGCGGTCTGGTGTGCGCATCTGACGGCTTCCCGCGTAAACCTGATCCGGCCATGTTCCTCCATGCTCTGCGTAAATTCCACCTTGACCCCACCCAGACGGCGGCCGTAGGGGATCGGCCGATTGATGCGGCCGCAGCGCAAGCAGCGGGGCTGCGCGCCTTCCAGATTCCTGCTCATGGCCCGCGCTTCACAGCAGTGGCTGCGTGGGTATCGGGATCAGCGGGTTCGGTATCAGCGGATAGGGAATAAGCGGGTAGGGGCGCAGCCACGGGGGTAGCAGGCCATCCCACGGAGGACCTACCGGAGGGCAAGGAATTCCAATATTCCCCGGCGGCCAGATTGATGGCTGCGGCATCTCAATCCTGCTGGGCCGCCAGATTGATGGCTGCGCAATGGCGGGACCTCCCACTGGGATATGTATATCTGCCCATATTTCACCTATCGCTGTGCCCCCGAGTTTCGCTATGACCTCAGCGTCCGAGACTGTGCGCCCCACGTGATTTCCTTGGGCAAGATACTGGGTGGCATTCACAGATGCCCCTTCCGCAAAGCCGGTGGCAGCCCGTAGTTTGTCGGTAATCGCCAGCATTTTGGGATCAGAAGACGCCACCACATCTTCCAATCCGCGAGCATAAACCTCCATAC
>JAEWHO010000017.1 GCA_023387755.1 Actinomycetes bacterium | reverse complement strand
GTCCTCGTTGATGGCTTTCTGGGCCGTTTTGCGGCCCGCGGCGTCGCCGTCGAAAGTAAAGATCACCTCACCGCCCTGGGAGCGCCCGCCCACTATTACACCGGAGGCAGCATCCCGGAAATCCCCCAATAGGCGACGCACAATGCGCACATGGTCCGAACCAAAGGCGGTGCCGCAGGTGGCCACGGCCGTGGGGACGCCCGCAATATGGGCCGCCATAACGTCGGTGTATCCCTCCACAACCACCACCTGGCGGCGGCTGGAGATCTCCTTTTTGGCCAGGTCGATACCATAGAGAACCTGGGATTTCTTGTAGATCGGCGTCTCGGGAGTATTGAGGTATTTGGGGCCGTTATCGTCGTCGCTGAGTCGGCGCGCTCCGAACCCAATCGTTGACCCGATAACGTCCCGAATCGGCCACATAAGCCGACCGCGGAAGCGATCATAGGGGCCGCGAGTGCCGGTGGTGACCAGCCCGGAAGCGGCGATTTCTTCTTCTGTGAAGCCACGCTGCCGCAGGACGCGCAGCAGGCTATCCCAGCTATCCGGGGCGAACCCGATCCCAAACTGTTCGATGACGTCGGCGTCGAAATCGCGTTCAGTAAGGAAGGTGCGGGCCGCCTGTGCGGCCGGGGTGTGCAGCTGGTCGCGATAGTAGGCTTCGGCCACCTCGTGAGCAGCAATGAGGCGACGGCGCAGGCCTGGCTTCTCATCACGCGGCCCGCTGCCTTCCTCGTAGCGCAGCTGGATCCCCACCCGGTCGGCCAGGTGTTCGACCGCCTCCACGAACCCGATCCCGTGGATGCGCTGGACGAAGGAGATGACATCCCCGCCCTCATTACAGCCGAAACAGTGCCAGCGCCCAATATGGGGGCGGACATGGAAGGAGGGTGTTTTCTCGTCATGGAAGGGGCACAGACCCTTCATGGAGCCGACCCCGGCGTTGCGGAGAGTGACATGTTCGGAGACGACGTCGTCGATGCGGGCGCGCTCGCGCACAGCCTCGATATCTTCGCGTTTAATCATCCCCGCCATGGCACTAGTGTAGGCTTCCCGGCGTCTTAGGGGAGCTGGGAGAACATACCGCACAGGGCGGCGTGCATACGGTGGGCGGAGGTGTCGGTGAGGGAGGCGAGTTGGTCGACGACGATCCGCAATCGCTGCGCGTCGCTGTCAGCCCTCTGCCAGTCTTCTTGGAAGGCCGGTTCCAATCCCTGCCCACGCCCCTCCACGAGGGCATCGGCGAGGTCAAATATGAGGGTGCGTTGCAGCAGGTAGGCGGCGTCATATTCACGCGGTTCCATGACGAAATGCACCGCTATCCCCTTCATCGCCAGAATCTCATCCCGGGTGGGGGCGGGGATATGCAGATCCGCGTCATAACGCACCAGGCGGCCGGCCCCGTAATCGGTACGAGTGGCTTCCTCAACGCGGGAGACGAAACGCCCGATCACCTGGCTGGTCATGTTCTTCAGGGCTGCTAAATCCTGCCTGGAGCCCCGGAATTCGCGCACCCAGTATTCTTGCTCGCACAGCCGGTCGATAGCGGCGGCAATTCTGTCGGCACTAACGCTCGGACCGTACCATTGGCGGGCGGATGCGACGATTGCATCGCGCGTGGACGCCGTGGTGAAATCGCTGGGATTGATACGGCCCGAGGCAATTCCATCTTCGACGTCGTGCACGCTATAGGCGATATCGTCAGCCAAATCCATGACCTGCGCCTCGATACAGCGCCGCTGGTGGTCCACGCCCTGCCTCAGCCAGGTGAAAATCTCCACATCATCGTCGTAGACACCGAATTTTTTTGGATTAGAGGCGGCCGGACCGCCGCCCTGAGGCCATGGGTATTTACAAGAGGCGTCCAGGGTTGCCCGGGTGAGGTTTAACCCCACGGAGCGCCCCTGCGCGAAGGTTTTGGCTTCCAGGCGAGTTAGCAGCCGCAGGGTCTGCGCATTCCCTTCAAAACCGCCGATAGAAGCGGCCACTTCATTCAGCGCTCGTTCCCCGTTATGCCCGAATGGAGGATGGCCCATATCGTGAACGAGACAGGCCGTTTCTACGACGTCGGGATTACACCCCAGGATCTTGCCGAGTTCCCGCCCCACCTGGGCGACCTCCAGCGAATGTGTGAGACGGTTACGAACAAAATCATCATCAGCCGGGCCCATCACCTGGGTTTTTGTGCTCAGTCGACGCAAGCCAGCAGAGTGAAGAACCCGGGCACGGTCCCGTTCAAAAGCCGTCCGGGTAGGAGATTTCGGCGGTTCCGGGTGGAACCGGCTCCGGTCGGCTTCACTGTAGGCCGGATCAATCCCCTGTCGATTATCACTCACCCCCTCAGCCTACCGGGGTTAGGCTAACTACCGCGTCTAAGTGTCGAAAACGGCCAACGTGAGACACAATATAGGCAGCGTCAGGCAACCAGGAGTAGGGATGACAGCGAATAACGTGGGGGTGCCCATGGGAGATCTCCTCACCATGACCCTCGTCCACCCTGCCGACCGGGGTCCGCAACCGTGGTGGCGCAGCGCCGTCCTCTACGAATACGCCTTCGTGGCCGGACAATGCCCAGACTTGGCTCGTGCGTGTGTAGCGGAAGCGGTTGTCTTGGGGACCGACGGTGCCGTCCTCCCCACCGGAGTTGAGTCTGTCGATACCGCGACGGCGGCCGATATAGTGGCCGCTCATCATGACGCCGGGCTGCGTCTTATCCCCTCCTTAGCCCCTAGCCGGGGTCAGGACGGGATGCTCGCCGACGCCGAGTTGTGGTTAGAGGCCGGGGCCGACGGAATCGATCTGCGTTCCGCACTCGCGGCTGGAATCGTCCATAATTCCGGGCCTTTCCATGCTCTGCTGGCCCATTACGGAGACGACCTGCTCCTGGCTGGAGCGATGCGCACCGCCGATGATCTACCCGCCCACCTGGCTGAGCAATGGCTGGGGCATCTGCGCGATGATTCGCTCACTGACGTTCCCTGGAAAACGGACGCAATCCGCGCCGCCGTCACGGAAAATTTCCAGCTCCGGGACGCACTCGGAGCCACCCCGGCGTGGACCACCACGTACGCGATGTATCGCATCGGTCCGTCGGGGCAATCCTGGCAGGCGGATCGCATGTCACCCGCGCGTGTGCGCGCCACCGCCTTGATGGTGATGGCACTACCGGGAGCCGTATACCTTTTACAGGGAGAAGAAGTGGGATTGCGGGACTGGTCCCTGGATCAAGAACCGCATGAGCGCTGCCAGATGGTCAAGCGCCTACATGCCGAGCAGCACAATAACCCGGCATCCATGGTGGAGCACTACCGCCGCTCACTACACCTGCGCCGAGAATTCCAGCTCGGTTCGGGAACCGTCGCCTGGGTAGATTCACACACCGCCGAACTGAGTTTGCTACAGCTGGTTAACCGGCGTCATCTCATCATTCTTAACACCACTGCCGCAGCTGTGACATTGCCAGCGGAGATGAGCGTGGTACACGCCTCTGCCGATATGCGCCGCCTAGCGGACGGGCGGCTCGTCTTGCCCGCTGATACGGCGCTCATGTCCCACCTTCCAGATTTCGGGACACCCGCCCCAGAAGATAAGGGGTGGCATGGATAATAGGGCGGGTACCCGGCCGCCAGCGGTCATGCCTGGCAGCCGCAGAACATGATATGAAAGCAGGTTGCTATGCCTTCCCCGGCCCCCAACGCTGCCCTGCCCTGGTGGCATTCGGCGGTGATCTATCAGATTTATCCGCGCTCTTTCGCCTCCCATGACGGGGCTATGGGCACCCTTGCCGGGGTGACCTCGAGGTTGGGCTACCTGCGTGACCTCGGCGTCGATGCCATCTGGCTGTCGCCCTTCTACCGCTCCCCGCAACATGACGCTGGCTACGACGTCGCCGATTATTGCGACGTCGATCCCCGCTTCGGCACCCTCGCCGACGCCCAGGAGATGATCGACCAGGCACATACCCACGGGCTGAAGGTGATCGTCGATCTGGTTCCCAACCACACCAGCGAGGACCATGCCTGGTTTCAGCAGGCCCTCGCGGCCGGGCCCGGTAGTGCGGAACGCTCCCGCTACTGGTTCCGTCCTAGCAGCGACGGGCAGCCACCAAATAACTGGCGGTCGGTTTTTGGTGGCCTCGCCTGGACCCAGGTATGCGACCGCGTCGACGCCCCCGGCAGCCCCTGGGAGAACGACGACGAATGGTACCTGCACCTGTTTGACCGCTCCCAACCGGATCTGAACTGGGAGCATCCTGAGGTGCGTGCCGAATTCGATCGGATTCTGCGGTTCTGGCTGGACCGGGGCGTGGACGGGTTCCGAGTGGATGTGGCCCACGGGCTCGTCAAAGATCCGGCCCTTCCCAACTGGGATGGGCAGATGCAGATGGCGGACAGTAGCGGCGGAGCGCACGCCCCCATGTTCGATCAGGACGGCGTCCACGAGATCTACCGCCGCTGGCATGAAGTGTTGGCCGAATACCCCGGCGATCGAATGCTGGTGGCGGAAGCCTGGGTGGCACCGGCGGAGCGGCTCGCCATGTACGTGCGCTCGGACGAGATGCAGCAGGCCTTTAATTTCGATTTCCTGTGCACCCCCTGGGATGCGGCTGCCCTGCGTGCGAATATCGCCGAGACTTTGCGCACCTTCCAGGCGGTCGGGGCACCGGCCACCTGGGTGTTGTCGAATCATGACGTCGTCCGCCACGCCTCCCGGCTGGGGCTTTCACGTACCGGTAAGGGCCCCAATGGGATTACTGCGATCGATGAGCAGCCCGACCGTGCTCTGGGTCTGCGCCGGGCCCGCGCGGCCACTCAGCTGATGCTTGCCCTCCCCGGCTCCGCCTACCTGTACCAAGGCGAAGAACTGGGACTGCCTGAACACACTGCCCTGCCCGCCGAAGTGCGCCAAGACCCGACCTTCTGGCGGACCGACGGCGCAGAGGCTGGCCGGGATGGCTGCCGAGTGCCGCTACCGTGGCAGGCCGATGCCCCCGGTTTCGGATTCTCCCCCAGCGGTGAGACCTGGCTGCCTCAGCCCGCTGACTGGGAGGGGTACGCCGTGGATCGGCAGCTATCCGATCCTGCCTCCCCCTTGGCGCTATACCGCCAACTGCTGCAGCGGCGTCGGGAATGGAATCTGGGCGAGGGTGAGCTGGAGTTTCTCGACGCCGGGCCCCACGCCGTCGCCTTCATCTCGCACGCTGACCGGCCCGTGTTGAGCCTGACCGCAATCGGCGCCGAGGTTCCTCTGCCGCAGGGGTGGACGCCGATGGTGTGGTCCAGCCAGGTGGCAGAGGGCGCGGCTGTGGTGCCCGCGGATACTACCGTGTGGGCCATCCACGAATAAGACAACCGCGCCCACGTTCACCGCCAGGCCCAGCTAGCCGCCGGAGATATTGAGTTCTGCCTGCGCCAAGGCTTCTTGATGGGTGGGGCTGAGCTCGCGGGAGTCTAACCACCCCTCGGGCAGGTGGGGCACCTTGTAGCTGCCTGCCCGTCCGCGTGGTCCTTCCGTGGCCTCACCGGGATAGGGTGCGTCCAAGTCGAGTTCGTTGAGTTTTTCACGCAGATCGGCAAGGGAGTCCACCAGGGCCAGGCGGTGGCGGTGGGCCCCACCCACCGGGTAGCCCTTGAAATACCAGGCCATATGTTTGCGCATTTCCCGCATGGCCTGGCCCTCATTGCCGAAGTATTCGCACATGAGTTCACCGTGCCGGTACACGACGTCAGCCACCTCACGCAGCCCTGGCCGCACCCGCCTACTCACACCGCAAAACGCGGCTACCAGGTCCGTAAAAAGCCACGGCCGGCCTTGGCATCCACGCCCGACGACGACGCCGTCGCAGCCGGTGGATTCCATCATGGCAAGGGCATCTTCGGCCGCCCAAATATCTCCGTTGCCGAGAACTGGAAAATCCCCCAGATGGTCTTTTAGGGCCGCGATCTCATCCCAGCGGGCCTGCCCCGCATAGTGTTGCGCGGCGGTGCGGGCATGCAGGCACACTGCGGCCGCCCCGGCCGCCCGGGCCCGCTCCCCGGCGTCGAGGTACGTGAGGTGGTCATCGTCAATACCCATCCGCATTTTCACGGTGACGGGCACGTCCTTACCTGCGGGAGCGTAACGCTTAGCCATCTGGACAGCGCGGCTGACAATGGCTGAAAAGAGCTCGCTCTTCCACGGCAGGGCGGCCCCACCCCCACGGCGAGTGACCTTGGGTACGGGGCAGCCGAAGTTGAGGTCGATATGGTCAGCGAGGTCTTCTTCTACCAGGATGCGCACGGCCTCGCCGACGGTCGCCGGGTCCACCCCGTAGAGCTGAACGGAACGGACCGGATCGGTGGGGTCAGGTTGAACCATGAGCAATGTGGCCGCATTGCGTTCCACCAGCGCCCGGCTGGTAATCATCTCGGTCACGTACAGACCGGCGGGTGCATAGAGGACGTTATTCCTCGTGGATGAGCTCGAGCCAGGCGGGCATGGGGTGCTAGAGGGAGCGGCGGGGAGTCCCGCCTGCCCGGCTTCACGGCAGAGCCGCCGAAACGGCGGCGTCGTCACCCCGGCCATGGGCGCGAGAATAACCGGGGTGCCTACGGTTACGCTGCCCAGCTGCAACAATTTCACATATCCCCCTTAATGGAGCGATGCCGCCGTGCCCGCGCCGGCGCCACATGTACCAGCGCCACCGCAATTGCCGTCGTCAACGGAATCGCCACGATTAACCCGATCGAGGAGACCAGGGTGCGGACGATCTCTTCCGCGATCTCGCCGGCCGTCAGCGTGCCGAGCAACGGGCGATTAATAAGGGAGGCCAGGATTAGCAGCGGCAGGGCGGTGCCAGCATAAGCAAAGGCCAGCGTGTACACAGTGGAGGCGATATGGTCTTCACCGATTCGCATTCCGCCGCGCCACAGGTCGCGACGGCTGGCACCAGGATTAGCGGCGTGCAGTTCCCATACTGCCGATGCCTGCGTGATCGTGACATCATTGAGCGCGCCCAGGCCCGCGATCACCACCCCGCAGACGATGAGATCACCCAGACGGATACCCGGCAAGGTGCCGGCGAGCATCTGCCCGAGATCACCTTGGGCACCGGTCACATGTGCCGCTCGCAGCGCCCACAGGCCCACCCCGAGCGTCACAGCAAGCCCCAAGAAGGTACCCAGAAGCGCCGTCGTGGTGCGGATGGAAACACCGTGAGCTAAATACACGGCTGCGAACATCATTAGGCTCGCGCCCGTCAACGCTACCGGCACCGGCGGGGAGCCGGCCATCAATGCGGGGATGACGAAGAAAACGATAACCCCCAGGGAGGCAAGGAGGCCGACGACGGCGGCCATGCCGCGCACGCGGGCCACCAAGGCGACTACGGCCAGATAGATCAACGCCAGAATGAGCATCGGCTGGCCCCGCTCATAGTCATAGAAGACGTACGGGTAGCCTGAATCGACGGCATCGGGATAGAACACCACTCGGATCGAGTCACCCACATGGAGCCCGTGTGCAGCGATCTCCGGAGGTATTTGCATGTGGGTTTTATGCCCGGCGTTATCACCGCTGGTGAGTTTTATCGAGGCGACCGATAGGCTTCCCTCCATTGTAGGCGCCGTCAATACCTCGGCAGTGGCCGAGGGCGAGTCCGGCCCGAATAGCTCCCGGGAACCGATCAGGCTATCCCCGCGCGGCCACAGCCACCAGGTGGCAGCCAACGTCGCCAACAAGAGCGGTATGACAATGGCGGATAGCAGGATGCGGGCCCGCCGGCGCGCACCGGCGGGCAGTTCCGCAGTCGTGTGAGCGTGCTGATGCATTAGCAGCCGATAAGTTTTTCGGCCAAATATCCACGCAATTGATCCACGCTGACCCGCTCTTGGGCCATCGTGTCCCGGTCCCGGACCGTGACGGCGTGGTCATCAAGCGAGTCGAAATCGACGGTAACGCACCATGGTGTGCCGATCTCGTCTTGCCGGCGGTAGCGCCGACCGACAGCCCCGGCGTCGTCGAACTCAATATTCCACGAACGCCGCAAGTCCGCCGCGATCTCCTTGGCCAGTGGCTGGAGCTCAGCCTTGCGGGACAGCGGCAATACGGCCACCTTCACCGGGGACAGGCGCGGATCCAAACGCAGCACGGTGCGCTTATCCACGCCGCCCTTGGTGTTGGGGGCCTCGTCTTCTTCGTAAGCCTCGACCATGAAGGCCATGAGGGAGCGGGTAAGGCCGGCGGCCGGTTCGATGACGTAGGGGATAAAACGCTCGCCGCTCGCCTGCTCAAAATAGGTGAGATTCTGGCCGGACTTTTCCTGGTGGGTGCGCAGGTCGTAGTCGGTTCGGTTAGCGATCCCCTCAAGTTCGCCAAACTTCGAGCCGGTGAAACCGAAGGCGTACTCGATATCGACGGTGCGCTTGGAATAGTGGGAGAGCTTTTCTTGGGGGTGCTCGTACAGGCGCAGATTGTCCGGATTGATGCCCAGGTCGATGTACCAGTTCATCCGTTGTTCGATCCAGTAGTCATGCCACTGTTCGTCGGTGCCGGGTTTGACGAAGAATTCCATCTCCATCTGTTCGAATTCGCGGGTGCGGAAGATGAAGTTACCCGGGGTGATCTCATTGCGGAAGGATTTGCCGATATTGCCGATGCCGAAGGGCACCTTCATGCGGGCGGTGGACTGCACCTGCGCAAAGTTCACAAAGATTCCCTGTGCAGTTTCGGGGCGCAAATAGTGCAGGCCGGCTTCATTATCAACGGCACCAAGGTAGGTTTTCATCAGGCCAGAAAAGGCGCGCGGCTCGGTCCACTGGCCCCGGGTGCCGCAGGCAGGGCAGGCAATATCCGCCAGCGTAACGGAATCCTCCGGTACCCCCTTCTTTTCCGCATACTCTTCGATGAGATTATCGGCACGCATCCGTTTATGACATTGCAGACATTCAACCAGCGGATCGGTAAAAGCTTCCACGTGCCCGGAAGCCTCCCAGACGGCGGTAGGCAGGATCACGGAGGAGTCAATCCCGACGACGTCTTCCCGCCCCCGCACCATGGCGTTCCACCACTGGCGCTTAATATTCTCTTTCAGTTCGACCCCGAGTGGGCCATAATCCCACGCGGAGCGGGTACCACCGTAGATCTCGCCACAGGGGTAGACAAAGCCGCGTCGTTTGGCGAGATTGATGACGTTCTGCAGTCGGGAGGGAGCCTGAGCCACGTTAAATTTCTCCTTTGTGATCACGCACCTGGCGGGTGCGCTTCATCAGTGTTCACGCACCGATCTGGTGCGTTAGTTACACGGTCAGTGCGAGTACGAATACGCCAGGACAGCGCACTCCCCTCTAGCGTAGTGGCCCGGGGGCGCGATTCGTAGTCAGCCTCCCTTGGGATTCGATTTGACTCCCCTACCAGGGCGACTGAGAATCGGTCTCATGCGCAAGATTATTCCTGTTCTCGCAAGTGCTGCCCTAGTTTTAGCCGGCTGTGCCCAGGCAGAAAAGAAAGCTGATGCGCAGGGGTTGAACGTCATTGCCTCGTTCTACCCGCTGGAGTATCTATCGCAAAAGATTGGCGGCGACAAGGTCTCCGTCACATCACTGACTCCTAAAGGTGGGCATTCCCACGATTTGGAGATCGCCCCCGCCGACGTAGCGAAACTTTCGAGCGCAGACCTGGTGGTGTACCTCTCTGGCTTCCAGCCTTCGGTAGATAAGGCCGTTGAGGAAACCTCCCCCAAGAATGTCTACGATGCCGCCGCTGACGCGGACCTCGTGGAGGCCAGCGCTCACACCGTCGAGCAGGCGGATATTCCCGGGATTGACGGCGATCATGAGGGCCACGATCACGAGGGCCACGATCACGAGGGGCACGACCACGAGGGGCACGACCACGACTATGAGGCTACCGCCTCCGCCAGCCCCGTGGAAGAAGGCCACGATCACGAAGGGCATGACCACGAGGGCCACGATCACGACCATGAGAGCCACGATCATGGTGGTAAGGACCCGCACTTCTGGCTCGATCCGGCCCGTATGGCAGTGGTGACCACGAAGCTGGGCGACGCGTTCGCCAAGGCTGACCCATCCAATGCGGATACCTACCAGGCCAATGCTAAGAAACTGGCCGAGGAACTCACCGCCCTGGAAGATGAATACAAGCAGGGCCTGGCCACCTGTAAACGGGATACGATCGTCGTCTCCCACTCCGCCTACGGCTACCTGACCGAGGACTTCCACATTCACCAGGTGGGCATGGCCGGGGTTGATCCTGAAGCGGAACCGGCACCGGCAACGCTGGCCGCCGTTAAGAAGGTGATGGCCGATAAGAATATCACCACCATCTTCACTGAACACCTCATCAACCCCAAGGCTGCCGAACAGTTCGCGCAGGAGACCGGGGCTAAGACGGCGGTACTTGACCCCATCGAAAACCAGAATGATGAGGCCAAAGATTACCAGGTGGTTATGCGCGATAACTTGGAGGCACTGCGCACTGCGCTAGAGTGCAAGTAGAGTCCACAACAGCGCAATCGACCGTCGGTGGGGGCGGTAGCCGCCCGCGGCTACCGCCCCCATCCTCATGACCATAAAGGAGACTATGGACGCCGCCCTCCTCACCGAGGAACTCCAGGTGAGCTACGGTTCGACTCTCGTGGTACGCGAATCGAACCTGCGTGTCTCTCCGGGCCAGATTGTGGCCCTGACCGGGGCCAACGGCTCCGGGAAAACCACCCTTATGCGCGCCTGCCTGGGCCTAGCGCCGCGCACTGCGGGCAGAGTGGAACTCCTTGGCGTCGATAGTCGCGCAGCAGTCCCGTGGCACCAGATCGGTTACGTCCCCCAGCGGGCATCCCGCCCGCCAGAAACCCCGACGACGGCACTCGAAGTAGTCCAAGCAGGCTTATTGTCCGGCTGGAATCTACGCGGAGGCTGGGGCCTGGGGGCGCGCCGGCGCGCGCGGGAGCGGGCCCGGCGCGCCCTCGACGTCGTCGGCCTAGCTCACCGGGCCCACGACCCCTTGGCGGTATTCTCCGGAGGCCAAACGCAACGAGTGCTGGTGGCGCGGGCCCTAGTGCGCTCCCCCAAACTCATCTTTTTGGATGAACCTCTGGCCGGGGTGGACGCCGATAGCCAGGCGCAGATCGTGGCGGCCTTGCAGGATTTACGACGGTCGGGCAGCGCGGTGGTCGTGGTACTCCACGAACAGGGACCATTTGCGGGCATTGTAGACGCCACCTACCGCATGGACGGTGGGCGGTTACGCCGGGTAGAGGCAGGGCGCGCATGAGTGTGCTATCGGAAATGCTCTCCTCCCCCCTCATGGTGCGCGGCCTGATCGCGGCGCTCCTAGTGGGGATCACCGCCCCAATTGTGGGCACCTATCTGGTCCAGCGACGCCTCGCGCTCCTGGGTGACGGGATCGGGCATGTGGCCCTGACCGGGGTGGCGATGGGCTGGCTCGCCTCCACCTGGGCCGAGGCCTCCGACCATGATGCGTGGGCGATTCCCGGTGCCGTAGTCGCTTCAGTTCTCGGCGCGCTCATGATCGAGTTAGTCCGCAGTCGCGGGCGTACCAGTGCTGACGTCGCCCTGGCGCTGCTGTTCTATGGCGGTATCGCCACCGGCGTGCTGCTCATGGGAATTGCCGGAGGCTCAGCCAATAACCTCACCGCTTACCTCTTCGGTTCGATCGCGACCGTCAGCAGCGCTGATCTGGTCTATATCACCATTCTGGCGGCCGTGATTCTTGCGGTCGGGATCGGGCTGCGCCCGGCCTTGTTCTCCCTGTGCCACGATGAGGATTTCGCGCGGGCCTGCGGCCTGCCGGTCCAATTCCTCAATATTGTGATAGCCGTGGTGGCGGCACTGACGGTTTCGGTGGCGATGCGGGTGGTGGGGGTGCTGCTAGTCTCCGCCGTCATGATTGTGCCGGTGGCGGTCAGCCAGCTTGTGTGCCGTTCCTTCACTGGGACCATGCATAGCGCCATGGTCATCGGTGCGGTGGTATGTCTGAGCGGTCTGATCATCACCTATATGTACCCATACAGCCCCGGCGCGGTCATCGTAGTGCTCACAATCGTGCTTTACGCGATAGTCTCAGTAGTACGACCCCTCACCAGCCGACTGGGGGCTCACCCCTAGGCGGCTGCAGCCTTGTGTAGTACCTCGGAGGTCCCGATGCAACGTATGACCCGCCAACGCGCGGCCATCACCGACCTTTTAGGATCTATTGCGGATTTCCGCTCAGCCCAAGAGATCCATGACGCCCTGCGGGAACGAGGTGAAACAGTCGGACTCGCCACTGTCTATCGAACTCTGCAATCACTGGCCGATAGCGGACGACTCGATGTAGTGCGGTTGGGCGATGAAAACCTGTACCGGCAGTGCGCTGAACGAGATCACCATCACCACCTCGTCTGCCGCCGCTGCGGCCACGCCGAAGAACTGATTGAAGCTGATCTTCCGGACTGGCCCGTCCATATCGGGGAGCGTTACGGTTTCACCGACGTCGACCACACTCTAGAAGTGTTCGGGCTGTGCCCTAGGTGCACCAAAGAAAATGCCAGCAGCGATCGTTAACGGCCCCATCTGGTTACTTATCGGTGCGCTCTTTGTGATTGTGAGCGCCCGCGCGCAGGGCACCTACTGGCTGGCCCGCGCCGTCGCCGCCGGGATCGCCCGCACAACCTCGCCCCGTCCCTGGGTCGCAGCAATGGCCCGCTGGTTCTCCGGCCCCATCCCCCGCCGCGGCAAAGCTGCCCTCGAACGCTGGGGTATCGTGATTATTCCGCTGTGCTTCCTGACGGTCGGATTCCAAACTGCCGTCATTGCCGGCGCCGGCCTGCTGCGGATGGATTGGCGGCGTTTCACCGTAGCTATGCTGCCGGGTGCCCTCGCCTGGGCGGTACTCTACGGGCTCGGACTACTGGCAATCTGGCTGGCCGCGATCCAGGCAATTGCCGGTTCGTGGTGGCTGGCCATCGCCGTCGTCGCCGTGGTAGCCGGCGCACTCATCGGGACCCGCTATCTGCGCCGTCGCACCGATATTGACACCCCTGCGCCGCACCCCTCTGACGTAAACTGACCTGCCCGCAGCGAAGCTAGCGCGGCTTATCGACTGCTCCCCCATAGCGCCGGTCCCGCTCCGCATAGATCTGAAGCGCCTCGTATAGGGTGCGCCGATCCACCTCCGGCCAAGGCCGATCAAGGAAAACCATCTCCGCATACTGCGACTGCCAGGTGAGGAAATTCGATGTACGCTGCTCCCCGCCGGTGCGCACGAAAAGATCGACTGGAGGAAGTTCCGGTACGTAGAGATGTTGGGCAATCGTACGCTCACTAATGCGCGCTGGATCGAGGGTGCCGGCCTGGATTTTTGCGCCGATCGCCCGCATCGCATCCGCGATTTCCGCGTGCCCCCCGTAATTCACGCACATAGTCAGAGTGCACACGCTATTGCTGGCCGTCAGCTGTTCGGCAGTCTCAAGTTCGGTAATGACCGACTTCCATAGGCGTGGCCGCCGGCCCGCCCAGCGCACCCGCACCCCCCACTGGTGCATGACGTCCCGCCGCCGCCGGAGCACATCGCGGTTAAAGCCCATGAGGAACCGCACCTCGGCGGGTGAGCGCTTCCAATTCTCGGTTGAAAACGCGTAGGCAGAGACGTACTTTACGCCAGCGCAGATCGCCCCGGCCACGAAGTCGAGCAGTGCCGCCTCCCCGGCCTTATGGCCCTCGGTGCGCGGCAAGCCCCGCTGATTGGCCCACCGGCCATTACCGTCCATCACCACCGCTACATGCTGCGGAATAAACTCGGCAGGCAAGCGGGGTGGTTCCGCGCCGCTCGGGTGCGGTGGGGGCGGGATCGGGGTCATTGTTCCTCTTTTCACGACGACGCCGGCGCTCGCTCCACCAGCGGGAGCGAGCGCAGATGCCGCTCCATAGTCCACTCTACGTGTGCCGCTACTAAAGCCGATGCACCTGCTCTATCTGTGGAAGTGGCAGCTTCGGCGTCCTGCCAGTCGCCCGACAATAACGCTCCCAGTAGGCTCAGCGAGCCCGGGCGTGGTCGGGATGCTCCCGGGGGCCGGCATTCATCACACACTGCTCCCCCAGCGGCGACTGAGAAGGAGGTCTGCGGGCCGTGGGCACCGCAGACAGCACAGTCATAAAAGCTCGGAGCCCACCCGGCTACTGCAAGGGCTCGTAGCAGATAGGAGTCCACGGTCAGTTGCGGGTCATGCCGAGCATAGGCGAGCGAATGTAAGCCACCCAGCAGTAGCAAATGTTGGGCGGAGGCTGGATCACCAACCTCGCTGGTCAAACGCTGGGCGGTCTCGACCATAACGCAGGCCCGCGTGTAGGCATCGTAGGAGCGGGCAAAGCGATCCGAGTACGGATGGAGGCACTCCACCTGCGTGATGGTGTCTAGGGAGCGCCCCTGGTAGAGCTGCACGTCCACATAGTTGAATAGCTGCAACCTCCCGCCGAAGCGGGAGGACGTGCGCCGCACCCCTTTGGCTACCGCCCGCACCTGCCCGTGGCTATGGGTTAGCAGGGTTAGGATCTGATCTGCCTCACCGAGTTTATGCGCACGCAAAACGATCGCTTCATCCCGGTAGGTCTTCACAGTCGCTACTCTACTGGCTCCAGCCTCACGCGGTGGGCTTAGCTGCGCGGCTCGCGGTGGGCTTAGCTGCGCGGCTCGCGCAGGGCGCGATTGACCGCCGAGATGATCGCCTTGAAGGATGCCGTTGTAATCGACGGGTCCAGGCCTACGCCCCACAGCACTTGGCCGTCCACCTCAGCCTCGATATAGGCTGCGGCGGTTGCGTCCCCACCGGTGGACAGCGCATGCTCAGCGAAGTCGAGCACATGCACGTCCACCCCCACCTGTGCCAATGCCTTCGTGAAGGCATCGACGGGGCCGTTACCGGTGGCTGCCAGAACAGTGGATTCGCCCTCATCGGAGAGCTGGACTGTCAGAGTGGCGTGTTCGCCGTCGTCGGCTGTGGTGACGGTGGTACCGCGCAGGGCGAAGCGGCCCCACGGGCGCAACCCCGGTGCCATCGCGGCGGGCAGGTACTCGTCAGCGAAAATTTCCCACAGCGAATCTGCGGTGATCTCCCCGCCGGTGCGTTCGGAGTGGGCCTGAACGATACGAGAGAGTTCGATTTGCAGGCGGCGGGGCAGCTCCAGATGGCGGGTGCTGGATAGCAGGTAGGCCACCCCACCCTTGCCGGATTGCGAGTTGACGCGCACAACCGCCTCGTAGCTGCGGCCGACGTCGTGGGGGTCCAAGGGCAAGTAGGGCACATCCCAGACGACGGCGCGGTCATCCCCACCGGCTGCGGCCACGGCTGCCTTGCGGGTGGCCATACCCTTGCCGATGGCGTCCTGGTGGGAGCCGGAAAAGGCCGTGTAGACGAGATCACCGCCGTAGGGGTGGCGGGGGTGGACGTCCATCTGGGTGCACTGTTCGACGACGCGGCGAATATGGTCGACGTCAGAAAAATCGATGTGCGGATCAACCCCCTGGGTGTAGAGGTTCAGCCCCAGAGTGAGCAGATCGACGTTACCGGTCCGCTCTCCTTGCCCAAACAGGCACCCTTCGATACGGTCTGCTCCCGCCATAACGGCCAGCTCTGCAGCTGCGACGGCACTCCCCCGATCGTTATGGGGATGTACCGATAGGGCAATAAACTCGCGGCGGGATAGGTTCCGGCTCATCCACTCGATCTGATCGGCATAGATATTCGGAGTGCACCGCTCTACGGTGGCGGGTAGGTTGAGGATGATTTCCCGGTCCGTTCCCGGCTGCCACACATCCATGACCGCTTCACAGACCTCGAGGGCGAATTCCATCTCGGTGTCCACGAAAATTTCGGGGGAATACTGGTATCCGAAGAGGGTGTCATCACCGAGGATTTTCTCCGCCCAATCCATGACGTGCTGGGTGCCGGAGGTGGCTAGATTTCGGGTGTCGGTGCGATCGGCCCGAAAGACAATATCGCGGAACACCGGAGCGGTGGCGTTATAGAGGTGCACATTGGCGCGGGCGGCGCCCTCGAGGGATTCCACCGTGCGGCGGATGAGGTCCTCCCGTGACTGGGTGAGCGCCGAGATGGTGACGTCCTCAGGGATGGCGTCGTCGGTAATGAGTTGGCGGACGAAATCGTAATCCACCTGGGAGGCGGCCGGGAACCCCACCTCGATCTCCTTGTAGCCCAGGCTGACCAGCAGATCGAACATAGCGCGTTTGCGGGCCGGATCCATGGGTTCGATGAGGGCCTGATTGCCGTCACGTAGATCGGTGGACAGCCAGCGGGGCGCGGCAGTGATGCGTTGATCGGGCCAGGTGCGATCCGGTAGCGACACCGGGTTGACGTCCACGAAGGGTCGATATTTGGTGACCGGCATGCGGGTGGACTGTTGGCGAGTGCTAACTCCTGCGGTTTTCATAATGTCCTTAACGTCGGCGGAACCGGGCCGGGTGCACAACCACCGCGCCCAGTTTCCGACCCTGTCAGGACTGGACGCGGCAAGGAAGAAGCAGCATGCGCATAGCCGCATGGTACCGGCTGGGCGGGCGAGAGCGAAAATCGTCCGTACTGTAGAACGACCACAGTCCGCCGGTAGTGTGCGGCCTGCGCCCGCCAACCACTAGAACAGGGACAGCGGCGCGAACATAGCCCAGTACGCCCCCACGATCAGCAAGCAGAGCGCCGATAGTGTCATTCCTGCCATCATGAGGGTGGGGCCAAGCGCAACCGACAATCGGGCTCGACGGGCATTCCAGGTGTCCCGCAGCGCCATAGCGCATACGACGGCAGCAAATACGGCAGTTGCATGGGAGACGATCCAGCCGCCCCCTACCGCAATCCTTGACGTCTGGTAGTTCACCGCGAGCTGCGCAATGGTGATGAGGTAGGCCAGGTGGATCACCCATGCCGCAATTGCCGCGAGCGTTGCCGCCGCGCACACCCGTAGCAGATGCCAGGTAGCGGTTGTGAATGTCCGCGGCCCCTCCCGCCGGCGCGCCAGCCACTGCCCGGTGGATACGATCACTCCAGCACCTAGCCCCAGGCCCAGCATGAGCGGCCCGGCCAAGAACCCATAGACGATCATATTGCCGGACGCGTACCACGACGGCGCCGGTGGAGGGAGTGCATAGAATCGCTGCTGCGGGGTAACACCCGCGATCTTAGGAGCTGCCGTCGCGCTATCTGGGAGAGTATTGATCCATTGAGCAGTATCGCGTAGAAATGCGCGCACCAGTTCGCCGTCGATTTTCATGCCGTGGTTAGCCTCCGCGTAATAACGCACAGTAACACTCGCATTTCCGGCGACGGCGAGGTCGCGGATAGTCTCATCTGCGCCTTGGATCAGCGGCATGGAGGAGTCTGCTGTTCCATAGGTCATTAGTACGGGGCACGTCATGTGCTGCTGGTAGTGGTGGACGTCGAAATCAGCGTAGTCCAGCGTGCCAAAGGGGAAGGTGGCACCCAGACCCCGCGGAATGATCGAAAAAACATTGTCCGGTACGAAAGTATTACGCAGGTAGCTGTCCGCCGCGAATGCGGCTTGTGCGCGCGGGGCTACAACGGGCGCTGAGACCAACACAACGAAGGCGGTTTGGGGGTCCTCAGCGGCCACGATGGGCGCAATATATGCCCCCTCACTTTCGGCGTAATAACCGACGGTGCGGATATCCGGCAGCCCGCGTACCCACTGGCCTACTTCCTGATAGTCGCGGGCCATAGCCGGGTAATTGCGGTGGGCAACTGAATATTCGGATTGTGGTTTATCGGGCACCACGGCAGTAATACCCGCCGAGGCTAACGCACGCGCATGCGGTTCAAACCGCCGGAAGTCAGCGCTCCCGGCGCCGTGTATGAAGATGACGGCGGTGCCCGGATCTAACGGCGGCTGGAGCGCAGGTCGCAAATCGTTCTCGATCCGCGGGCTGTAGATTGCCACTCGCAGTACTCCCCCGGTGGTTTCCACCTGGGTGGTTTGCACCGTGACGGGGTATGTACCGAGGGCGTCTCCCGTCCCGGATGTACCAATCGCGGTATCACTCGTGCTGGGGTTTAGGCGGGCATGGTAGGGAACCGGGTTCCAGCCGGGGCCGGATATTTCCCCAAAAACGATAAGGCAGAGCAGCAGGGCTAGCGCCCAGCGGACGATCGAGAGTTGGACGGTGGAGCTAGCCCAGCGACGCAGCGCATGCCTAGAACCCGAGCTGTCCGAGGAGCTTGGGGTCACGCTGCCAATCCTTTGCCACTTTCACATGGAGATCGAGGAAAATCTTTTCGCCTACCAGGGCTTCGATCTGTTTGCGAGCACGCGCCCCCACATTACGCAATCGGCTGCCATTTTTGCCAATAATGATGGCCTTTTGAGATTCTCGCTCAACGTACATGGTGACGTAGACGTGCAGCATGTCACCGTTGCGAGTGGGGCGGCGCTCGGTATCATCAACTACCACTGCCAGGGAATGCGGCAGCTCCTCGCGTACCCCCTCCAAGGCAGCTTCCCGCACAAACTCGGCGATTAACACCTGCTCCGGTTCGTCAGTAATATCGCCATCCGGATATAACGGCGGGGAGGGCGGCATATGGGAAAGCAACACATCGGTGAGCACATCCACCTGGGAATCTTTAACGGCACTCACCGGCACGATATCGACAAAATCATGGAGCTCAGCGGCCGCCATGAGGGCTTGCGCCACCTGTTCCTTGGAGGCTTTATCGGTTTTGGTGATGATCGCGACCATCGGGGTGCGTGCAGCCGCCGCTTCGGCCACGATTAAGCGATCACCAGGTCCGATTTTTTCATCCGCGGGGAGGCACACGCCGATGAGATCCACCTGAGCGAGGGTTTCGCGGACGACGTCGTTCAACCGTTTGCCGAGCAGAGTGCGCGGGCGGTGAAATCCAGGGGTGTCCACGAGTACGAGCTGGGCATCATCGCGGTGAATCACGCCGCGGATTGTATGGCGCGTGGTCTGCGGACGGCCCGAGGTAATCGCAATCTTCGACCCCACCATCGCGTTGGTGAGCGTAGACTTACCGACATTTGGCCGCCCCACGAAACACGCAAACCCGGCGCGGTAGTCCTCCGGGTAGCTGAACGTCAACCCCTCCGTACTAGCGGCAGGGCCATTCATGAGTTCTTCATCGCTCGGAAAGTTCATACTGTTCTTCCTCGGTCAAGAGCCGTGCTTTCACGGTTTCGATATGGTGCCGCCGCCCGGCGGTCCGCTCCGCTTGAAGATAGAGGCCCTGCACATGCGCGTGGGAACCAGCGATAGGCACCCGGCCCAAAGCTTTCGTTAATAGACCGCCGACGGTATCGACGTCGTCATCATCAATGGGCAGGTCAAAGATCTCGCCGAGCTCATCAACGGCCAGGCGGGCCGGAATCCGCCACCATCCTTCCCCGAGGTCTTCCACCTCGGGCTCGGCCCGGTCGTGTTCGTCCTTCACTTCCCCAACCAGCTCTTCGAGCAGATCTTCCATCGTGACCAGCCCAGCCACACCTCCATACTCATCAATCACGATGGCCATATGGAAGGCTTCTTGCTGCATTCGCGCCAGCAGGTCATCAACCAGCAGGGTTTCCGGGATAAATTCAGCTGGACGAGCCGCATATTCGACCGGGATGGTATTCGGGTCATTCTCCCCACCCGTGATCACGCGGCGTAGTACGTCCTTCAGGTAGAGCACGCCGATAATATCCTCCACCGAATCCCCGATTACGGGCACACGTGAAAATCCAGAGCGCGCAAACAGGCGCAGGGCTTTGGCCACAGGCGTACCGACGTCCACCGTAACCATATCGGTGCGCGGAACCATGACTTCCCGAGTGATGGTGCGGGAAAGTTCGAAAACGGAGTGGAGCATTTCCCGCTCATCGTCTTCCAGATGTTCCGATTCGGAGACGAGCTCGACCATATCGCGCATCTCCTCTGCCTCGGCCTCCCCCTGCTCCCGGTCAGTACGCCCGGAGACGCGGGAAAAACGCTGGACCAGGGCATTCAGGGGCCGGGCCAGGGTGGCGAGCGCCAAGAGAATCTTTGCCAGGGCGTGGCAGGTTTTTTCCGGGTGACGGCGTCCGTAACGGCGCGGGGATGTCCCCGTAATCAGCGCCAGTAAGGCCGCTGAGATCACAATGGAGGCGGCTAGGGCTGACCACCATTCATCCAGGACCGTCAGCACGGCGAGGGTGATCGCAACAGCAGCGGTCATCTCCGCGAGTACGCGTACGAAGCCGGTGCCAAGCAGGGCGGCATCCCGGTTATCGACCAGCTGCTCCACCACCCGGGCACGGGGTTTACCAGCCTGTTCTAGTTCGACCACATGGGAGCGAGTGATCCGCGTGAGTGCACTTTCCCCAGCGGTGAGGATGGCCCCTACAATAAGCCCGAGCACGGCGAGTATCGCCATACTGACCACGGGTGCTTCTGCCATTAGCGCCCCGCGAGGAAGGTGAGGAGAAGACGGCGTTGCAGGGCGAACATCACCTTCTCATCGGCTTCGGTCATATGGTCAAAACCGAGCAGATGCAACAGCCCGTGCACGGTCAGTAGCAACATTTCTTCTATTGCCGTATGACCGGCTTCGGCGGCCTGCCGGGCAGCCACACTGGGGCAGAGAACGACGTCACCTAAAATTCCCTCTTCACTGGGATGATCGGCGTCCCGACCGGGGCGCAGCTCATCCATAGGGAAGCTCATGACGTCGGTGGGGCCGGGCAGGTCCAGCCAGCGAATATGCAGCTGCTCCATCTCGTCCTCATCGACGAAGCGGATGAAAACCTCTGCCTGCGGGTGGACGTGCAGTTCATCGAGCACATAGCGAGCCAGGGCGCAAAACTCCTCGAGCTCAATATCCATACTCGATTCATTGGCAGCATCAATACTCATCGGGAACGCTCCCCTCGCCGGCTGGCCGCGGGGCGGGCCACATCCCAGCGCTCATAGGCGTCAATAATCTCGGACACGATCCGGTGGCGGACCACGTCGGCGCTGGACAGATAGCAGAAGGCAATATCCTCGATCCCGGTGAGGATCTCTTGCACGACCGCCAGGCCGGACTGGGTGCCGCGCGGTAGATCAACCTGGGAGGTATCCCCCGTGACCACTACAGTCGATTGGAAACCGAGGCGGGTGAGGAACATTTTCATCTGCTGCGGCGTCGTATTCTGCGCCTCATCCAAAATGATGAAGGCGTCATTAAGGGTCCGACCGCGCATATAGGCCAGTGGAGCCACCTCGATCGTGCCGGCAGCCATAAGCGCGGGGATCGATTCGGGGTCGATCATGTCATGCAGCGCGTCATAGAGGGGCCGCAGGTACGGGTTGATTTTCTCGGTCAGCGATCCGGGCAGGAAACCGAGCGACTCCCCCGCCTCCACCGCCGGCCGGGTGAGGACGATGCGGTTGACCTTACGCTGTTGCAATGCCAGCACCGCTTTAGCCATCGCCAAATACGTCTTCCCGGTGCCCGCCGGGCCGATCCCAAAGACGATCGTATTGTCGTCAATAGCATCCACGTAGGCTTTTTGCCCGGGCGTCTTGGGCCGGATCATCTTGCCGCGGGCGGAGACAATATCGGTGGTGAGGACATCTGACGGCGCAGCCGTGTGCGCCCGGACCATGGAGATAGCCCGGTCGACGGCGTCGGCACTGAGGGGCGCGCCCGAGCGTGCCACCGCAATGAGTTCCTCCAGCAGGTGCAGCGCCGTCGTCACCTCCCCGCCGGGGCCGGCCAGCGTCAGGGTGCGCTCACGCACACCCAAGCGCACGGCCGGGAAGCCTTTTTCAATGGATGCGAGTACTTCATCGCGCATACCGAATAGCGCGAGCGGGTCGAGGTCCTCAGGGATGGTGAGGGTTTCTTGGAAATGATCCGGGGTAGCCATAGGGTGGCGCCGCGTCCTTGTCGTCGAGGGTTTTGCCGTTAATTCTACTCATACGCTCCAGCGGCCGCAGCGTTCAGCCAAGTGCGCCAGCGCGATCGGCCCGGCCGTGGAGCTGCGCATCACATACGGCCCCACCGTGACTGCCTGGGCTGCGTGCTCGCCAAAGAGGTCCACCTCCGCCTGGGTGATCCCCCCTTCTGGCCCGACGACGACGGCGAGCACTGGCGCGCTCAGCTGGGCGCTCGTCATGGGCACGCTGGCCTGCTCATGCAGAACCAGTATGTGAGCGTCTGCCAGGGTGGCTGACAGCTGTTTGGTGGTGTGCAGCGGCTGGACTGTGGGCAGGTAGGCGCGGCGGGACTGTTTAGCCGCGGCCATCACAATATCGGCCCACCGCTGCCGTTTCTTCTCGGCTTTGGCTGCCGGCCAGGTGACGATACTGCGGGCTGCCTGCCAGGGAATGATCTCATCGGCCCCGACTTCGACGGCCATCTCGATGGCGGCCTCATCCCGTCCTGCTTTGGCGAGTGCCTGTACCAGGATCAGGCGCGGACGCGGGGCGGGCTCCTGGGTGCAGGTGTCGACCTGGAGGGTTAACGAGGCGGGATTTTTCGCTACTGCCGTCACCTGCCCACGCACCCGCAGGCCGCAGCCGTCCGTCAGATCGATGGTCTCCCCCACCTGGATGCGCCGCACCGCGACGGCATGGTGGGCTTCGCTGCCGGTGAGGGTGAGGCAATCCCCGGCCTGGCAGGGCCGCACAGCGGGATCGATAAAGACGGCAGGCGTCATCTAGAAGCCCATCTTCTCGCGCAGCCGACTAAAGACCGAGGAGGCGGGCGCAACCCGCGGTTCGATCCGTTCTTCGCCTCGGATTTCTGCCAGTTCTCGCAACAGTTCACGTTCCCGCTCGGACAGGTTCGTAGGTACGGCGACGTCGATATGCACTTGGAGGTCCCCGCGGCCGGGGCTGCGCAGGTGCCCCACTCCGAGCGAATCGAGGGTGGTGATATGGCCGGACGGGGTGCCGGCGGGGACGGTAATCTCCTGGGGCCCGTCGAGGGTGTCCAAGGTGATGACGGTACCGAGGGCCGCCGCCGTCATCGGGATTGACAGGTGGCAGTGCAGGTCGTCGCCCTGGCGGGCGAAGGTGGGGTGGGAGAGCACTTTAATTTCCACGTACAGGTCCCCGGCGGGGCCACCACCGGGCCCGACTTCCCCTTTACCGGTCATGCGGATACGGGTGCCGGTATCGACGCCGGCGGGAATGTCCAGAGGTAGGTTCCGCCGCGTGCGCACCCGGCCGTCGCCCGAGCACTCGGTACAGGGCCGCTCGATCACCGTGCCGTAGCCGCGGCAGTCCGGGCAGGGTGCGGTGGTCATGACCTGGCCGAGGAAGGAGCGCGCTACCCGCTGTACGTGGCCGCGCCCCTGGCAGGTGGTGCAGGTGACCGGGCTGGTCCCTGCCGCACAGCAGCTACCCTGGCAGCTGGGGCAGGTGACGGCGGTATCGACTTTCACCTCGCGTTGGCCACCAAAGACGGCGGTTTCGAGGTCAATATCGAGGCGGATGAGCGCATCCTGGCCCCGCCGGCCGCGTGGCATGGGGCCTTGCTGGCCGGCCCCACCGGTGGCGGCGTTAAAGAAGGTTTCGAAGAAATCACCGAAGGCACCGCTAAATCCGGCACCAGCCCCACCCCCACCGAGCGCACTTTCACCACCGAGGTCGTACATCTGGCGCTTGTCTTTATTGGACAGCACCTCATAGGCGCGCTGCACATCCTTGAACTCTTCTTCCGCTCCCGGCCCGGCTACGTCCGGATGGAGTTTGCGGGCGAGTTTGCGGTAGGCGCGTTTAATCTCCTCCGGGGAGGCATCACGGCTCACTCCCAGGATGTCATAGTAGTTGCTCACGACTCGTCTTCTCCGTTAAGGATCTTAGAAATATAGCGGGCTACTGCCCGAACGATGGTCATAGTGGCGGGATAGTCCATCCGGGTTGGGCCCACAATTCCGAGGGCTGCCAGGGTTTCAGCGGGGGCCGAGTAGGTGGAGGTAACCAGCGAAGTTTCGGCCAGCGAATCGTGGTGAGTCTCCTGCCCGATCCTCACGGACACCGCCTCGTCGTCCGTCATTTCAGAAAAGATTTTCAGGAGGATGACCTGCTCTTCTAAAGCCTGCAATACCGGCCCAATAGTGCCTTGAAAATCCTGTGCGGTGCGGGCCAGATTGGCAGTCCCGGCCATAGCCACTCGATCCACTGACTCCGACTGCAAGATATTAACGAGCTCCTGCCCGATAGCATCCACCAGGGTAGATAGGGCCACTGGCACTTGCCCGCACAATGCAGCCAGTGGTTCTCGCAACTCCGGCAGTCTCAGCCCCGCCACTGCCTGATTAAGCGCCGTCTTTAATGCCACTAGTTCTGCCTCCTCTAGCGGCACCGCAGATGCGATGGTGCGTTGCTCCACCCGACCAGAGTCGGTAATGATCACAACCAGCAGCAAACGCGGGCTAAGGGAGACCAGTTCGAGATGCCGGATAACGGCCCGGTGCAGTGACGGATATTGGACGACGGCGACCTGCTGGGTGAGGGCGGCCAGTAGCCGCACGGACCGTTCCAGGATGTCTTCCAGATCGACGGCGTCGTGCAGCAGACTCTCAATGGCCCGTTTTTCTGCGGCAGATAGAGGCTTCAATCGGGAAATCTGATCGACGAAAGCGCGGTAGCCCTGGTCGGTCGGGATCCGCCCGGCGGAGGTGTGCGGCTGAGTAATAAGCCCCGCCTCTTCCAACGCGGCCATATCGTTACGGATGGTAGCCGGCGATACTTCGAGCCCGTGCCGTTCCACGAGGGCCCGCGATCCGACAGGTTCACGAGTATGGACGTAATCCTGCACGATGGCTTGCAGCACCTGTAGCCGCCGCTCTGATGCCCTCACGGCCCCTCCTTTCTTTGCACTCTCGCCTTCCGAGTGCCAAGTCTACCGCGCCGCGCGGCAACTGCCACCTACGCGGCCTGGCGAGCGCCGTCGTCGCCGTCGGCTTGATTAGGATGGCGCACATGTATGACCGCTATGGCTCCGATATTCTGGCCCATAATCCGCACCGTCGTGCCCGCGCCCGGGAGGTCGCGATTACCGCCGGGATGGTGGTTGAGGATGTGGAAAGCGGCTGGGTGGGGGCGATTACGCGGTGGGAGAAATCCGGCGGGATCTTCCTTATTGACCTGGAGGATCGGCATGGGCGGGTGCGTTCCTTTCGGATCGGCCCCGGATTCCTTATCGACGGCGAGCCGGTGATTTTGGTGCCGCCCGCGCCAGCCGCGCCTCAGCGCCAGCCCGCGCCCGCCCGCCGCACTGCCTCGGGTTCGCTCGCCGTTCCTGACGCCCGCCCCCAGATTGCCCTCCCCTCGCGAATCTGGGTGGAAGGTCGCCATGATGCGGACCTCATTATGAAGGTGTGGGGCGAGGATTTGGCGTATGACGGCGTAGCGGTCGAGCTACTGGAAGGTGTCGATAATCTCGCTGCGGTCTTACGTGTGTTTAAGCCTGGCCCGGGTCGGAGGGCCGGAGTGCTCGTGGATCACTATGTACCCGGCAGTAAAGAGACGCGCCTGGTGCAGCAGGCCCTGGCCGGTCTGCCCGGCCGGGATCATGTGCTGGTGCTCGGGCACCCCTATATTGACGTGTGGCAGGCAATTAAACCCGCCCGGGTGGGGCTCACAGCGTGGCCGGATATTCCGCGCGGCACTGACATTAAAGTGGGCACGCTGCAGGCTTTGGGACTGCCAGCTCAAACACAGGCAGATATTGCCCAGGGCTGGCAGGCAATTCTTGCGCGGGTACGCACCTACGCTGATATTGAATCGTCCCTTTTGGGGCGTATGGAAGAACTCATCGACTTTGTGCTCCAGGATAAATATGGGCCACAGAGCTAGGGTCGTCGACTCCGGCGGGGCCCGTCCGCGGATTCTGGCTACGCCACGTCTTAGATGCCGAGTAGCCGATAGGTAACGTGATCGGCCAGGAGCCGGCCCCGTCGCGTCAGAATTGCGCGGCCGGCGGCGGCGCCCGCCGCGGTAATGAGACCGTCGTCGACTAGTTCGGTGACGACGGCGGGCGGCGTCGTCGGGATTGGCAACCCCTCGGCCAAGCGAACGCCGAGCATAACCCGCTCCTCCTCGCGCTGCTCGGCGGTGAGCTGTTCGATATCCGTGGCCGGGCCGCCGCGGGCAAAACTGGTGGCATAGGCAAGCGGGTGTTTGGTATTCATCCACCGCACACCGGCAATGTGGCTGTGCGCGCCGGGGCCGAATCCCCACCAGTTGGCACCGCGCCAATAGTGCAGATTGTGGCGGCATTCGCGGCCGGGACGCGCCCAATTGGACACCTCATACCAGCGGTAGCCGGCCGCATGTAGCAGCTCGTCGGCCAGCTCATAGCGTTCGGCCTGCTCATCAGGATTGACCGGCGGGAAGTCCCCGTGCGCGAGGGCCGCCCCCAGTTTGGTTCCAGGCTCAATGCCAAGCGCATAGGCGGAGATATGATCGGGGGCTAACTCCAGGGCAGCCTCCACAGTCGCTCGCCAGGAGGCGGCGCTCTCCCCCGGTGTGCCGTAAATCAGGTCGAGGGATACGGCCAGTCCGTTTTTGCGGGCAGACTGGACGGCCAGGCGGACGTTGGCGGGATTGTGGGTGCGGTCAAGCAGGTGCAGGATATGCGGGTCGCTACTTTGCATGCCGAGGGATATACGGGTGAAACCTGCCGCGGCCAGCTCCGCACAGTAGGCGTCGTCGATGGAATCAGGATTCGCCTCGGTGGTGACTTCCAGCCCCGATTGTGCGCCCCAGGTGCCGAGCAGTGTTCGTTTGATGGCCGCCAGGTGGCTGGCCGCCAGCTGGGTGGGGGTGCCGCCGCCAAAGAAGATGGTATCCAGCGCCGGCGCGGAGCCGAGAGCATCCGCAGCCCAATCAATTTCCCGCCGCACACTGTGGTGGAAACTGGTCCGCTCTGCGCCTGGCCCGAAGTCGGCCACATACGTATTGAAATCGCAATACCCACAGCGCACCGAGCAGAACGGGATATGCACATAGGCGGCAAAAGGGATATCCGTTGTGGCCCGCCCGGCTATCAGTGTGGCGAGTTCACTCATCCCCGCGCCGCCGCACTGCGGTCAGATCAAAGGGGAAACGTCCTTCCCGCTGGGCGCGCTCCTCGAATTTGGTGAGGGTGCGCCCCGCGAAACGCCCCCGCGAGTACAGGTCAAAATCGGGGTGGGCGGCCAGGACGTGGATCATATCGGTGGCATAGGAGCGCCAGTCGGTGGCCAGGCGCCAGATCCCGCCGGGCTGGAGAACATTCGCGACCGCACTGGCGAAGGTGGGTTTGACCAACCGACGTTTATGGTGGCGGGTCTTGCGCCACGGGTCGGGGAAGAAGGTCCACACCTCCGCAACCGCTCCTGCCGGCAGCAGGATCGGCAGGGCTTGTTCGGCGTCGGCCTCGATGAAACGCAGGTTGGTCACGCCAGCATCATCAGCTTTCATCAGCGCTTGCGCGATCCCGGGCCGCCACACCTCGAAACCCAAAAACAGGCACTCGGGGTGGGTGCGCGCCGCGTGCACGATTTGGTCCCCCGTGCCGGTACCAATTTCGACGACGACGCCGCCCGCCTGCCCCACTTCCTCGCGGAGCGAATCCAGGTCGATGCGCTGCCCTTCGGCTACTGTGGTCGACCCCTCAGCGTGATCAAAGGGCAGAACGTAGCGGTCCGCCAACCGTTCCCAGGCGCGCGCCTGGGAACGCGTCATGCGCATACCGCGCCGCACAAAGGAGGTGGTGCGGGCCATGAACGGCGCCGCGCTGGCGCGGGTGGGGTCCTGGTTCACGAGCCGCTGCCGGAGTCCGAGGCGAGGGCGGCGACGAAGGCTTCCTGCGGGACTTCCACCCGGCCGATTGCCTTCATGCGTTTCTTACCTTCCTTCTGCTTTTCCAGCAGTTTGCGTTTACGCGAAATATCGCCGCCATAACATTTCGCGAGCATATCTTTACGCAGCGCCCGAATAGTTTCCCGGGCGATAATCCGCGACCCAATAGCGGCCTGAATCGGCACTTCGAATTGCTGGCGGGGAATAAGTTTCTTCAACTTCCCGGCCATCTGCACGCCATAGTCATAGGCCTTATCGCGGTGCACAATCGCGGAGAATGCGTCCACTTGATCCCCGTGCAGCAAAATATCGACCTTCACCAAATTCGCGGCCTGCTCGCCAGTGGTGTCGTAGTCGAGAGAAGCGTATCCCTTAGTGCGAGATTTCAGCTGGTCAAAGAAGTCGAACACGATCTCCGCCAACGGCAGGGTGTACCGCAACTCAACCCGCTCCGGGGAGAGGTAATCCATACCGAGGAGGTTCCCCCGGCGTCCCTGGCACAACTCCATCACGGCGCCGATAAATTCACTGGGTAGCAAAATGGTGGCGCGCACGACCGGTTCTCGCACTTCATGAATCTTACCGTCGGGGAATTCCGACGGATTCGTTACCTTAACCTCCGAGCCGTCCTCCTTCACCACGGTGTAGATCACGTTCGGCGCAGTGGAGATGAGATCAAGGTTAAACTCCCGCTCCAGGCGTTCACGCACAATCTCCAAATGCAACAAGCCCAAGAAACCACACCGGTAGCCGAATCCGAGGGCAGCAGAGGTTTCTGGCTCATAGACCAGCGCGGCATCGTTGAGTTTCAACTTATCCAGCGCCTCGCGCAGATCCGGGTACTGGGAGCCGTCGATGGGATACAGACCGGAAAAGACCATCGGTTGCGGGTCGCGGTAGCCGGCTAGCGGCTGGGTGGCTTCGCGCGCCGTCGTCGTCACGGTATCCCCCACCCGCGATTGCCGCACGTCTTTCACGCCGGTGATCAAATATCCCACTTCCCCTACCCCCAGGCCTTTCGACGGGGTAGGTTCGGGCGAGATAACGCCGATTTCGAGCAGTTCGTGCGTGGCGCGGGTGGAGAGCATTTCGATGCGGTCGCGGGGCGCGATCTGCCCGTCAACGACGCGCACATAGGTGACCACGCCGCGGTAAGTGTCATAGACGGAGTCGAAAATCATGGCGCGTGTGGGGCCGTTAGCATCCCCCTGGGGAGCGGGGATGGTGGCCACGATCCGGTCGAGCAGATCGGTGACGCCGACGCCGGTTTTACCTGATACCTGCAGGCAGTCCTCGGGTTCTCCCCCGATCAGACCAGCAAGTTCCTCCGCGTATTTCTCCGGCTGCGCGGCCGGCAGGTCGATCTTATTGAGCACCGGGATGATGGTGAGGTCGTTTTCTAGCGCCATGTACAAGTTCGCAAGGGTTTGCGCCTCAATTCCCTGGGCGGCGTCCACCAATAGCACCGCCCCTTCACAGGCTGCCAGGGAGCGGGAGACCTCATAGGAGAAATCCACGTGGCCGGGGGTGTCGATCATATTGAGGGCGTAGTGTTGCCCGTCAACCTGCCAGGGCATCCGCACGGCCTGCGATTTAATGGTAATCCCGCGTTCGCGCTCAATTTCCATCCGATCGAGATACTGGGCCCGCATCAGGCGTTCTTCGACGACGCCGGTCAGCTGAAGCATGCGGTCGGCGAGCGTGGATTTCCCGTGGTCAATATGCGCGATAATGCAGAAGTTGCGCAGAAGCGACGGGTCGGTTGCGGCTGGGGTGATAGCCCCCATCGAACGTTCAGGCACTCGGTTGTCCTCTCACAGATGCTAGCGCCGCTATTGTCGCATGTCCGCGCACTAAACCTCCATTCAGTCCGGGCGGCCCCGGTAGGCACCGGTCCGGGTGGCCCCGGTGGGCGACCTCAGGCAGATATGAGACAGTTAAGGCATGAGCCAAAGCGAAACTGTGAGCCGGCTGCTGCCCACGATCATGATGATGGCGCGCCGTCCGGGTAAAGCTGTCCTTATTCTGGCTTCCCTAGTACTGGCGATCTACACCCTTGCCAGTGTGCTCCTGCTTAATACGTCTCATACGTTCATTGCGTTCCTGCCCCTGGCAACCGCCGTGGTGGCCTGGATCGCGGTGGGTACTTTCGCTTGGTATCGCGCGCGTATCAATCAGCAACTGCCCGACCACAGCACCTCGCGTGATCTGGCGGCCCCTGCCGGAGCATCCAACGATGGTCTCGATGCCCGATATCGGGCCGAGGCTGAAGCACTCGGTAGCGCCTACCAGGAATCGCGTATCCACACGGTCCGGTTCCTACCCCGTATCGAAGCCGCCCAGCGCGCCTTACTACGGGCGGCAGGTGGCCCCGTTCAGGCCCCGTATTTGCGCTATGACATGCGCTGGGTTTTGCTCAGCTTCCTCGGCACGATTGCCGCGATTCCGCTGGCGCTGGCAGGTAGCGCGATCTGTTTCCTCGCCTTACTGCTACACCATGTGGGCTGATAGCCGCTGCTACACTCGGCGCTATGGGATCACGCATTTGGACAATCGCCCGTCGTATCGCCGTCGAATTGGCTGGGCTTAATCCCACTAAACGTTTCGGTGATCTTCCCCATGAGTGGGGAAAACCAGATGCGGATCGTCGCTCACCAGCGGCACCCCACCACCAGGGCGACTCTATCGGCGTCTATGACCTATCCTCCGGACTTCCTGAATTCAGTTATGAACCCCAGCCTGACGGGGACGCAGATCCTGGCGAAGTGGTGTGGACCTGGGTGCCCTATGAGGAGGATCCGCAGCAGGGTAAGGACAGGCCAGTACTGGTGGTGGCGCGCCACAAGGGAATGTTGGTGGTGGCCCAGCTGACGAGTCAGGACCATGACCGCGACGCCGAACAGGAAGCCCGCTGGGGCCGGTATTGGCTCGATATTGGCTCTGGCGACTGGGACCGATCGCGCCGTCCGTCGGAGGTTCGTTTGGATCGGCTGCTATGGGTGAAACCGCACGCGATTCGACGCGAGGGCGGCACCCTACCGCGCAATGTTTTCGCCACCGTGGTGCAAGCGATCAAAGACCTGCATCAGTAGTCGGCTGCGGCAGTAACCTACCGGTGGCGTTGAGGGCAGGCCGGCTTACGCGCGGCGGGTGGGAGGCTTCACAGT
Organism: Actinomycetes bacterium; assembly: GCA_023387755.1. GTDB lineage: Bacteria > Actinomycetota > Actinomycetes > Actinomycetales > Actinomycetaceae > Bowdeniella. The sequence goes on along the minus strand of JAEWHO010000017.1, from coordinate 24,485 downwards.
TACCGACCCGGCCACCTGAATTCTCGTACCTGAGGGCTTGGTGGTAAAGTTTTGCCTTGGTGTGTCACATGGTCATGTGATGCGCCTGCTGATGCCACTCCACGGCCATCCCCACGGCCCAGTCCCGGCGTCAGCACGTCCCTCACTGACCGAATCCGATCGCGTAAGCGAACAACGAAAGAGTTCACCACCAGTGGCTAATATCAAGTCTCAGATCAAACGCATCAAGACGAACGAGAAGGCTCGCCAGCGGAATAAGGCTGTTAAGAGCGAGTTGAAGACCTACGTGCGTCGCGTCCGTGAGGCGATTGCGTCCGGCGATAAGGAAGCTGCCGAGAAGGCCTACACTGTTGCTGCTCGCAAGCTCGACAAGGCCCACTCTAAGGGCGTGATCCACAAGAACCAGGCTGCCAACCGTAAGAGCAAGCTGGCTCGCCAGATCAACGCCCTGTAAGGGACATCCGGCTAGCTCACCGCGCGTGCCCTCGCAGGCACTAGGTGCGCTGACCGAGAACTGAGGGTTATTCCCATCCGGGAGTAACCCTCATTTTCTATACTCACAGCGGTTACCGGCAGGCACGTGAGCGCGAAGAGTCTACCTCCGGGCGTGATGTCCAGCAGACTTACTGGCGGCGGGCGGGGCGAGCGGACGCAATAGTCAGCAGCATTTTCTCCAGCGCATATATCGGGTCCTTGGCCCCGCCTTTAACACCTTCGTCTGCTTCTGCCACGGCGCTGAGGGCCTTACCCAGCCCTTCTAAGGTCCATCCACGCAGGGATTCGCGGGCCTGGCGGATCTGCCACATCGGCATACCGAGCTGTTGGGGCCCTCCCCCACGGTTGGCCCCAACTTTGATGAGGGTGCGGAGTTTAGCGGCGACGGCTCCCACAATTGGCGCCGGGGCAACCCCGGTATCGAGTGCGTGCCGAAGTAGGGTCAGCGATTGCGCTAGCTGCCCGACGACGATCGTATTAGCCACCTCGAATGCGGTGGCCTCGACACGGTTGCCGTAGTATCGGCGCACGACCTCGGCGGTGACTAAGCCAGAGGTATCGGTGAGGAGCTGAGCACACGATGCCGCCAGTTCCGCGATATCGCTACCCACGGCCTCTACCAGGGCGATAACGGCTGCTTTCTCAATTCGCCTACGGGCGCGCGCGAATTCAGCGGCAACAAAGCTGGCTTTTTCGCCGTCACTAGTGATGGCGTTACAGGCCACAACGGGGCTGTGCTTAGCTAACGCGTCAAGCACCTTTTTGCCGCGCTGCCCCTTGCTGTAACACACGACCACCCAACAGTCTTCTTCCGGTTGGGAGCAGTAGTTATGAATATCGGCAGCAAAGGCGTCATTCATATGCTCACTACCGTTAAAGACGATAAAACGTCTTTCCCCAAATAACGACGGCGAGGTCAGTTGTGACAGCTGGTGGGAGGCGTAAGCGGCCGCATCGATCTCCACGTATTCATAGTCTGGATCTACGTGGCGAGCCTGGCTGCGAAGGCGGGCAAGTGCCCGCTCAGCAAGGACAGTCTCGGGCCCGCGAATGAGGATGAGGGGGGCTAGTTCCACCCGATCCCAGGAGAGCCCGTCAATCTGATTAGTCTTGCGTGGCGGCACGTGTCCACCTTCTCATGGACCGCCCACGGGCGTCACGACGACAGCTTCCTGTGTGCCCTCAATCTCCAATGCTCCTGATTCATCGGTACGCATGATCTGACCGCCGGCCTGCCGGTAAAGTGCAATGGTTTGTGGATGGGGATGCCCGTAGTCATTAGTTCCCACGCTGACCAGTACGATTGGGGCCGCAAAATAGGTGGCCAATGCCGGTGCCTGTGCCTTCGATCCATGATGCGCCATCACCACAATATCGACGGGAGCGCACCGCTCCCGGTGGACGGCACCGCACCGCTGTTGCAGCCGCTTTGTGAGTCGTTCCTGGGCGGGAATCTCGACATCTCCGAGTACCACTACTCGGGCCGTAACCTCCCCACCGGGCCCGTATACGGCCAGCGCCACCACCAGGGAGAGATCATTCGCTCCCTCCTCAGTATCCCAAGCTGCCGCTGCTGCGCCGTCAGGCCACCATAACTCCCACCCCAACCGCTCTAGTCCGGGCACGTTAGTGACGTCGAACTGCCCTGTGACAGCTCCGCCGTCGCGCACTGGATCGAGGAGGGGAATGTGATGGGTAGCGGCCACCTGCTCCACATGGGCGCGATTAGCACGCGGATGTGTGGAGGGGCCGATCACAATGTGTTTCACGTCTGCGACCGTGAGGATCGCATCCAAGCCGCGTACATGGTCGGAGTGAGGATGGGAAAGGAAGAGTATGTCAATTTCGGTGATGCCGGCCGCTTTAACGCAAGTATCGCCGCCTTTACCCTCATCACCGGTGTCTACCATAATTGCCGAATGCGGCCCAGTTCGGGCCAGCAGCGCCGATCCTTGCCCGACGTCGCACTGGCGGATATGCCATCGGGAGGTACTGCTCGGCCACCACCATACAACTGCGCCAACGACCAGCAATATCGCCACGGCAATACTCACCTGCCGGCTAAAGCTCCCGTTCGTCAGGCGGCCAATAAGGCCCTGTCTAGCTGCCTGGTCTCGACTCGGCACCCAGTTTTGTGCTGGCTCGGATACTGCCTGCGAGCAGTCGGACGTGGCTGTTGCACGCCTACGGCGGGGGCGGCGGTCAAGCCAGATCAACCATGCGAGGATCGCTAAGCTCCCGGCACCGGCAAAGACCGGCCCCCACACCCCCGCAGGCAGGGCCAGCTGCGCTCCGGGTAGCTGCGCTACTCGGGTGGCTAGGCCCGCGAGCGCACGGGCCGGCAGATCGGCTCCGTGCGCGACCACGAGTGCGGCCGCAGGCCAGAGGGGGGAGAAAAGAGCTGCCAGCATTGCACCGAGCAGCAGCGGCACAAAAATTAAGCTCGCTACCATATTTGCCGGTATTGAGTAGAGCTGGATTCCGCCCGACAATGTCGCTAGCAACGGCGCGACGGCGAGCTGTGCAGCGAGCGGCACCGCGATGGCCGTCGCTAAACGGCCCGGCAGCCGCCGACTTAGCACTCGTGTGAGCAGTGGTACGAGCAAGATCAGCCCGGCGGTGGCGCTAACGGAGAGTGCGAAACCATACGAGGTGGCGCTGTAGGGCCACCAGCAGATATTGATGACGACGGCGAGGGCCAAAGCTGGCAGGGCTGACCCGCGCCGGCCCCGCTGGAAGGCGATCAGCATAACCACGGCCATCACTGCCGCCCGGCGGATAGAGGGTTGTGGGCCGACCAGGGCATACATGCCGATGATGGTGGCCAATCCTAGGGGCAGTGCCAGCGCGCGCGGCAGAAATGCGGCCAGGGCCAGGACGGTGCCCAGAATAACTGCCATATGGGCACCAGATACGGCCGTGAGATGTGTGAGTGATGCGATTTTCATATCCGCGGAGAGCTGTTCTGGCATGGTGTTGCGGGCACCGATGGCGACCCCCGGTAGGAGTGCTTGGCCCGCCGGCGAGAGAGCCTGCACGGTCTGGAGGAAGGCGGTGCGAATCGCAGCGGTGGCGGCATACAGGCCCCGCGCTGGGGCGGTAACGACCACTGTATTGCTGGTGATCGCAGCGGTTGCTTCCTCCCCGGCGCGGGCTGGCTTTGCTATTGCGTGGACCTCAATATGCTGGCCCATCTGTAGCTCTTGCGCGGTGGTGAGGGTGAGGATTTCACTACTGGGCTCGCAGATGTCGCCGGTACAAACCTGCTGCAACCGCACCTGGGTACGCTGTTGCTGGCCGAAAGGGGTGCGCTTCGGATCACTGAGCACGACGCCGTTTACGTCAACCACCTTCCCGCTGGCGGCTGCCTGCTCGAGGGCGTTGCCGCGAAAATATCCGTGGGTTGCTACTAGCGCCGTCGCCAAGAGCGCGCCGCCGACGACCCCGATCCCGATGGCTGAATAGGACCGCTGTCGGTGTCGGCCATGCGGCCGATAGATGAGAGCCGGCACGCCCGCAGCTACAGCGGGCAGGGCGGCCCACCACCAGCCGGTGGTGAGGATGATCCACGTTCCACTCCAGGTGGCCAGGGCCAGCGGTAAGAGCCGGAGGTCGAGCGGTACCCGCACACTCATTGGACGCTCACACGATCACGCAGTTTGTCCATCATGCCGGGCCCGATCCCGGGCACGTCATCGAGATCCGTCACGGATGTAAAGGGTCCGTTTTTCTCTCGATGCTCCATAATGCGTTGGGCGAGCGCGGGCCCTACACCGGGCAGGGTCTGTAGCTGGCTGGCGTCGGCGGTATTGACATTGACCAGGCCCCCGCCTTCACCTCTACCTTCACCTGCCGCCGTGCCACCGCCCGCACCAGCGCCCGAGCCTGCACTGGCAGGCGGGGCCTGGCCGGGCGCAGTGATATGGATATGTTCGCCAGGGGTAATGGTGCGTGCCAGATTCTGGCAGGCCGGGTCGGCTTGGTCGGTTAGTCCTCCAGCAGCGCTAATGGCATCGGCGACGAGGCTCGTATCAGCCAGCTGGTACAAGCCCGGGGTGTGAACTTCACCGGTGACATAGACCGGTACGAGCTGCCCACTGCCGGGTTGTGATTGCCCTGCGGCAGACGGAGACGCAGTAGTGGTACCGATGCCACCCATATCTTCCTCCTGGAGGGCGGCTTCCCCGGGAACAATCGTGGCGGGTACTGCTGTGGCCGAGCGCGGGTGGGTGACGGTTCCACTGCCCCACCAATGCCATGCGATGGCGCTTAGTAACGCGAGGCAGATCAGTGCGATGACGGCGCGGGTGTGGGCGGGATTGAGCAGGGCGCGTACCGGACGGCGGGCAGAAGTGTCAGTCGAAGGCATGGCCTCACGCTAAGGGCCCCAAGGACCGCAGCACAGTCTCTATCCCCAGGTTCTCCGCCCGCGAGCGTCCCTGTGCATGTATTTAGGTAGCTATCCGCGATTATCTCATCGCTGGCGCCGCCGCAATGGCCCAGCAATCGGGGCCGGTGTGAGCTTGTAATACGGCGGGGAGTTCCCAGTGGTAGACGGTGCGTACAGGAAGCTGCTCACAGGCGCTGCGTACTGCCTCCGGGAATTCGGGCTCAGGGCTGTGCACCACTACGTCATAGATTTGGCCGGTCCGATTCGGCACCCGGCTACTTCCGGTCAACTGCTCGCGCAGGCGCCCCACCAGGCGCGCACGGGCCCGCTTTTTACCCCGCACGGTTTCACTTAAGCGCAGCTGTCCGTCCCGAATATCAATGACCGGCACGATCCCGAGGAGCGCACCTACCGAGGCAGTGGGAGCTGATAAGCGCCCACCTTTGACGAGCGGCTTCAGGTCCGTCACCATAAGCGTCGTCGTCGATTTCGCGGCTACCTCCCGCGCTAAGGCGGCCGCCTGCGCCGGGGAGGTACCGCGTAGAGCCGCCAGTGCAGCCAAACCAAGCGCCCCACCCACCACGCGCGTGTCGATCACCTCATGGTCGATCCCCAGCTCCTGCGCAGCGGCTGTGAACGCCTGCCCAGTTCCGGAGATGCGCGCCGAAATCACGGGGCAGACCACGCTGGTCGCCCCCGCCTCACAAGCAGCCCGCATCACTTGGCTCACCTGGGCCAGCGAGGGTTGGGAGGTCACTGCCCGATCGGTTGTCTCAGAGACGTTCAGGGGAACGCTCCACAGGCCCACGCACTGCGGGGAGGGGACGACGGCGGGGGGTGTGCCCTGGTCTGAGAGATGCTCATCCCCCAAGGAACTCGTGGCATCAGTGATGACGGCGAAGGGCATACCTATAGCCTAGTTGGCTGGTGGCGGGTGCGGAGCCAAACCCCGGTATATCTGCCTGCCGAGCGGGCGGGTTTTACAATGCGGATATGACCTCTGATGATCTGTCCGACCTGAAAGCACAGGCGGCCGCCGCCGCAGAAGCTGCCGCAGCAGCCGCCGCCCAGGCCCAAGCCGCGCAGGCAGCCTTAGAAGCAGTCCTTAAAGCCGAAGCTGCCACTACCCCGGATACTGCCACAGCGCCTGCATCTGACACCGCCGTCGGTGCCCCGGCAGCCGAGAACACTGCCCCGCAGGCCGAGGATGATCGGGCCGTCCCCGGCCCCAACCCGCAGGCCCTGAACCCGTGGGTGGAAGATGTACGCGCCAGCTACCAGTTCGCAGGTGAAGCATTACCGCTCGGTGCATTAATGGACGGGGGTGTCCCCCGCCCGGACGTCAGCATTGGTCTGTCCCTGGCGATGATGAACCGGCACGGCCTCGTTGCGGGCGCGACCGGGACCGGCAAAACCCGCACCCTGCAATTGATGACTGAGGGGCTCAGCCGCGCCGGAGTGAACGTTTTCGCCACCGATATTAAAGGTGACCTCACCGGTCTGCTCCAACCTGGCGCCAGCAACGACAAGCTCACTGCCCGCACGGCCGCACTCGGCCAAGACTGGCAGCCAGAAGGATTCCCGGTGCAACTATTGCGCTTGGGTGAACAGGGCGAGGGCATTCCGGTTCGCACCACCGTGACCGATTTTGGTCCACTCTTACTCGCTCGCGTGCTGGAACTAAACGATACCCAGACCTCCGCTCTGGAACTGATTTTCCACTGGGCCGATTCTCAGGAGCTGGCCCTGCTAGATCTGAAGGACTTACGCGCCGTCGTCGATCATCTTTCCTCTGCAGAAGGTAAGACCGATCTGGCCGGGATCGGTGGTATTTCCAGTGCCACCGCGGGTGTTATTTTGCGGAAGATCTCGGCGCTTAGCGCGCAGGGTGGAGATGAGTTTTTTGGAGAACCGGCCTTTGACACCTCGGATTTGCTGCGCCAGGAGGGCACGAAGGGGGTTATTTCGCTTTTGGAGCTGCCCGCCGTGTTTAACCGGCCAACGCTGGTGGCAACCTTCGTCATGTGGCTGCTTGCCTCCCTGTTCGAAACCCTGCCGGAAGTTGGGGACCCGGATAAACCGAAGCTCGTATTCTTCTTTGATGAGGCGCACCTGCTCTTTGATGGCGCCTCGGCAGCGTTCACGCAGGAAGTAATCCGCACTGTTCGCCTAATCCGTTCTAAGGGGGTAGGGGTTTTCTTCGTTACCCAAACCCCCAAGGATATTCCCGCCGATGTGCTCGCCCAGTTGGGCGCCCGGGTACAGCACGCCCTGCGCGCATTCACACCTGCCGATGCCAAGAAACTGAAAGATACCGTGGCCACTTTCCCCACCAGCGCACTCGATCTGGGGCAGGTCCTTACCTCTCTGGGGACCGGGGAGGCCGTCATTACCGTGCTCGACGCCAAGGGCCGGCCCACGCAGGTGGCCCCCACGCGCCTGTACGCCCCCGCCGCTGTCATGGGGGAAGCTGAACCCCAGTTGCGGCAAGCTGCGGTAACAAATTCTCCGCTGAACGCCACCTATGGCACGCGCATTGATCGGGAGTCAGCCTTTGAGCTCCTCACCGAGCGGCTCGCGGCGGCAGCCGAGGCGAAGGCGCGTGAAGAGGAGGCTGAAGCGGCCCGTAAAGAGGCCGAGAAACTCGCTGCGGAACAGGCTAAGGCCGCCGCGAAAGCCGAGCGGGAGCGTCAAAAGGAGCTAGAGGCTTTGCAGCGGCGTGCCGAGAAGGAAGCCGAAGCGGCCCGCCGCGCTGAACAAAAAGCCGCCGAGCGGCGCTCGCGGGTGGTCGAGGATATGTTGCGTTCGGCCGGGCGTACCCTCAGCCGTGAAATAACGCGTTCAATTTTTGGTACCCGACGCCGCTAAATCAACTCTGGCGCTCATATGCCCGGGGCGGACTCAGCAGGCGCTCCGGGAACGGCCCCTAGCCGGTTAAGCCACACGGGGGCGACCGCAATGGTCGCCCCCGTGTATATCCGGTATTTACGTCAAAAACTGGGGGCGGACGCGATCGAGACGGTACCCGGGATGGGCTACCGTCTGGTCTCGTAACCGCCCCCAGGCACGGCTAGTCCCGCGGCGGCACGATATTAACCAAGCGGGGTGCCCGGACGATCACCTTCATCGGCTCGCGTCCCCGCAGGAATTTTTGTGCCCCTGCCGATTCCAACGCCAATGCGGTGAGGGCGTCGTCGTCGATCGAAGGGGCAACCTCCAACCGATCCCGCACCTTACCGGCCACCTGCACCACACAGGTGACGGTCTCCTCCACGAGTTTGCTCTCATCGGCCACCGGGAACGGCTCATAGGCCAGCGACTCGGTATGCCCCAGCCGGGCCCACAGCTCTTCGGCGATATGCGGGGCAAGCGGGGAAACCATCAAAATGAGTGCTTCGGCCACCTGCTGCGGCACCGCTGGCAAACCCGTGAGGTGGTTATTCAGCACGATCATCCGCGCCACCGCAGTATTCAGGCGAATATGGTCGTACTCTTCGCGCACATCGGCGATGGTGCGGGCCAACAAACGCGCGGTCTGCTCATCCGGCACCTCCTGGGTGACGGTCACCTCACCGGTATCTTCGTCCACGATATTGCGCCATAGCCGCTGCAAGAAGCGGTGCGAGCCGACAATCGCGCGGGTCTCCCAGGGGCGGGAGACATCTAGCGGCCCCATACTCATCTCGAATAGGCGGAAGGTGTCGGCCCCGTAGGCGTCACACATGGCCTCCGGGGTGACGATATTCTTCAGCGATTTACCCATCTTGCCGTATTCGCGATTTACCGGCTGGCCCTGCCAGGTGAATCCGGATTGCTCATCGCCCTCGACTTCCTCCGCTGGCACATATTGGCCGCGCGCATCAGTGTAGGCGTAGGCCTGGATATACCCCTGGTTGAAGAGGCGATGGAAGGGTTCGAAGCTGGAGATATGCCCCAGATCGTAGAGCACCTTATGCCAGAACCGGGCGTAGAGCAGGTGCAGGACGGCATGTTCCACGCCGCCCACATACAGGTCTGCGCCGCCCGATCCGCCTGGAGTGCGCGGCCCCATCCAGTACGCCTCATTAGCTTTACCGATCGGGCGTTCCTCATTGGTGGGGTCACAGTAGCGCATCTCGTACCAGCAGGATCCCGCCCAGTTGGGCATGGTGTTGGTATCCCGGTAGTAGGTCTGTGGACCGTCACCCAGGTCGAGTTCCACGGCCACCCACTCCTGGGCCCGCCCCAGCGGCGCCTCGGGGGTCGAGTCGGCGTCGTCGGGATCGAAGGTGCGAGGCGAGAAATCGTCCATCGGCGGCAGCGTTACCGGGAGCATCGTCTCCGGCAGGGCGTGTACCATACCGTCGGCATCGTAAACCACTGGGAAGGGTTCACCCCAATAGCGCTGGCGACTAAAGAGCCAGTCCCGCAGGCGGTACGTGGTCGTCGCATACCCGAGTCCGGATTCCTCCAGCCACGCGGTCATAGCCGCTTTGGCAGCGTCCTTATCGAGCCCGTTCAAGTTCACCTGATCGTTAGCTGAATTAATGACGACGCCGTCCCCCGTATAAGCCTCTTCTTGCACATCGTGGGGAGACTCCATGGTGGCAATAATGGGCAGTTCGAAGCGGGTGGCGAAGGCATGGTCACGTTCGTCGTGGGCTGGCACGGCCATGATTGCGCCGGTGCCATACCCCATGAGTACATAATCCGCAGCGAAGATCGGCACCGCCGCCCCGTTCACCGGGTTGGCGCCGTACAGGCCGGTGAAGACGCCGGTCTTTTCACGGTCATCATCCTGGCGTTCCGCGTCGGAGCGGGCGGCCGCCTGGGCGCGGTATTGTGCGACGGCGCTGGCTGGGTCACCTGCTCCGAGATGCCAGGCAGCACGAGTGCCCTCCGGCCACTGCGACGGCAAGGCAGCCGGATCTGACAGCAGCGGGTGCTCCGGGGAGATCACCATGAAGGTAGCCCCAAACAGTGTGTCGGGCCGAGTGGTGTACACCTCCAGGTCGTGGTGAGCACCGTCGGCGGTTTCGACGTCGAAGGTCACCGTAGCCCCATCGGATCGACCGATCCAGTTACGCTGCATGGCGCGGATACTCTCGGGCCAATCAATGGTGTCGAGGTCCTCTGCGAGCCGGTCTGCGTAGGCGGTAATCCGCATCATCCACTGCCGCAAGCGGGAAGGGAAGACCGGATAGTTCCCGCGCTCACTCCGCCCTTCAGCGGTGACCTCCTCATTGGCCAGCACGGTGCCCAGGCCCGGGCACCAGTTCACCGGCGCATGGGCGATATATGCCAGCCGGTGGGAGTCGACCAGGTCGGCCCGCTCTTGTGCGCTGTATTCGGCAAAAGGCCGGCCATCCGGGGTTGGGCGGGTACCGTCTTCGAGCTCGGCTATCAGCTCACTGATTGGCCGGGCGGAACCGGTTCCGCCGTCTCGGCGGAGATGGTTCGGGTCGTACCACGAGTTGAAGATTTGCAGGAAGATCCACTGGGTCCACCGCACGTAATCGTCGTCGGTGGTGGCCAGTTCGCGGCGCTTATCGTAGGAAAAACCGATCCGGCTGAGCTGGCCGCGCATATTGTCAATGGAATTATTTGAGGTAATACGCGGATGCTGGCCGGTTTGGATGGCAAACTGTTCGGCCGGCAGCCCAAAAGCGTCATAGCCGAGGGTGTACAAAACATTCTTGCCCTGCATTCGCTGGTAGCGCGCTAGGACATCGGTAGCAATGAATCCGAGCGGGTGACCCACGTGCAGTCCCTTACCCGACGGGTAGGGGAACATATCGAGCAGGAAATAGGGGTCACGGTCTGCTTTCGGCCCGGCCAATTCCCCTTCCGGGTTATCGGCGTGGAAGGTACCCGGCTCATTCCAGCGCTGCTGCCAGTCGTGTTCAATACGTGCCGCCATCTCGGCGGTGTAGCGGTGCGCCGGAGTGGGCGCCGACGTCGATTCACTCATGGGGATTATCTTAACGAACCGACGCACCACCTAGCGTGGGCTGCCCACCTGCTAGACGCTCCCGCATTAATCGCGCCGAGCTTTAGAGTACGGCTGCGATTTGGGCACGTAAACCGATGACGACGGCGAGGAAGAGCACCACTAGTAAGGCACAGGTATATAGCCACCGAAACGACCATAGGTGACGGCCCAATTCGCGCCCGGGCAGGTGACCAGCGGCCAGGGCGTAACCGACTATGAACACCGCCGTCGGAATGGTCATAAGCCACACGACGGTACAATAGGGGCACAGCGCATGAAACACCATGATGGACTGGTAGGCAAAATACGCCACCCATGCTAGGCCCCCGCAGCTCCCGAGAACGAGCCCCGCCCATAGCCAGCGCGGCAACGCAGTACGCGATAGTTGCAAAAGCCCTACCAGAAGCAGAACGGTAAACGCCATAATCCCCGCAACAGAATTCGGTAGCCCCCATAATAGGTGCGCCTGGGGGCTGTGCATCGAGGTGCCACAGCCAATCAGCGCATTGATGTCACACTGGGCGTCTGCGTAAGGGTTGGTTAGATGGGCGAGTTCGGAGTAGAGCAGGGCGATGCTGGCCGCCAGGGCCACCAGGGCACATAGCGCCACTACCACACCGAATTGGCGCGCGTTAGGCGGCGTGGCAGAAGGGCGGTTGGGGCGCGTTCTGGCCATGAGGTCCTCACTTCACGGGAGCAGGGTGAACTGTGCCTTATTTTCCTTTAGTAGTGGTCGGCGAGGCAACCGAGTCCGCTGAGCTCTCATCTAAGCTGTCCCGCACCGCAGTATCAACCAGGTCCGCCACCGCTATCCTCGGCTCTACCTGCAAGGTCGCATCGGGACGAATCGCAATAATCTGTAAATCAATCACCTGGCGGTGGGTGCGGTCGTACCGGATGATCGTCATTTCCGCGTCGGAATTCATCTTCCCGATGACGGTATTTTCGGTTAATCCGCGTCCCGTGGCAGCGTTTACAAAGCGTACCTGTGGCCCTAGGCCACTGTGTAGAGTCGGGCCTATCCGCTTATGCATGTGGCCGGCTAACCACAGCGGGGCACAACCTTTATTAGCGGGCGCTTTAGCAGCGATCGGGTCGTGAACAACGACGATATCGGTGGGTTGGTCACATGAAGCGGTGGCAATCCGTTCCCCGACGTCGAGTTTTGACTCCTCCCGCACCGCATGCGTGCCCTGGCCAATCACAGTCAACGTAGGGTCTGAATCCCCCAGGAACGTAAGCCCTGCCACCGTAATCGGCTTACCACGGAGCACATTCCAGCCGGCAGCTTCCTCCTGTTGCCCGGTGATGATCGAGTCGTGGTTACCGTCTGCCACTACTACGGGAGTTTCACCCCAGCCCGCGGCTTGCATATCAACACAAAATCTTTCTGCCTCAAAACCGGATGTGGCTGTATCTCCTCCGTTAATAATGAGATCCGCACCTATCTGGTCGGCAATAGTGCCGATGGTCGAGGCGAGCGCAACGTTACAGTGCAGATCGGAGATGAATAGGATGGTGGCAATATCCTCAGTCCGCTCCTGCGGGCCTACTTCAGCCTGAGCCGTGACCGTCTGGTACGTCGCAGAGGTGGCTGGTGGCGATAACTTCTGGCGTACTTCAGTGGTGACGGCTGCGTAGAAATTATCGGTTTCCTCCACCTTGGCAGCTATCGCTCCCCCAGCGGCGTCCAGGATAGGCCCGAGCTGTCCCACCACGCGGATATTCGCGAACGGGGTATTTGCCAGGGCCGCAACGGTACGTCCTTGGTTGAGCGGTGCCCGTAGCGTAGGAGCCAGGACGACGACGATTACCGTCGCTGTCACGGCAACGGCTAGGGGGGCAACCACAGGCCGGTGCAGGTGTTCTTTAATGACGGCGAAGGCCTGCGCGCGACCGCTCAGCCACAGGGCAGCGAGCAGATGTAACCCCAGACCAAAAATCACCGCTGAACGGCCAAGAATCTCCGCAATGAGAGCATCTCTGGGACCAGCTAAAGCCGCCTCAGGGTGAGCCGCCAGGGCCGCATAGGCAGCAACATTACTCCCCAACTGCGCGGCAAGATTGCCGTCCTGGGTAGCAGCGGGTACTTCGTGAATATCGACCTGAACGCCCAACGGTGGGGGCAGGGGCGAGTCCACGGCGATAGTACCAAGCGGACCTAACTCAATTCGCACTTCTGGGCGAATAATCAGAGAGAGGTCAGCGCGATGCGGGCCCACCGCAGTATGAGCTGTAGCCGTCAGGGCCCCTGCCAGCACAGATAAAACTCCGAGCAGGGCAAGTAGCGCCACCAGGTAACGCTTGCGTGGTGTGCGGGAGCTATGCCGATCCTGGCCAGGCTGTGTAGTCATCGCAGGCGCAGGAGACTACACGGTGCTGGTGGCAATCCCGCCAAGCCATGCAGCGATACTGACGACCAGCACGTTAATGCCGACGCCAAGGGAGACCAGGCACGCCCACCGGTGTTTGGATTTTTGTGCCAGCGCTACAGTGGCGATCACCACGGTGACGAGGGAGAGCACCAGCGAGGTGAACATGAAGACCTTGTAACTCGTTCCACCGCTACCTGCGATTACCTGGCCGGTGCTGTAGGCGTAGGCACACTGTAACCCCACGACAATGACGGCGAAGATAAGCGCGATCCAGGGGAGGGCAGAAGATTGACGGGGGGCACTGCCACCGGCTTCCTGCACCCGCTGGACTGCCCGCTGGCGTTCCTTTTCAGCCTTATCACGCGCTTGGGTTGCAGCCCGGACTTTTTTCTGTTCCCGCTCAATAACCTCATCGCGGCGTTTTTGTTCCTTAACGGCCGCCCGCTCAGCAGCGGCCCGTTCTTCGGCCGCCCGCTCCTCAGCGGCTCGCTGAGCAGCGATCCCTTCCGCCTCCGCAGTACTCCGGGCCGGGTGTGTCTGCTCTTCGACCCGACGATCTGGGCTGTTCGACATGGCGTGGTTATCGTGGCTATTCCTCATAAATCCCAGTGTCCCATTAGTCCTCTTTAGGCGCGAGTGTTGCCCGCGATCCGCTCACATAAACGTGTGATAACCCCGGCTGTCTCTTCCCAGTCGGCCACCGCAATACATTCAACGCCCAGCTCCAGCACCGGATAATCATTACCGTGGGGGTCAAGTCGGTCGCCCACAAAAACCATGGCTTCCAGCCCGATGCCGGTCGCAGTGGCGAGTTGACGCATTCCATAGGCCTTATCTACCCCGCGGGCAGTGATATCTACCGACGTCGAACCGCCTGAGCGCACCTCCAAATCTGGCAGTTCCCGGGCGACCGCATCGCGCAGACGATTCTTTTTCTCACCGCTGGGGTCCCACGCCATCTTGGCGCTGACTGGGGCTTGCTGCCCCAGCGCCGAATAGGTGATTTGAGAACCGCGGTCCTCCAGCGCCGGCCCCCAGGTGTCTTCTTCCCACACCCCGAGCTCGCGGGCTTTTTTCTCCAGTACGGCCAATGCCTGGCAGCGCTGCTCCGCGGGAAGGTTCCGCGCGTAGATTTCCTTCCACTGCCCGCTCTGATAGCGCAGATAGCGGGTGCCGCAAGTGGGCATTAGGTGCAAGCGCTCGGCCAGGTGCGGGCTCAGATCGAGGGCTGGCAGCAGCTGTTTTTGGAACTGCTCGAAGCGTCCTCCGGAGATAACACATACGGGTACGTGGGCAAGCAGTTCCGTGAGCGCTGTGGCAATCGCTGGCGAGGTGGGGCTCTTCGACGGCGCTAAGGTGTCATCTAAATCGAAGGCAACCAGTTTCACCGGATCGGCAGTATGCGACATCATTCCTCTCTCCGTCACACCCCAACCCGGCAGCATTCCCGGGCATGGCACACTAGGGGCATGGCGAAGGACAATACTACCCGGATCGGCCTTGGTACTTATAAATTGGCGGATCCCGCTACCACCGTGGCAACGGCACTCGATATGGGCTACCGCCTCATCGATACGGCAACGCTCTACGGCAATGAGGCCGAAGTGGGGCGAGCCGTACGCAACAGCGCCACGCCTCGGGAAGATATCCAGGTCATCTCTAAACTCCGCGGTAGCGACCAAGGCCGCCAGGCCCGCACCGCCGTCGAACATTCGCTGCGCGCCACCGGCTTGGACTATCTGGACGCCTATCTCATTCACTGGCCCCTGCCGGAGTTAAACCTGTACCTCCACTCCTATGAACAACTGCTCTACGCCCGCGAAGACGACTTAATCCTGCAGGTGGGAGTTTCGAATTTCCTGCCCGAGCATCTGGAGGCGATCCACCGCGAATTTGGCGAGTATCCGGCGGTGAACCAGGTAGAGCTGCACCCCTATTTCCCGCAGGCCGAGCAGGTCGAGTTTCATCAGGACCACGGCATTGCCACCCAGGGGTGGTCCCCGCTCGGGCGCAAAACAGACCTCCTCGCTGAGCCGCTGGTGCAACGCCTCGCTGCGACCCACGAGTGCACCGCTGGCCAAGTTCTGTTGGCATGGCAGCTGGCCCGGGGGATCACTCCCCTGCCAAAGTCGGACCGCCCGGCGCGGTTGGCAGAGAATCTTGCCGCGGCCAACGTGCCCCTTTCTGAGCCTGACGTAGCCTCGTTGATGGACATGGAACGCGGCCGTATCGGTGGAGATCCAACAACCTTTATGGAAATGTAGACCACGCGGGCCGTGCGACCACAGACGTACGCATATTTGCGTCTCTGGGCCCATGAAAATTCGGGGCGCAAAAAGATACTCTGGACGGGGTCAGCACGACCACAGGCTGAAGGACCAATATTGAGGAGTGCGTGAGGGTGCCGGCAAAAGGCAAATTCATTCGTCCATTCGCGATTGTGCTCGCCAGCATCGCTCTGGCGGCGTGCACACCGGCGACTCAGACTCCGCCACCTACGCCGTCAGCTACAGTGTCCACTGCGGTGCCACGCGCCCATGTGGCGAAGGTACCCGAGCGACTTGGGGTTGACGCAATCGAGTATCTCACCCCGTACCAGGAAAGCTCCACCGATGAGGGCCCTAAGATCAACGTCGCCTATCCGGTGACCGCAAAAGCGCCGTCATTAGAAAGCTATGCCAAAGCCTTTGTGGAAGGTCAACGTACCAGCTTCCGCAGCCTGCCCAATGCCAATGAGCCTGACGCAGCCTTTACCGTCTCCTGGGACGTCCTCTCCCACGCCGGACCATACATGGGGTTTGTGATCCAGTCACAGAGCACCACTACGGCCCAAAATTCGCTTCACGCGATTTCCGTCTACACCGATATCGAGAAAGACGTCACCCTATCAGGCCAGGATTTATTTACCGACGACGGCCGCCGGGCGGCGGCGCGGGAAGTTGCCGCGGCCGTGCAAACTGCAGGCTACGGTGCTGGTAAAACACCCGACCAATTCATCCAGGAGCTCTTGCAAGCCCCCAATGGCCTAGCGGATGTAACCCTCACCGGAGCCGGTGCGGTGGTTGTATTAGATCCAGACATGACCGGCAGCGCCGATTTTATGGCGATAGCACTCGATGAGGACCTCATCGACGAAACTCTGACTGACCAAGCCCGCGCGATTAACCAAGCGATCGCCGATAAAACCCCGTTCGCCGGTCTGCCCTCTCCCGAGCAGATCAATACCAGCGAATACGCGGTTACACTCCCCAACGTTGATTGCGCAGTCGCGGCCTGCGTGGCACTTACCTACGACGACGGCCCCGGCGAGCACACCCTAGAATTGCTCCGCCACCTCCATGACGCGAATGTCCCCGCGACCTTCTTCATGGTAGGCCGCTCGATCCACCATCTACCTGACGTCGCGGCCGCCGTCGCCCAAGCCGGCCACACCATCGGCAACCACACCTACACCCATCCACAGCTACCCAAGATCGGTTCAGCCAAGGTCAATGACGAACTCGCCCGTACCCAAGCCGAGATCGAAAAGGTAGCCGGCGCGAAAACCCCGTGGGTACGCCCTCCCTATGGGGCGGTTAGTCCGGCCGTCATGAAGGATATGGCTGCCCGAGGCGAAGCCGCCGTCCTGTGGGACGTGGATACCGAGGACTGGAAGAACCGGGACGTGCAGGAGACGACGCGGCGTGCCCTCGCTGCGGTCCATGCGGGCTCCATTATTCTCATGCACGATATCCATGAGTCTTCAGTGAAAGCGACGCCGGGCATTATCAAGGCGCTGCATGATAAGGGATTCACAATCGTCTCCCTGGAGCAGCTCCTGGGGCCGGCTAAACCGGGAGTAAAGTACTTCTCGCGCGATAACACCCATTAACGTAGCCTCTGCTACGCACGGTGGGGCCTTCTGTAATGCAGCCGCTACCTACAGGGTGACTTCTGTAGTGCAGCAACCAGTTGGGACGCAGGATTGAGTCGCTATGCCGCAGGCCACGGACGGTGAGTATCCTCTTGCCACCAGCGGTGAATGTCTGGGCTAATGGGTTCCCATTCAATGGGACAATTGAAAAGACTACTTACAAGCTCAAAGGAGATCTTTATGGCTACTCCCCATATCACTGCGGCGGCCGACGATTTTGCGCCGGCAGTTCTTATGCCCGGTGACCCGCTGCGTGCCCGCCGCATCGCCGAATTGCTGATGCCCGATGCTCGCTGCGTCAACGAGGTGCGCGGTATGCTCGCCTTTACCGGCACGGTGAACGGGAAACCGCTGTCCGTCATGGGTTCGGGGATGGGCCAGCCGTCCGCTACGATTTACGTGACCGAGCTGTTCAAGTTCTATGGTGTTCAGCGAGTGATCCGCGTAGGCACCACCGGCGGAATTTCCCCGCATGTCAAGGTGGGCGATACCGTCGTCGCCCTGGGCGCGCATACGGATTCGAATATGAACCAGCAGCGCATTCCCGGGGTTAATTTCTCCGCAGTCGCCTCCTTCCGCCTGGCTCAGGCGGCCGTTAATGCGGCTGAGGACGGCGATAAGGTCCACGTGGGCACGATCATCTCCCGCGATCACTTCTACCTGGCCGTGCCGGGGCAAACGGAGAAACTCGCTGACTACGGCGTGCTCGGGGTCGATATGGAGGCAGCCGCCATGTACGGTGTGGCTGCTGAATTCGGGCGCGAAGCCCTGACCATCCTCACCGTCTCTGACCACTTGCTCGACCATTCGGAAGATATGAGCGCTGAGGATCGCGAAACCAAGTTCCAGACTGCATTGAAGCTGGCCGTGGCAGCGGCACACTGTGACGCATGATCATTCCACTTCCCGACGACGCCGCCCCGGCCGCAGCCGGGGCGGTTTCGCCACTGTCTGATTATCTGGCTGACTACATCCAGCTCACCGATGTGAAACTGCGGCGCAGCCTGGAGGTTGAACGTGGCCTATACATGGCCGAATCCTCCCAGGTCATCCGGCGGGCGGTAGCAGCCGGGCACCGGCCCCGTTCGATGCTCATGGCACCGCAGTGGCTGGAGGATATGCGGCCCGTTATTGCTACCGCAACGGGAAGCGAGGACGGCGGCGAAGTGCCCATTTTGCTTGGGTCCGAGGAACTCCTACAATCGATTACCGGTTTCCACCTGCATCGCGGTGCTCTGGCAGCTATGCAGCGGCCCCTCTTACCGCCCGTGGCGGACGTTATTGCGGATGCCCGCCGGGTGATGGTGCTGGAAAATATCGTGGACCACACCAATGTGGGAGCGGCTTTCCGCTCGGCTGCCGCCCTGGGGTTCGACGCCATCCTCGTCACCCCCTCCTGTGCGGATCCGCTCTACCGCCGCTCGGTGCGGGTCTCGATGGGCACGGTATTCCAGGTTCCCTTCACCCGCCTGAATTCCTGGCCGGGCGATACTGCGGTGCTGCGGGAAGCTGGCTTCCACCTCGCCGCGCTGGCGTTGAGCGAGAAGTCGATCACGCTAGACGACCTGGCAGCAGCCAACCACGAGCGCCTCGCTATTGTGCTGGGCACCGAGGGAGATGGCCTGCGGCCTGCCACCATTGCGGCCTGCGATAGTACGGTCCGTATCCCGATGGCCCACGGAGTGGATTCGCTGAACGTGGCGGCTGCAGCGGCGGTAGCTTGCTACGCTCTCCGGCCACAGGGCTAAACCCCGGCCGCAGCGCCCCGCCCGGTGCCCCAGTATTGGCCGCGTAGCCCCGGCGTAAGCGTCTACTGACCGCCACTAAAACCGCACTGCCGCCACGCCTCGTAGACCGCGATGGAGGCAGCATTGGTGAGGTTCAAACTCCGCAGCCCCGGCAGCATCGGGATGCGCACCAGCCCGGTCAGTCGGCTATCTGTGAGCACTGACTCGGGCAGCCCGGTCGGTTCACAGCCGAAGAGGAGCACATCGCCTTCCCGATAGCTGACCTGCGCATATGACGCCGTCGTGCGCCCTGAAAAACCCCATACCCGTGCGTGGGGCAGGCTTTCGAAGAGGTGATCAATATGGGGGTGGATGATGAGATCGGCAAGGTCATGGTAGTCCAGTCCTGCACGTTTGAGGTGGGCGTCTGAAAAATCGAAACCGAGCGGCTCGATCAGGTGGAGGGTTGCCCCGGTGCAGGCGGCAAGGCGGATGGCAGCACCGGTATTACCCGGGATACGCGGTTCGTGGAAGACAATATGGAACACTCCCCTATTGTGCCCCACGGCCCGCGTGCCCCCTATTGACGGCCCACACCCGCGTGGACTTCCCTTCCCAGATCATGCGATCTATGACACAATGACGTCATGCCCCAGGACACACATGTGGCAGTGCGTGATCCGGTCCTTCCGGCGGCACAAGCGGATCTGCACGCCGTCGATATCACTGAGAGCGGGCAGGTGCTATTGCAGGCACTTCCAAGTTCCCTCCCCGCAGCGCGTGGCAACACACTACATGTGCCCGCCTCTACTCGTCGGTCACTGCAATTATTTGAACTCACCCCCGCGGGCGTAGTACAGCAACTGACCGCAACCGGCACCCACTGCACAGGGCGTTACGTACCTGGCCGGCGCACCGTCGTCATCGAACACGACTGGGGAGTGGGTTCGGCCTCACAACTGTCTCTCCTCAATCTCGTTGCCACGTATCTGCCTGCCGGCTTAGAAGGCTTACACCTACTCGCCCACGGCGCGGGAATTACGCACCGGTTGCTCCAGGTTCACAGCCGCGGTGTGCTGTATCTATCAGATGAACGCAAACGCGGAATCATGGATCTGTGGTGGCGAGATTGGCTGCTCGGCTGCCGCCTGGTAGCACAGGATTTACCCATCGACCTGCAGGCTTCGTGCACACCTGATGGGCGGATGTGTGCTACCTATTCGAGAATAGGTAATTGCGTTGCCCTGGTCTGTTTAGAGACCGGCCACGCCGAGCGCTACCAGTTGCCCACCCGGATCCCTATCATCAGCGTCGCCGTCACGCCGGATGGCCGCGCCGCCCATCTAACCTACTGCGATCATCACGAACACGGCAACCTGGAGTTTTCCCCCGCTGCGGGGTTGCAAGATATGCCAAGCCTCGGGCATGTCATCACTGGCGGGTTTTGCCCTGACGGCGCCTACACCGTGGTCCTCGACCATACTGGGCCTCGGATTCGTATCCTCGACGCCACGGCGAGGGAGGTTGCGGCCTGGCAACTGCCTGTCGATCGTCGGCATACCTCCGAAGCCGAATATATGGCCCAGTGCTATGTCGTATGGTCACCGAAATCACGCCAAGCGGTTATTGATGCCTGCCACCGGGCCTGGCGGGTGGAGTTGGCTGAGCGGCGTGTCACCACCCTGTGGTAGTGAAGCCCGCGCTCCCCCACACTGCATAGGCGCGGCTGAGAGCGGCCGGCGTGCCGCCGGATGCGAGGAACATATGCGCAAGAATGCGGGCTTGGCGGGCACGCAGATGGCCGGCAAAGATCATGCCGCGGCGGGCCAGATCGATCTCTCCGCCCACGTAACCATAGGTGTGATTCAAGGTCGGCCCTTGACCGGTGCGAGTGGCGATAATAACGGGCGCCCCAGCATCTACGAGCGCAATGCAGCGCTCAGCAGCTGCCGGGCTCATGTGCCCGCCACCCGGCGCATTGATAATCACTGCCCGCCCAGATTGGCTCAGGTTCGGGAGATAAGCACCGTCGTCGCCTAAACCAAGTTCAATGATCGGAATATTCACCGGAGTATCTGCTGCCGCGTGGGCCATCGTAGTGGCAGCACAAGGTTGCGTGAGAAAACTCGGCAGTACTCCTGACTTCGCAGCCGGACGGAATGCGATCTGTACCCTGCCCTCTATGATGCGGCCGAGCGGGCCCCACCCGGGGGAGCAGAATGCCTGCACCGCACTAGTGTCAGTTTTTGCTACATGCCGGGAGGCGTGTACCTCATCATTGGCCACCACCAATACCCCCAAGTCGCGGGCGTGCGGCGATAAGGCTGTCATGACAGCGCCGAGCAGATTTGCCGGGCCGTCTGCGCCTGGCTGATCAGGATTGCGCATGGCACCGGTGATGATGAGCGGTTCGGGGCGGTTCCAGAGCAGGTCGAGCGCAAAGGCTGTCTCCTCCAATGTGTCTGTACCGTGGGTCAGCACAACCCCGACCGCGCCTGCCTCAACCTGTTCCGTGGCGAAGCAGAAAGCATCGTACACGTGCGTGAAGGTGAGGTGGGGTGAGGGTTCATTGGATATCGTCTGCGTGTGCACGGTTGCGACGGTCGCAATCTCGGGGACTGCTGCCACAAGGTCATCGGCCGCAAGGGCGGGGCTCACCCCTTGGTCATCACCGCGCCGCACCATCGCGATTGTTCCCCCCAGGGCCCCCACAGCAATCCGCGGTAATTCCATGTGTTGCTCCCCGCTCCTTCTCCACCGTTGGCGATTCTTCCCTATTGTACGGTGCCGCACCGGGCGTGTCGGAGCCGGCCGCTACGAGAGGCTAAGCTCAGAGGGTAGTCATATCGGGAGGATTGGGATGTCCACTGTGCAGCTTGCTCGTATCGGTTTTGATCGCGACCGTTATATCTCGATGCAGTCAGACCATATCGCTGCGCGCCGAGCGGAATTGGGGGGCCGTCTCTATCTGGAGATGGGTGGCAAGCTATTCGATGATTTCCATGCCTCCCGCGTCCTGCCCGGTTTCACGCCTGATAACAAGATCGCCATGCTGGAGCAGTTGCGTGACGAGCTGGAAATCGTCGTCGTCGTTAATGCCCGCGATTTGGGCGCCACAAAAATCCGGGCCGACCTCGGAATCTCCTACGAGGAGGACACCCTGCGGCTGGTCGACGTCTTCCGGGAACGCGGGTTCCTGGTCGAAAATGTGGTGATCACGCAGATCGATGAAGCCCCGGCTGCCGCCCGTGCGTTCCGTTCCCGCCTGCAACGGTTGGGGATGAAAGTTGCCCGGCACCGCACCATCGCGGGTTATCCCGCCGCCGTGGATCACGTCGTTTCTGAGCGGGGCTTTGGGCGCAATGAGTATGTGGAAGTCACTCGAGACCTCATTATCGTCACCGCCCCCGGCCCGGGCAGCGGTAAATTAGCCACCTGCCTTTCGCAGGTTTATCAGGACGACGAACGCGGGATTAAGGCTGGTTACGCTAAATTCGAGACCTTCCCCATCTGGAATATCCCGCTCGACCATCCGGTCAATATGGCCTACGAGGCGGCCACAGCGGACCTCGACGATGTCAATATGATCGATCCGTTCCATTTGCAGGCGTACGGGGTGCAGGCCGTCAGCTACAACCGCGATGTGGAGGTCTTCCCACTCCTGCGCCAATTGCTGGAACGTTCCAGTGGGAGCTGCCCGTATCAGTCCCCCACCGATATGGGCGTCAATATGGTCGGTAATTGTATCCACGACGACGACGCCTGTCGGGCTGCCGCCCGCCAGGAGGTGATCCGTCGATATTACAAGGCACTAGTAGAAGAACGCCGCAACGACGCTGACCCGGTCGTCTCGGATCGAATAGCCCTGCTGATGGGCAAGATGGGATTGAGTTCGCAGGACCGGGCAGTGGTCGCGCGCGCTCTCGCGGTGGAGCGAGCAACCGGTGCGCCGGGCTCGGCACTGCAATTGCCCGACGGGCAGATTGTGGTGGGAAAAACCTCGGCGTTGCTAGGGTGCTCGGCCGCTATGTTGCTCAACGCATTGAAACTCTTAGCCGGGATCGATGCCGATAAGCATCTACTGGCTCCACAGGCTATTGAGCCGATTCAGCGACTGAAAACGGAGCACCTGGGTTCGCGCAATCCGCGCTTACACACGGATGAGGTACTTATTGCCCTCTCCACCTCAGCTACTACCAGTGATCACGCCCGCGCGGCCTTGGAGCAGCTACAGAATCTACGGGGCTGCGATGTGCACACGACAACGATCCTGGGTTCAGTGGATGAGGGGATTTTCCGTAATCTCGGGGCACTGGTGACCTCAGAGCCGAAGTACCAGCGCAAAACTCTGTATCGCAAACGCTGAGTTATCGGAGAAGCTGAGCGACCATAAACGAAGCGCGATCATAAACGCAGAGTGGGGGCGGTAGTACTACCGCCCCCACTCGTGTGGGATAGGCCGCTGTTAAGCGTCCTGAACTAGCTGATTAGCTAGCGTCCATCCGGCGGCGGACAGCCAGGGCAGCGCCTCCAGCCATCAGCAACGCCACGGTGATGACGCCGAGGCCCGCAGCTTCGCTACCGGTAATCGGCAGACCGGGCTTCGGCGGAACCGGCGCGGCCGTCGGGGCCACAGTCGGATCCTGAGTCGGCGCTACGGTCGGAGCCACAGTAGGCTCCTCGGTCGGCTCTGGGGCCGTGCGGGTGCAGGTCTGCTCTACCACCAGGCCGTGTTCGGCAGAGACGAGCTCTCCAAAATCACCCTCAATGGTGACGGGCAGCTTCACGACATCTTCCGCGCCCGGGCATTCCACCAGCGGGGAGGTAACAGTCAGGCTCGCCTGGCCGGCACCGTCAGTAGTGATGATGGACTCGGGGCTGTTGGCGTTGGGCTCCACAATGGAGTTGTCGACAGCCGCCTTCACGGTCTGATCGCCGACCTTGACGGTGACGGACTCCGTCTTAGACGGCCCCTCGGTGAAGGAAAGACCACGCAGGTCGATGCCGAATGTTTCCCCATCGACGGTGCCCTGCGGCAGCGATACACCCACGGATGACTTAATCGCCCGCGGCTTCACACCCGGGTGTTCGGCCAGGTACTCATTGAACTTGTCCCGATCATAATCATCGATGATCGCGTAATCGCCACCATTGGTCAGTGCCTTGAAACTGTCACCGCCAGCCAGGAGGAAGGTCACCGAACCGACGGTGTACTTCTTAGCCATATCCATTGGTTTGCCATCCAGCAGTACCGAGGTGATACGCGAGCCGTAGGGCAAGGCCGGATCGTAGGTGTAGCTCACATTGGAGGAGATGCCGAGTTTGAGCATCGGGCGGGAGTTCTGGGAGTTCAGATCGGTCTTCCACTGCTCTTCCAGCGCCTGCTTGAAGTCAGCACCAGTGATCGTCACGTAGCCCACCTGATTGCTGAAGGGCATAACGTCATAGGTCTGCTTATAGGTCAGATTCCCGTCCACCGGGACCAGATCCTTACGCAGGCCGCCGGCGTTAATGATGCCGATATCGACCGGTTCACCCGCAGTGGTGAGGATCTTCTCCTTCATCGCATCAGCTACGAGATCGCCGAGCGAGGATTCATGGCCGCGGTTAGAGC
>JAEWHO010000085.1 GCA_023387755.1 Actinomycetes bacterium | reverse complement strand
ACGACCGGTCATCAGCAAGGCGATCGGCGACCATCCGCACCGCACGGTCCTTAAATTCTTGTGAATACCTCTTCGGCATGTTCCAATCCTCTCAAAAACAGGTAGGAACAAAACCCAGTACGCTTCAAGAAAAGGTGACGAGCTTTAATCATGTTCAAATAAGCAACAAAAACTCGAGCTTACACGCCCTAAAGAACCCCGTTACACTCACTAACGTTTAGACGCATAAGTCTTGAACTCACTAACGTTTATGCGCACTGCATCATATAAGACCGACCGTTGTCGCTCTCTCGATCCCGCTGCTGGCTTTAGCGGTCGCCAGTAACCCTAGAACTCCCAGATCGCCCCGTCTTGCGCGATGGCGGTCGGCCCCTGCCACACATCGAGAGTTTCGGCAAGCACATCATGCGGGTTCGTCCACGGCTGAATATGGGTGAGCACTAGGTTTTTCGGTCCCGCAGTGCTGGCCACCTGCCCGGCCCGCCGGCCCGTAAGGTGAATCCCGCGCACCGTATCCATCCCCTCGCGGAACGCCGCCTCACACAGGAACACATCAGCATCCCGAGCCGATTCCACTAGGGAATCGCACATATCAGTATCCCCCGAATAGGTCAGCACCACCTGTTCACCGGGATGGATTGAGGGGCCGGTGATACGGGTGGAGAACGCCGGTACCGGGTGGCGCACCGGGAACGACTCCACAAAAAACGGCCCGATCTGGCGGGGTTCAGCGGGGGTGTGTTCCAAGAACGTGAATTCGCCCGCATACGTTTCGGTTTCAGGGTCACCGCCGACGCCGCGCACCCGCTCCACCGCACCTGCCGGTGCGAGAACGGGAAGGGGCGGGAGGGGGCCATCGGGATGCCAGCGACGGAACACATGCATCCCAATCATGTCCACCATATGATCGGCGTGCATATGGGACAAAATAATCGCATCCAGCTGGGAGGGCGGGAAAACCCGCCACAGCGCCCCAAGTGCACCGGAGCCAATATCGAGCAGCAGGGACCATATCCGCCCCGTCTCGTCCGGGGCCTGCACCAGATAGGACGAGGAAGCCGATTCCGGGCCAGACATCGACCCGGTACACCCGATAATCGTCAGTTTCATAGCGACCTCGTTTCGATCGGCTCCACCTGGCCTACGATCGGCCCCAAGAAGCGCTGCGCCAGAGCGGCGAATGGGCGAGCGTCCCCAGTAGCCTGGAAACGGTGGCTAGCCCCCGTGCCAGGCGGCGCAAGCAAATCCCGCGCGGTCAGGGTCCGGTAGACGTCCTTAGCGGTTTCTTCCGCACTGGATACCAGCGTGACATCCTCCCCCATCACATAGGAAATCACGCCGGTTAGCAGAGGATAATGGGTGCAACCGAGGACGAGGGTATCGACGTCGGCGGTGCGGATAGGCCGCAAATACTCCTCGGCGGCGCTCAGTAGCTCCGGGCCGGAGGTGATGCCGCGCTCCACGAACTCCACAAACCGGGGGCATGCCTGCGTGCTCAACTGGAGCCCAGGCACCGCACTAAAGGCATCCTGGTAGGCGCCGGAGGTGATCGTAGCTTCGGTGCCGATGACGCCGATCCGGCCGCTACGGGTAGCCGCTGCCGCGGCCCGTGCTGCCGGATGGATAACCTCGATCACCGGAATTCCCTGGTGGCGAGTGTAGCGCTCGCGGGCATCATGTGCCGCAGCAGCTGTGGCGGAATTACAAGCGATTACCAGAAGTTTCACGCCCTGGTCTACCAGCTCATCCATCACGGTCAGGGCGCGGTGACGCACTTCGGCAATCGGGCGGGGGCCGTAAGGGCTGTACGCGGTGTCCCCGATATAGAGCAGGGATTCATCCGGAAGTTGATCTAAGATGGCACGCGCTACCGTGAGGCCGCCTACGCCTGAATCAAAAATCCCGATCGGAGCACCACTCACATTGTGAGCCTAGGCCGCAGGGAGTTCATCGCCCAATAATTCCACGAGTGAAGCCTGCCACCAGCTGGCGTAGCGATAGAGATGTACCAGGATGCGTAGTTGCCGACCCCCGTGGTGGGAAAGCGTATCCCCGGTTATATCCCAAACGATGTCCTGGAGGTGATCGGCCTCATCTCCGAGCTGCAGCTCCAGCCGGTTGGCGATCAGCAAACGGATATCGCTCAGGGCCGCCAGGATCGCTGCAGCCTGGTCAGTTGGGATGACAATTAGCCCGGTATCATCGATGACACAGTCACGCAGGTTGCGCAACTGTTCTGCTTTGCGGGCTGCCACTCGGCTGTAGGTTTGGGCGCGTAACTCGGCAGCGAGGTCGGGATCCTCCACACTCATGGGCGGCAGCAAACGCGTGAGTACCGGATCGTCACTGCCGGGTGCGTGTGCAGTGGGCTGTCCGCTAACCATCGCCATAATTGCGGGGTCGGTACTCTCGGGCTGGAACTCCAGGGCCACCAACGGGTCATCAATTGGTTCAATCGGCTCGCCCATGACCTGCAAGAGATAACAACTGGCCCCTACCAGAAGATCGGTCATGCCCGGATCCAGGCGGGTTTCGTAGCCGGCGAGGGTGCGAGTGAACGGGTTCATTGTGCTTGCGCCACCGTTGCCCATAGACCGTATGTGTGCATCGCCTCGCAGTGGTGAACCATCAGATCTCGCTCCCCTGCTGTGACAATCGCCCGCCCCTCATTGTGGACTTGCCACATAAGCTCCTCGGCACGCTCTTGGGAGTAACCGAAGTGCCGGCGGAACACATAGGTGACGTAATCAGTGAGATTTACTGGATCATCCCACACAATCATCTGCCAGATGGGGGCTTGGGTGGCCGTCGCCTGAGCATCGGCCAGCTCCGTCGGGACAGTGAGCTGTGTTTGGAGGATCATCACAGCTATTGTTTCACCTCCCACTCGATTCGGGGCGGGAAATCGCGCCGGGTTATTTCCGGGCTGCTCCGGTGCACGACGACGCAGCGGCGCGGGCGGCCTCGGAATCGGCTTCTACCGCCACTGCTACCGGGCCAGCAGCCGTCTTACTCGCTGGGGAAGCACCGGCTGGTTTAGCCGACTCCCCCGCAGCCGCGACGGTGACCTCATTGCGTTTGCGCGCCTGCATGAACATGCCGATGACGCAGCGGCGCCCCTGTTTCTTGGAGTAAATGTCGAAGGCGACGGCGGCATTGGCGTCGTCGCCAGCGGGTGACCTTGTATCCACCACGCCTTTTGTAAGCTCCATTTTATAAATAGTTATACGCTATTCTATGCGATCGGGTAGAGTCAAGCTGTGGACACACCCAAAAATTTGGCCGCCAGTGCCGACGGCCCAACCCAGGTAGCGGTGGTGCGCAGTGCCAATATGCTCACGACGCTACGCGAGATCGTCAGCAGCCCCGACGGTGTTTCTCGCGCGGAGCTCGCCCGCCGTACCGGGCTCACCCGCGTCACCACCTCCCGGTTTGCCGATGAGTTCCTGGCCTGCGGCTTAGCAGTGGAATCCTCACCCCAGATCCTGGGAGGCCGGGGCAGGCCCGCCGCCAATGTGTACGCCAGCCGGGGTCGCTATATTGCGATTGGGTTGGACCTCAACGTCCGCTTCACTCACGTCGTCGTTATCAATTACGACGGCGAAGTACTTGCCGAGTGTGTGCGTTCATATCAATCCCTCAGCCGCACTCCCAACCAGGCGCTCCACCGCACCTATACACTCATCTCCCAAGCGTTATCTGCTGCCCGCCGGGAGTTCCCAGAACCAGAACTACTGGGGATCGGTATCGGCCTGCCAGGGGTCATCTCCCATGGCAACCCCCCGCGCGTCAGCGCCCCCAATGCTGGCTGGCATGACGCCAGCATCACGGCTTTGGAGGATATCAGCGAACAGTTCGGGGCCCCCACCTGCGTAGCCAATGAGGCAAATATGGCCGGGATTTTAGCCCTCACATCCACCCCCTTCAGTCCTCCCGACCCAGCCAATTACATCTACGTTTTTGGGGACTACGGTATCGGCGGCGCCCTCCTCGTCAATGGGAGGCTCTTCAAGGGGGTAAACGGTCAAGCGGGCGAAGTCGGGCACGTATGTGCCGATCCCGACGGCGACATTTGCGGTTGTGGCGCGCGCGGTTGTCTGGAACTATTCCTTGGTCGTGCCAACCTCTTGCGGGCCGCCGGGCTGCCAGACGACGCCAGTGCAGCGGATCTACGCGCCGCCTATGACGCCGGTGAAGCCGCCCCGCGGGCAGCACTGGCACGGGCAGGCCAGGCGTTGGGTCGAGTCATCGGCGGGATCGTCAACGTCATCGATATCCCCGACGTCGTCATCGGTGGTTGGCTGCGTGAGCTCCTCCCCGTGCTCGAACAGGAAGCCCGCAGCGAACTCGAGCGTCAAGTTCTTGGCTATGCTCCTGGCATCATCCGCTTCCACCCTGCCACCCAAGGGCCCGCTGGAGCGGCAATTGGAGCGGGTTTCTGGGCGATTCGCGACTACCTCAACGATCCCACCAAAATCATTGACCGGTATCACGAAAAGCACGGCGGCGAGGATGACGAGCAACCGGTAGGGTGACTTCCATGACGACTCCCACCACCGCTCTGCTGACCGATATGTACGAGCTGACCATGATCGATGCCGCCCTGGAAACCGGGCACGCTGAACGTGAATCCGTCTTCGAACTCTTTGGCCGCCGACTCCCCGCCAAGCGCCGCTACGGAGTGGTGGCCGGGATCGCGCGGGCACTAGATGCGGTTGAGAACTTTCGCTTCGAGGCGGCGGAGCTCGACTACCTGCGCAGCGCCACTGCGCTGTCCGAGCGGACCTTGGAATACCTCGGTGACTACCGCTTCACCGGCACTATCACCGGCTATCCCGAGGGCGAGTGTTACTTCCCCGGTTCCCCGCTGCTTACGGTCGAGTCGGACTTCGCTCAGGGAGTCATCCTAGAAACCGTGCTTCTGTCGATCCTCAATCACGACTGCGCTATCGCCTCGGCTGCCTCCCGCATGACCACAGCCTCCCACGGCCGGCCATGCTTAGAAATGGGCGCGCGCCGCACGCATGAGGCAGCCGCTGTAGCGGCTGCGCGGGCGGCCGTCGTCGCCGGATTTGCGGGTAGTTCAGTACTGGAAGCCGGGCGTGATTACGGGATTAAGCCCATCGGCACCGCCGCCCATTCTTTCACCCTGCTCTACGACTCCGAAGAAGAAGCCTTCGATGCGCAGATCGCGCGGATGGGGCCACAAACTACGCTGCTGGTCGATACCTATGACGTCGAACAGGGGGTGCAGCGGGCAGTAGAAGCGGCCCGGCGGGCCGGTGGTGAGCTGGGTGCGATCCGCCTGGATTCAGGTGACCTCATTGCCCAGGCGTTCACCGTGCGGGCGCAGTTGGATGCGCTCGGGGCCCATTCCACCAAGATCACCGTGACCTCAGATTTGGACGAACACGCGATCGCCGCCCTGGGGGCAGCGCCGGTCGATGCCTATGGGGTGGGAACCTCGGTGGTCACCGGATCGGGCCATCCGACGGCGGAGCTGGTCTACAAGCTCGTTTCCCGTAAGGGGGCCGATGGGACCTGGGTGCCGGTGCAAAAGAAGTCGGCTAGTAAGCAGACCGTGGGTGGGCGCAAGCATGCCGGGCGCGTCATTGCTGAGGGGCACGCCGCCGTCGAGCTGATTATTGCCTCCCCCGACGCTGAAGCCGCCACAGCTGCGTTAGCAGCCCGTGGTGCCCGCCCACTCCAAGTGGAACTCGTGCGCGACGGTGAGATTAACGAAGATCATCGCGGACCGGAGGCACTGGCGGCTGCGCGGGAACGGCATATTGCAGCCCGCAATGAGCTGCCCTACCCCGCTTGGCGGTTGTCCGAGGGTGAGCCGGGCATCCCCACCGTGCACGAGCAGCTGGAAGAGTGAGCAGGAGCGCTACGGCTGACTCGGATCGGAATATGGTCACCCCTGCGCAAGCTCTTACCCCTTTTACGGGAGGGAAATCGCCGTTTTGTTACCGGCAATGCCGCGCATCCGCGTCAGCACGACGCCCGGCGTCAGGAGTTAATCACCGGCCAGCACCCACATAGTTGTGTGCTTAGCTGTGCCGACTCACGGGTCAGCCCGGAGATCATCTACGCACCTCGCCAGTACTCCGGGCGGCCGAGGCAGCCGGGAAACTGCGGATCGTGCCAGCCGGCTACTATCTTGATGGCCGGGTGCAGTGGCTCGAAGATACGGACCAGGGCTAGGATTCACCGCGGTTCTGGGAGATTAGGACTTCCCCACGAACCAGCGCCGCACCTGTTTTACGCGCGCCTCAATCTGGTCGGCGGTGGCGCGGGTGACCTCCGGGCCGCCGCAGATCCGCCGCAGATCATTGTGGATCACTCCGTGTGGCAGGCCCGATCGCCGCGCCCACGCTGCCACAATACTGGCCAGTTCCTTGCGGGCAGCCTTCCGGCGGCGGTGCTCATCCAGACCCGCGTTCTGGGCCCGCTGGGCGGCAGCAGCCGCCTCCTGACGCTGGGCTTTCAACTGCTCTTTTTGCCGCTCGCGCAGCAATGTGGAGACCTGGTCGGGCTCCAAAAGCCCTGGGATCCCCAGGTATTCCTGCTCCTCAACGGAGCCCACCGCCGCATTCGTCCCAAATTCGGCACCGTCAAAGAGTACCCGATCAAAGGCTGCATCCGCCTCTAGCGCTTCGAACTGGGAGAAGAGGTCGTCACTGGCCTTCTCGGCACGGTTGGCCTGGTTAATAAATGCCTGCTCTTCTACAAACTCGCCTTCCGGCAGGGGGCGATCCAGGGCGTGGTCACGTTCGGCTTCGAGATTACCCGCCAATCCCAGCAGGTGGGGTATCGAGGGAAGGAAGATCGAGGCGGTCTCGCCGCGCCGTCGCGCCCGCACAAAGCGCCCCACTGCCTGCGCAAAGAACAGCGGCGTACAGGTGGTGGTGGCGTACACCCCGACGGCGAGCCGCGGCACGTCCACTCCTTCGGACACCATCCGCACCGCCACCATCCAGCGTTTATCGCTGGCCGAGAAGTCCTCGATCTTTTGAGAAGCGGTGGCGTCGTCGGAGAGCACCACAGTCGGATAACGGCCGGTAATATGCTGCAAAATATGCGCATACGCGCGGGCCGACGTGTGATCGGTGGCGATGACGAGGCCCCCGGCGTCAGGGACGGTGCGCCGTACCTGGGAGAGCCGCTGATCGGCGGCCTGCAGCACCGCCGGGATCCACTTCCCATCCGGGTTCAGGGCGGTGCGCAGCGCCTGGGAGGTGACGTCTTTCGTCGATTCTTCGGACAGTTCCTGAGTTAGCTCCACACCGGAGCGAGTCCGCCAGCGCATGGTGCCGCGGTAGGACATAAACAGGACCGGCCGCACGACGCCGTCGCGCAATGCGTCCCCGTACCCGTAAGAATAATCGGCGCGGGAGCGGCGGATCCCATCGCGTCCCTCGGCGTAGGTGACGAACGGGATCGGGCTGGTATCGGAGCGGAATGGGGTGCCGGTTAGGCTCAGCCGCCGCGCTGCCGGCCCGAAGGCCTCGCGGATTCCATCCCCCCAGGAGAGCGCATCCCCACCGTGGTGGATCTCGTCCAGGATCACCAGGCTGGCACGCTGGGTGGCGATTGTGCGATGGAGGCCGGGCCGTTTCGCCACCTGCGCGTAAGTTAAGCACAGGCCGTCGAAATGTGCGCCCAGGCCGCCTTGGGAGTTGGTGAACGCCGGGTCGAGGGAGATGCCCACGCGGGCGGCGGCGTCGGCCCACTGGGTTTTGAGGTGTTCGGTGGGGCACACCACCACGACCCGCCGCACCACGCCGCGGGTGAGCAATTCGGTGGCGATCCGCAGCGCAAAGGTGGTTTTACCGGCCCCGGGGGTGGCTACTGCGAGGAAGTCCTGCGGCATTGCCTCTAGATACTGCGCGAGCGCTTCCGCCTGCCAAGCCCGCAGGGAGGACGCTGTTCCCCAAGCCGCGCGTGCCGGATAGGCAGGCGGCAGGTTTTCAGCGGCGAAAAGTGAGGCAGTGTGCGGGTCGGGCCGGTGGTGGCCGCCGGTCACGATCCCCCACCCTGGGAGCTACCTCCCCGCCCGAAAGGCCAGCGTGGGCGTGGGGCCATCATCTCCTCATAGATAGCTTTACATTTGGGGCACAGCGGATATTTTGAGGGGTCCCGGGCGGGCACCCACACTTTTCCACACAGGGCGACGACGGGGCGCCCAGTTGCCGCGGCCTCAGCCGCGCGATCTTTGCGCACGTAGTGCGCAAAGCGGTCCTGATCGCCGTCGTCAGTCCGCGTCTCCTCCCGCTCCAACAGCGCGGTATCGCCTCCGGGGGAGGTTGGCTCAGATGGGGTGGACGCGGTGATCTTCATACCTTCCACTATAGGTGGTCGAGCCGCCTCTGTGCCCGCTCGCATCCCCCGGCAGGTACCACCACCCCTCGCGCACATACCTATGCCAGTGGGGCCTAGCGGCGGCGTTCTAGACCGTTTGGAAAGGCAGGCGGTTCTCCCAGGCAAAACGATATTGCTCCGCCGAGGTGAGCAAACTCGCGGCGTCTTCATCGAGCAGGACGGTCGCATCCGGGTGGTGTTGCATAATTGTGGCCGGCCAGTGGGCGCTCACGGGCCCCTCACACAGCTGCGCGACGGCTTCTGCTTTGCCCTTGCCGGTGGCGAGCAGCACCAGCTTGCGGGCCTTCATAATTGTGCCGAGCCCCTGCGTGAGGGCGTGGGTCGGCACCTGGTCAATATCGCCGTCGAAGAATCGTGCATTATCGCTGCGGGTTTGTGGGGTGAGAGCTTCCACGTGGGTGCCGGCAGCGAAGGAGGAACCCGGCTCGTTAAAAGCAATATGTCCGTCCGTGCCGATCCCGAGGATCTGCAAGTCTACACCTCCGGCCTGCGCGATCATGGCGTCATAGTCCGGGCCGGCCGCGGCTAAATCAGTGGCGGTGCCATTGGGGGCGTGTACCCGCCCGGGTTGGAAATCAACCTGATCCCCGATTTCGCGAGCGATGACGTACTTGTACAGCTGGGGGTGATCGGCGGGCAGACCGATATATTCATCGAGCTGGAATCCCCAGGCATGAGCGAAGGAGACCTCACCGGCCTGATAGGCCTCAATAAGCCGGCGGTAGACCCCGAGTGGTGAGGAGCCGGTTGCCAGGCCCAGGACGCACTCCGGTTTGCGCTGTAAGAGTCGGATAATCGCACCTGCAGCGAGGTCGGCAACGGCGTCGGCATCGGGTTGAATAATGATTCGCATGGCTATCCCTTACAGTGTCAGTTCTGTGCCTCCATGCTAGCCCGGAGATAGAGCCAATTTCCTGGTCCCAAAGCCCCATGAGACAGCGCTCCGACAGGTAATAACCAACGCGCCGCCAGCCCAGCACGCGCCGGCGGCGAGGGATTGGGTGTACCCCTGCAGGGCGGAGAAGGTAAAAGAAAACCGGGCCGAAGCCCGGTTTATCTTTCAGGGACGTCAGTTGGCGACGGCCTTCTTCAGAGCCGAACCAGCGGTCAGCTTCACGCGGTAACCAGCCGGGATCTCGATGGGTTCTTTGGTCTGCGGGTTGCGACCGGAACGTGCCGGGCGATCCACGCGCTCAACGGATAGCAGGCCGGTGATCTTCACGGAGTCGCCCTTGGAGACGGACTCGATGAGAACATCCTGGAAGGCGGACAGAGCAGCGTTTGCCTGGGCCTTGGACAGGCCAGCGCGCTCGGCGATCTCAGCAACAAGCTCAGTGCGGTTGACGGACATAACATCCCTCTCGTGTACGGTTCCGATACCCGGTTGGGTACCGCTTCAACGGCACTTTACGCGGAATCCAGCAGTTTTGTCGCGTTCAGACACGCATTTTCGCAGTGAAATCGGTCAGTTTTCGCGGTTGAAGCCACATTGGTCACACTATGCACACAAATCACAGCGTTATTCAGCAGATGTTGGAGTCCCGCCGCCGCTACGTCGCCAGGCTTCCCGGTCATCGCGGAAGGGGCGTGGCCCCACGCTAGCCTGCATATCATCGGGCGGGTTGCCAATCCCCTGCTGATCTCCGACCATCCGATCCGGGGTACGAACAAGCATCATGGCGGCATCTAGCCGCACCAGTGCCTCCAGCATCATTTCGGCAGCTTCCACCATGCCTTCGGTGGCCACGAATTCGCCGTCGTCGCCCACACCCCATGCCACCTGACGGCCCTGCCAACGGTGCGCCTCTCGCCCCGCAAACGGCACGTAGACCCGTTCTTGGACTACGAACATATGCAGTGAGCTGAGCACATCCTCCAGGGCGTGAGCCGAGCGCACCCCGCCCGTCATTGAGGCGCCATACCCGACGATCCCGGCGGGTTTGAAGGCCCATTCCTGCGCCAGGTGATCCAAGGCGTTTTTCAGCCGGGCTGAATAGCCGCGGTTATATTCGGGGCTGACGAAGATGAATGCGTCAAACCCGCCGATCAGCTCAGAAAATCGGCGGGTTGTCTCGTGTTCATACACCCCGTAGCGGGGCAGGTAGGACTCGTCAAAGAGGGGCAGGTCAATATCACGCAGCCGAATAATATCCACCTCGAATGC
Source organism: Actinomycetes bacterium (assembly GCA_023387755.1). Taxonomy (GTDB): domain Bacteria; phylum Actinomycetota; class Actinomycetes; order Actinomycetales; family Actinomycetaceae; genus Bowdeniella. The sequence goes on along the minus strand of JAEWHO010000085.1, from coordinate 7,912 downwards.
TCCCACCCGGCGGGCACATTCCGCGATCCAGTCTGCAATGGGGCTGCCGGTACGCAGCGGAGAAGTCGAGGCGTCTATGACGGCCAGGTGAATCATGGCGGGTCCTTTCTGCCCGCGTTACGCTACGCCGCAGGCTCTACCGGTGACCTCTTCAGCTTACTGCGCCCCAGTAGGCCATGACGTGGCGCAAAGACCCAGGCGAGTAGGAATCCAATCGTGGAAACCAGCACAATCGTGCCCCCGGCGGGAAGGTCCACCGGCGCCGACCAGGATAGGTACACACCTATCAGAGATGCAGCCATACCGAAGATCGGCGCGAGTACCATCATGGTGACCACCCGGTCGGTCAGCAGCCGCGCCGTCGCCGCCGGGGTGATGAGCAGGGCGAGGACCAAGATATTGCCGATGGTCTGTACCGAGATGACGACGGCGATAGTCACCAAGATATACAGCAGCAAGTCCAGGGCAAAGACGGGCAAGCCCATGGCCGCCGCAGATTCACGATCCAATGACGCGGTGACGATCTCCTTATGTAATAGCGCCACAATCGCCACGACTGCCACGGCACAGCCGGCTACTAGCAGGACGTCGCCGTCGGAAACCCCGGTGAGGGACCCGAACAGGAATTGCTGCAAACTGCCCGCATAACCCGGCGCGAAAGAGATCACCACGATCCCCAGGGCGAATGCACCGGCGAAGACGATCCCGATAACCGAATCCTCCTTTACCCGGCGATTCTGAGAAAATACGGCCACCAGAACGGCCGTGATGAGACCGGCAATCGTGCCGCCGAGCACCAGTGAACCCTGTAGCAGAAAAGCAACCGCAAGGCCGGGGAAAACGGAGTGGGCAACGGCGTCACCGATGAACGCCATCCCGCGCAAAACCACATGGGTGCCCACAACCCCGGCTACCAGCGAGGCTAGCAGCGCCACGATGAGTGCCTTGGGCAGGAAAGCCAGCAGCGGGTTGGTGAGGTCGGTGAAGAAATCCAGCGGGCTTAGCATGGCACCTCCTGCGGGGCGATCCCGAGGGAAGCCAGCAGTGGGGAGCGTTCGGATACCTGGAAGGTGGACATCCACAGCTCCGGATCGCGCAGTTCGGCCGGGCTGCCCTGGGCCACGATAGTGCCGCTAACCATTGCGATATCGTCGCAGGTGGCCATGGCGGCGGGTAGGTCGTGGGTGGTCATCATAATGGTCGTCCCCTCATCGGCCAGCGTGCGGAACAGTTCGGTGAGGAGTTCCTGGGTTGGCATATCTAGCCCAGTGAAGGGCTCATCGAGCAGGAGCAGACTCGGCGCGGTGCTTAGTGCCCGCGCGATCAGTACCCGTTGGCGCTGGCCCCCGGACAATTCCCCTACCGGCCGGGTGGCCAGATCCTGCATCTGGACGCGTTTGAGTGCCGCCGCGACAGCCCGGTGGTCGGCGAGTTTGGGGTGGCGGAACCAGCCGAGCTGGGTAGTGCGGCCGGTCATCACCATATTTTCCACGCTGATGGGGTAATCCCAAGCGACGTCGTGCCGCTGGGGCACATACCCGGCCACATCCCGCATCCGCTTGCCCTGCGCTACCGGCACGGTAATCTCCCCCTGGGCGGGGATGAGCCCCAGGATGGCGCGCAGGAGAGTGGTTTTCCCCGCCCCATTGGGTCCGACGACGGCGAGGAGGCGGCCGCCGGATACGTCTAGATTGACATCCCGCAGAACCGGGCGGCCGCCGAGGTCAACCGCTACGTCGCGTAGACGTAACGCTGTTTTGTTCATTCTTTCTCCTCAGCTTCTGCGTGCGCTTGGGCGCGTAATCGGGCTGACCGGCGGGACATCAGCCCCACGATCAAGCCGATGACGACGATGGCAACCACAGCCACAACCACCCACATGATCGCGGTATAGGGGGCACGATTCTCGGTCTGTGCGGCCGTCGCGCTAGGGGCTGCGGGGGCCGCGCTCTCCGCTGTTGTAGCAGCAGCCGAAGTCGTGGCATTGGAGGTAGCAGCGAGGGCTTCCTCGGTGGTGACCGCAGCACCGACAGCGAAACGCAAAACCGTATCCGCGCTCACCTCGTCTCCATTGACGGTCTTACCTTTCACCGTCACATCCACCAGGTGGATACCGGGTTCGGAAAACACCCAGTTCGCATGCGTGTGGGTGTTGACGTCCACCCAAAACTCCTGGCTGGCTGCGGCGGTGCTATCCCACAGCACCTCCGGCGGCACATCGAAGGTGCCCGATTCCAAGAACAGGTGGAAGGTGCCTGGGCCAGTATGCCCGCGATAGGTCATGGTCACGCCGCGGTCGAGTAGCTGCGTGATCTCTGGATCCTGGGTATTCCACCCCAGCCACACTACGTCTTGATTCTGGGTCTGTGGCACCACGTACATTTCGGTTCCCGCTGTAGCTCCGAGAAAGCTGTAACGGTCCCCTTCCGGCAGCGTCGTCTTGGCGGCATCACTTACCCGCAGCACTACCTCATTCGGGTCCCGCCATACCGGCGGGGATACCGAATCGTCGCGCACGAGTACCGAGAATTGTCCGTCAACCATCTTCGGTCCCATATCGACGTGCCCCTGCGTGATCTCGGTGGGGCCGTGCCCAATTTCCTCATCGGCCGCTACCGTCTGCTGCAAGGCGGGATCGTCGCTGGGAGCGGGAGCGGCTGACGCTGCTGTGCCGGAGATCATCCCGGTGCACGCGACCGCGGCGGTGGCGAGAAGGGAGTAGAGGCGCATTTTCACGATAAACATTCCTTAAGGGACTCGGCGTTGAACTTCATTAAATCGACGTACGTGTGGACGTTCTTGGTGAAAATATCAGACATTATCGGGCAGACCCGCACCCCGGCTTCCTCCGCTGCCTGCACCAGCACTGAGGATTCGGCGATGAGGCCTTCTTCCAGGAATACGGCCGGAACGTGCAGGGTTTCAATCGTCTCTGCCAGGCGGCGCCGCTGCGCGATCGAGGGCTCTACCGCCGGGTTGGGGCTCACAAAACCAGCGATTTTGAGCCCGTACGCTTTGGCCAGGTACCCGAAAGCATCGTGGGTGGTGATGAGGTGCCGCCGCTGGGGTGGAAGGTCGGCCACAGTTTGCGTCATATAGCCGTCGAGATCGTCAAGTTCAGCCAGGTAGTGGCGAGTGTTCTCGGCGTAGGTGGCACGACCGGCTGGGTCCGCCTGAGTGAGGGTGTCCCGGATGACTTGCACATAGGCTTTCACATTGCGTACGTCATGCCACAGATGCGGGTCAATCTCACCATGCACATGCGCCCCCAGGACCGCCTGAGGTAACTGATAGACCTGTTCCCCGGCCTCACCGAGGAAGCGGAAATGAGGGCCACCGGGGATTTCGGTGAGGGCTTTAGCCGGCACCGAAATCACGGCGTCGTCGAGGGAGACTTGCCGCTGGGTCAATTCTCCGCCACCGGTTTCATCAGCGAAGACGTACATGGTGCCCGAATCAATATCGGCGGTAAGGTCGGCATGGCCGGCGTCGAGGACGGTGGCGTTTTCCCGGCCCGGCACCGTATGTGGGTCCACCCCGACGGCGAATACGGCTGTCCCTTTCCCAGTGGGGATGGGCCGCTTCCCAGGCTTGACGATCAATTCGCTTGCTAGATCTAGCTCGTAGATGCCGGGTTTGGTAAAGACCCACGACATATGAGTATGAGCGTCGGCGGGAAGTTCGGCAGTGTCCTCGGCGTAGCCGTCGCCGGCATCAAAACCATCGGAAGAATTGATATAGATTCGGGGTTTGCCGAAGGTCTCGGTGAGATAGGCGTACACGTCCCCCGGTCCGCGCGCGTCGGTGGCTTTAATACGCACCTGGCTGGTGCGAGTGGCCCCGTTTTCAGCGCCCGTGCCGCGCACGCGCATCCCCAGCCAGATGGTATCCAGCGAGACGTGTTCGACCAGCGGGATCACTTCGGCCGCATACTTCACGGCCGCTTCCGCCAGGGACACATTGGGTACGCCCGGGCGCAGGTTTGAGTCCAGCAGGCGAATGATGGAGTGCTGCTCCAACATGAGGTAGTTGGAAAAGGCGGCGTCGGCGTAGACCACGCTGCGTACTGAGCGCAGACTCGGTTCATAGGAGTGTGGGTCCGCGCCGTCGGGAACGAGAGAGCTCACCTCAACTCGATCGCCTCCCACTTGTTCTACTAGATCACGCAGGATCCCGGTGGTCGTTACCACCTTGAGGGGAGCATTCGACGATACCGGCGGTGCCGCCTGGCACCCTGCTAACAGCAGGAGCCAGGCGGCACTAACGGCCATGAGACGATGGATACGTTTAGGCAAAACGCCGCCGTACCATCAGTATCGTGCAACCAGCAAGCAGGAGAACAACCGCCGCTAAGGTGAGTTCCTGATTCTCTGCGCCGGTGGTCGGCATATTGGCGTTCGCGCCTCCAATCTTCGCGCCCTTGGGCAGTTTGGCAATTTGTTCGGCGCTGAGTACGCAGTCCTTCCCTGAGGGAGTCTTCCCTACCCACTCTTCCACGGTCGTGGCCGCGGCAGCGGTTTTCGGATCCACGCCTACAGCGAAGTGCAGCACCGTTGTTGAACTAACTTTCGCGCCTGCCTTCGTCGTTGCAGTTTGTTCAATGGTGACGTGGTAAGCACCCGGCTGGGTGAAGACCCAGTTGGGGTGTGAATGGGTGTTGGCCGGGATCTGGTAGCTGGTGGGGCCTCCAACGTTGTCAAATACGCGCTGGCCTACTCCTGACCCGAAGCTGCCGGCGTTGAAAACAGCCATCTTCCCGGGCCCTTTGACTGACACTAGCCGCCACGTAACCGGACCGGTGGTGCCATTGACGATACTGGGATGCTGAGTATTCTGGCCCAGCCACGGAATACCGGGGCGTTGCACCGAACCAATCGCCCACACTGTACTACCGGGGGCAGCAACGAAACCGAAGTCCGCAGGAGCGGTTGTCTTAGCAGCGTCTGACAAATGGAACACGACCGATGAGGGATTCACCCACGACGCTGGCTGCCGACGATCATCTTTAAGAGAGGACTGTAACTGGCCGCCTACGAGCTGCGCACCGAGATCAAAATGACCTTCAACGGCCACATTAGCTGCGGAATTGACCGTGCGCGTCACCTTGGTGGGGATGCACTGTTCCGTGGACGGCTGCGCCGGGGCAGGCTCACCGGTGGGTGCGGGCTGCACCGGGGCAGGCTCACCGGTGGGTGCTGGCTGCGTCGGCTCGGGCTTGTCAGTTGGCTCGGGCTTGTCAGTTGGCTCGGGCTTGCTGGTGGGCTCGGGCTTGCTGGTGGGCTCAGGTTTGCTGGGCGGCTCCGGGTTTTCCCCACCCGGAGGCGGAGTCGTGGGGGGTTGGGTCGGCTCGGGTTTGGGAGCGGGTTTAGGATCTCCAACCTGGAAGGTGTAGGTACCCACATTGGACTTTACGAGCTTCTTGGTCTTACTGTTCATGCCACTCGCCTGCACCTGGAAAGTGTAGGTACCGGCCTCAGTAAAGACCCAGTTCACGTGGGTATGGGCAGGGTAATCCTGGTTAATCACCGCACCGGTCTTTAACTCATAGCTCTTATCTTTTAGGCGAGAGACAGGCCCGGAGAAGTCGGACTGGAAGATATAAACCTTCCCTGGCCCCTCCACTTTCATCATGATCATATCAATGGCGCTAAAACCGGAGCCCTGAGTTTGCACTCCGAGGGTATCCCAACCGGGCCACAGAAGATGGTCCACCTGCGTCATCGGAAGTAGATAACCACGCGGGGAGCCCGGGAATTGCGCGGGAATATCGCTAAGCGCTTCTTTATTAACCTTCAGGATGACTGATTCGGGTGCGCGCTGCACATGTGAGCCCGTCACATCTTCTTTGAGATTCAGTTCGAGGCCATCACCTTTCGCCACCACGTTGAAGGCATCTACATGCCCCTTATCCAGAATCTGTGGCGCATCCGCGTGGGCAGCTGGGATAAGCCCCGATACTGCCAGGGCTAGGAGCCCCAGTGCTGCCCCCAGGCGCTTACCAGTTGAGGTAACCATCGTGCACTCCTTGTCATGATGACCCAGGGCCAAAACAGCCGTAGGTCAGACTGCGTATACCCCAACTCACGGGGTTCAGCACTGAGACTAATCCAATTGAGTATTATTCTCAACTGGCGCTATTGTGAGCCACCTGACCTCTACAGAATGCACTGCTGAGGTGCCCCACGGCGCTAGAAGTACGGGTTACGGGATACGGTTGGTCCACTCCTCACTGAGAAACTTCTTTTCCATCAGCTCCCGGGCCCGCGCTAACTCCTCCGGCCGATAGTCCGACCGCACGGTAGTGTAGCTGCGCTCAAAGTAGTCCAGGAAAGACTCAATTATGGCCTCGCGTGCTAGCCCCGTTTGAGAGCGCATAGGGTCAACCCGCTTTTGAGCTGATGTGGTGCCTTTATCGGAGAGCTTCTCCCGCCCGATACGCAGTACCTCCATCATCTTGGTGGCATCAATGTCATAGGCCATGGTCACGTGGTGGAGGACGACGCCCGAGGCAAAGCGTTTCTGTGCTGCTCCCCCAATTTTGCCGGCATCAGAGGCAATATCGTTCAGCGGCACATAGCGGGCATTTATCCCGAGTTCTTGTAGTGCTCCGAGCACCCACTCGTCCAGGAAGGCATAGGAGCGTTCAAAGCTCAGCCCTTCAACCAGCGAGAGCGGTACCACCAACGAGAAGGTAATACAGTTACCCGGTTCCATGAACATGGCCCCACCACCAGAGATCCGGCGGACCACCATCATATTGTGGCGAGCAAGCCCCTCGGCGTCGACCTCATTCTTCACCGATTGGAAGGAACCAATCACGACCAGCGGCGCATCCCACTCCCATATCCGCATAAGGGGTCCACGCCGCCCAGCGGCTACCTCCCCAGGTAACACCTCATCGAGGGCCACGTGCATAGCCGGGTGCATGGGGCCGGAGTGGATCACCTCGAAGGTGTGGTCATGCCAGCTGGTGGCTCGCCCGAGTGCGCGACGCACCGCAATCGCAACCGCTTCAGTGCTGAAGCCGATCATCTGCACCTCAGCCCCCAGCGCAGCGTCCATCGCAGCGCACAGTTCCGCCACCGTGGCTTGGTCGGACATCCCGGTCAGGGCTGCGTTGAGGTCCGCCAGGGCCGAGTCCGGTTCGAGGAAGAAATCTCCCGAAATTGAGACGTTCGTGAGTTTATGGTCTTCCACGTCGAGGTCCACAGCGGCTAGTTTCCCGCCCCGCACTTTGAATTCGCCACGCATAGGGCCATCTTAGGTCACTACGGCGACGACGACGCAGCCGGCCGGACGAGGCCGCAGCCAGTCCCGACTCAACGCCCCAGCCGCCCGAGCGAGGACGCGACCAATCCCCCAGTAACGTCCCAAATCATGCGCGTTGCTGCCTGACTAGACGCGATGACGCCCCCGGGCAATCACGTTCCCAGGGGCGTCAGTCAGGTTCTCACCGCTAGACGATCCGGTACATCCAGCCGTACGGGTCTTCTACAACCCCAGTCTGGATTCCAGTGAGCTGGTGGAACAGCTTCTGAGTGACGTCCCCCAGCTCGAATTCAACCTCGAAATCATCGGAGGCAAAACGACCGATCGCTGAGATAACCGCAGCCGTACCGCAGGCGAATAGCTCCTTCACCTCCCCGCTCCGCGCGCCGTCAACGAGACGCTGGAGCGGGATATCTTCCTCTCGCACCGGATGGCCAAGATCGGCAGCCAGGCGCAGAATGCTGGCGCGAGTTCCCCCCTGAAGGATGGTGCCGGTCAGGCGCGGAGTGATGATACTGCCGTCGTCCAGCACCGCGAACACGTTCATCCCGCCGAGTTCCTCAATATTCTTACCCGTCCGCGCGTCCAGGAAGCAGACCTGGTCATATCCCTTCTCAGCAGCCAGACGCTGTGGCATGACCGC
>JAEWHO010000083.1 GCA_023387755.1 Actinomycetes bacterium | reverse complement strand
TCCGCAGCAGCTGGTTGTACTTAGCTACGCGCTCGGAGCGGGCCGGGGCACCGGTCTTGATCTGGCCGGAGTTGGTGGCCACAGCCAGATCAGCAATGGTAGTGTCCTCGGTTTCACCGGAGCGGTGCGAGGTCATCGTCTTGAAACCGGCACGGTGCGCCAGATCGATGGCGTCCAGGGTTTCGGTCAGGGAGCCGATCTGGTTCACCTTCACCAGGAGTGCGTTCGCGGCCTTCATGTCGATGCCCTTGCGCAGCCGCTCGGGGTTGGTCACGAACAGGTCGTCACCCACGAGCTGTACGCGGTCGCCTACGGCCGCGGTGAGCTGTGCCCAGGATTCCCATTCGTCTTCGGAGAGCGGGTCTTCGATGGAGACGAGCGGGTAGCGCTGCAGCAGATCCTCGTAGTAGCGGATCATGTAGTCGGTATCGCGCACTTCACCTTCGAAGCGGTAGCCGCCGTCGGTGAAGAATTCGGTGGAGGCAACGTCCAGGGCGAGGGCGATATCCTTACCCGGCTCGTATCCGGCCTTCTCGATCGCTTCCATGATGAGGTCGAGGGCGGCGGCGTTGGAGTCGAGGGACGGGGCGAAACCGCCTTCGTCGCCCAGGCCCGTGGAGAGCCCGCGGTCCTTGATAACGCCTTTGAGGACGTGATATACCTCTGCGCCCCAGCGCAGGGATTCGCGGAAAGTCGGGGCGCCGACGGGGGCGATCATGAATTCTTGAATATCCACGTTGGTGTCGGCATGGGAGCCGCCGTTGAGGATGTTCATCATCGGGACCGGCAGAACGTGTGCGTTCGGGCCGCCCAGGTACTGGTAGAGGGATAGGCCAGCCGAATCAGCCGCGGCCTTGGCTACGGCCAGGGAGACGCCGAGGATGGCGTTCGCGCCCAGCTTGCCTTTATTAGCGGTACCGTCCAGGTCGATCAGAGTCTCGTCGATAGCCCGCTGCTCGGAGGCGTCCAGGGAGATGATTTCCGGGGCGATCACATTGCGTACGGCGTCGACGGCGTCCTGCACACCCTTGCCCTGGTAACGCTGCTTATCGCCGTCACGACGCTCCACAGCTTCGAATGCGCCGGTGGAGGCGCCGGAGGGAACGCCGGCGCGGGCGACCGTGCCATCCTCTAAATAGACCTCAACTTCGACGGTCGGATTGCCGCGAGAATCGAGGATTTCGCGTGCTTCCACAATTTCAATGCTCGCCACTATTGGCTCCTAACATGTGGGAACGGTCTTCACCATTACGGTCAATTACACCCTACTGGCATTTCCACCCTAACGGCAGGGTTAATGGCCGGTGCGGGACGATAGTACCGGGCGTCACTACTGCGCAGGTTGCTGCGCACTATCGGCGGGCGCAGTATCGCTGAGCCAGGCCGGCTGCGCGGCCGGCCCACCCTGGGTGACGTCGATCTTGTAACGCGGGTTCAGCTGCGAAGTGATCAGCAACTCATTCATCCGCTGCCCGATCGCCTTATCTTTACCGGCCGCCTTCGCTTTTTGGGTAATGAGGGTCTGCGCGAGTACCCGCTGGGTTTGCTCGGATAGCTTCACATCTGCCATCCCAAACTGTTGGAGTGCTGCCTGCACATCAGCCGCCCCCACATAAATCCCGTTTTCGGCGGCCGCCTGGCGCGCCGCTTCCGTCACCAGCAGCGTCACCGCTGCTTCGGTTTGGTTCGCCGGTTTACCAAAGACTAGGGGCATTTCTTTGGCGACGACGGCGACGTCGTCGTCGGAAATCCGCTCGCCTCCAATTACCGCAGTGGTCCCCGGATGGCCGGTGCACCCACTCAGCAGGGTGCCGGCTAGGGACGCAGCGAATAGGGCTTTGAGCAGGCGGCGCGGGGTGCGGGCGGATGTGGACACGGAGTACCTCCAAGTGCGGGCGTTTACTGTCCCATACTACAAAGCTCTCTGCCACCAACCAAGACCAGCGCCACTCCCCTGCTAAGCGGCCAGCACTACTAAGCGGCCAGCACTACTAAGCGGCCAGCACCGCCAGCAGGTCTCGCACCCAGGCGAGGAGGTCGTCGTCGGCAATCGGTTTTTCTCCCAACCCCTTCGGCTTAGGCAGCGGCACGAGCACCTGCCGGGTTGCCAAGCGAATATGGGTGCCGGGGTATAGCCGCTGCATCCGCACCTGCTGTGAGTCTTTCAGCTGCAGGGGGCCGAGCCGCACTTTCACGCCCTGCTGCACGATTTCTTCCAACCCCAGTGCCCGCGCCTGTTCACGCAGCCGCGCCACGGTGAACAGTCGTTCAGCCACCGTCGGGATGGAGCCGTAGCGGTCGGTCAGTTCAGCGCGTACCGCCGTTAGGTCCTCCTCGCTGCGGGCCGCCGCGATCTTGGTGTAGGCCTCTAGCCGCAGCCGTTCGTGGGCGATATAGTCGGTGGGCATATGCGCATCTACCGGCAGTTCCACGGTCACGTCCTTCACCGACTTGTATTCGCCCTTGAACGCGCTCACGGCCTCGGAAACCATGCGCACGTACAGGTCGAACCCAACCCCGGCGATATGCCCGGATTGCTCCCCGCCGAGCAGGTTCCCGGCCCCGCGGATTTCGAGGTCTTTCATCGCCACCTGCATTCCGGAGCCGAGGTCGGTGTTGGCGGCGATGGTGCGCAGGCGTTCGTAGGCGGTTTCGGTCAGCACCCGTTCGGGGTGGTATAGGAAGTAGGCGTAGGCGCGGTCCCGCCCGCGCCCCACCCGGCCGCGCAACTGATGCAGCTGCGAGAGCCCAAAGTTCTCGGCCCGGTCCACGATGAGCGTATTCGCGTGGGGAATATCCAGCCCGGTTTCCACGATGGTCGTGCATACGAGCACGTCGAAATCGCGGTTCCAAAAATCCATCATCACCTGTTCGAGCTGGTTTTCGCTCATTTTTCCGTGGGCGACGGCGATACGCGCCTCGGGTATGAGTTCGGCTAACCGAGCGGCGGTTTGGTCAATCGATTCCACCCGGTTGTGCACGAAGAACACCTGCCCGTCGCGCAGCAGCTCGCGCCGGATCGCGGCCACCACCTGTTTTTCTTCATACTTGCCCACATAGGTGAGGATGGGGTGGCGTTCTTCAGGCGGGGTGTCCAGCGTGGACATTTCCCGAATCCCGGTGACCGCCATCTCCAGGGTGCGTGGGATCGGCGTGGCGGACATCGCCAGCACATCCACATCGGTGCGCATCTGTTTGAGGGCCTCTTTATGTTCCACCCCGAAGCGCTGTTCCTCGTCCACGATCACGAGCCCAAGATCCTTGAACCGCACCTGCCCGGTGATGAGCCGGTGCGTGCCGATCACAATATCGACTTTCCCGGTGGCGAGTCCGTCAATCACCTCATTGGATTCTTTGGCGGTTTGAAAGCGGGAGAGCGCCCGGATGGTGACGGGGAATCCGCTGCAGCGTTCGGTGAAGGTTTCGTAGTGTTGTTGCGCCAGGATCGTCGTCGGGCACAGCACGGCAACCTGTTTGCCATCTTGGACGGCTTTGAAGGCGGCCCGCACCGCGATCTCGGTTTTGCCGTACCCCACATCGCCACAGATGAGCCGATCCATGGGGGTGGGTTTTTCCATATCGGCTTTCACGTCGTCGATGGTGGCGAGTTGGTCCGGGGTTTCGGTGTGCGGGAAGGCTTCTTCCAGCTCTCGCTGCCAGGGCGTGTCCGGGCTGAAAGCGTGGCCTTTAGCGGCGCTGCGGGCCGCATACAGGCGCACCAACTCTCCAGCGATCTCCCGGATCGCGCGGCGGGCCTTCGATTTGGTTTTGGCCCAGTCTGAGCCGCCCAGCCGGTGCAGGCTGGGGGTTTCTCCGCCGGTGTATTTGGTGATCTGGTCCAGGGAGTCGGTGGGTACGAAGAGGCGATCGGGTGGCCCGCCGCGCCGTGAGGGCGCATATTCGATGACGACGTATTCACGCATGCCTTTCTTAGCGCCCACTCCCACCCGGCGGGTGATCAGTTCGATGAAGCGCCCGACGCCGTGATGGTCGTGGACCACGTAGTCCCCGGCTTTCAGGGAGAGTGGGTCGACGCTGCGGCGGCGTTTGGCGGGCATGGAGGATTTCTTGCCCGCTGCTTCGCTGCGGCGTCCGGTGATATCGGCGTGGGTGAGGTGGACCAGGCGTGCGGCCGGGTAACGGTAGCCCTCATCGAGCGCCCCGACCGTCACATAGATTCCGGCGTCGAGGGTTTCCGGCAGTTCGCCGTGGAAGGTGGCGGCAACGTCTAGTTGGCCGAGCTGTTCGGCTACGCGGCGCCCCGGGCCGGGCCCGTCCACGGTGATGACAACGCAGTCCCCCTCCCGCTCCCACTGGGTGAGGTCCGCGGCCAGCTCATCGATCCGCCCCCGGTAGCGGTGGGTGATCTCGGCTGGGATCTGCCGGGCGGTATCGCTCATCGGTAGGGCGGTCAGCGCCCACCAGTTCAGACCCCGTTCGACGGCGGCATCACGCGCCTGGTCGAGGGTTGTGAAGGAGGCGCGTTCGAGTACTAGCGGGGTGGTACTGAGGGCATTGTCATTACTCCCGCCCGCTGCCGAATCCCAGGCAGCGGCCAGGAACTCTTCGGTGGTGGCTTGCAGATCCGCAACCCGGCGCTCTAGCCGTTCCGGATCGGCGGCGAAAAGCAGGGCCTCGACGGGGAAGTAATTGGCGAGCGGCACCAGGTTCTCCACGAGGACTGCGCTGAGGGATTCCATTCCTTCCACGGCAATCCCTTCCGCGAGCGCGCTCAACATGTCGGCGGCCCCGGGGTAGGTGGGGATGAGGTCGCGGGCGCGCGAGCGCACGTCGTCAGTGAGGAGCAGTTCACGGGCTGGCGGGGCCCAGAGGTGGTCGACTTCTTCCAGAGAGCGCTGGTCTGCCACGGAAAATGCCCGCAGGTCATCGACGTCGTCGCCGAAAAACTCCACGCGGACGGGGTGGTCGGCGGTGGGTGGGAAGATGTCCATGAGGCCGCCGCGGACCGCGAATTCGCCGCGCCGCTCCACCATATCGACGCGGGTATAGGCCAGCGCGGTGAGCCGGTGGGTGAGGGCGTCCATATCCACGTGGGCGCCGCGGAAGAGGTGGATGGGTTCGATCTCGCCGAGGTTTGCGCCGACCGGCTGCACCAGGGTGCGTACCGGCATGATGAGGACGCGGATCGGCCCGGCTCCGGGGATTTCTGGGTTCGGGTGGGTCAGGCGCCGCAGGACCGCGAGTCGTTGGGCGACGGTGTCGGGGCGGGGTGAGAGGCGCTCGTGCGGGAGTGTTTCCCAGGCGGGCATGACGGCGACGGCGTCGGCGGGCAGGTAGCCGCGCAGGCTCGCGGCGAAGTCCTCGGCTCCTTTCCCGGAGGCCGTCACGACGACGACGGGGCGCTGCTCAGCGGCGAGTGCGATCAGGACGGGGCGCAGCCCGGGGGTGCATACGGCGGTACCGGAGCGCTCGGCTGTGAAGGCGGCGAGGGTGTCAGCCAGGGGGCCGTTCAGGCGGGTGAGGAGGGGACGCAAGTTCACCATTCGACCTTAGTCCGTATCCGGGGCAAAGCTCATCTTGGCCCGGCCTATACCTATCTGGGCGCGCCGAGCCACTCTCTTACTTGGAGAGGGTGTGCAGCCGCATTTGGGCGTCAGTAAAACCGTTCACCACCACGTCCTCGATGGCGTCGGCGGCCTGGGTGACGGTGACTTGCCAGTCGGGGTGCTCGCGGGTGGGGAAGTCAGAGAGCACGTAGTCGGCCGGGTCTTGCCGGCCCGGTGGGCGGCCGATGCCGACGCGCAGGCGCGCGTAGTCGCGGGTGCCCAGGCTCTGGCTGATGGACCGCAGCCCGTTATGACCGCCTTCGCCGCCGCCGATCTTCAACCGGAGTTGGTGGGCGGGCAGGTCGAGTTCGTCGTGCACGACTAGGAGATGATCGGGCTGGGTGCCGTAGAAGGCCGCTAGTTTCGCCGTCGTGCGCCCGGAGACGTTCATAAAACTATTGGGCACGGCGACGACGGCGCGCGGCCCCGGAGCCCCGCCGGGTAGCATGCCGATGCGGATCTCCGCAGCCAGGGCACCGCTGCGGTGGCGGCTGAGCTTCGCGCCGGCCCGCCCGAGCAGTTCGGCGATCACGTGGTGGCCGATATTGTGCCGGTTATTGGCATAGGTAGGGCCGGGATTGCCAAGGCCCACGATGATCCAGGTGTCGCTCACCATATTCCTTCTCTCAGGTTCGTCCGCTGCGGCTCGGCCACCGAGGCCCCTCAGCTTCACAGCGTCTGCCTGATCCTCCATAAACGTTAGCGGCCCGCGCGCAGGTGCGCAGGCCGCTCACGTCGTCGTTGGGATTACTCCTCGGAGTCACCCTCGGCAGCTTGTTCGGCCTCGCCTTCAGCGCCTTCCTCAGCTTCCTCTTCGGAGCCCGGGGTCACCAGGTCGGCTTCGTCGATCCGCGGGATCTCAACCATGACCAGCGGCTGTTCGGGGTCGAGTTCAGTTTCGACGTCCTCGGGAAGGGTGAGGTTCTGTACGCGCACGACGTCACCGTCGCCCAGGCCTTCCACCGAAATCTCGATCTGCTCCGGAATGTCGATTACCGGGGCGGTCACGGCCAGGGTGACGAGTTCGATGTAGTGGATGGTGCCGGGCTGGGTCTCACCGACGACGGTGACAGGCACGTCTACGGCCACCTTCTGGTCACGCGTCACCTTCATCAGGTCCACGTGTTCGATCACGCGGCTAACCGGGTGACGCTGCACATCCGCCACCAGGGACAGTGCCTTACCGCCGTCGTACTCCACGGAAATGAGCGCGTTGATCTTGTCCTTAATGATCAGGAAGATGTCGTGGCTCGGCAGGGCCAGATGCTGCGGTTCGTCCCCCTTGCCGTAGAGGACGGCGGGGACCTTACCTTCGCGACGCAGACGGCGGGCAGCGCCTTTACCAAAGTCTGTGCGGGTTTCAGCGGCGAGCTTCTCAATCATACTGTGCTCCTAATATTCGTGGTCTATAAACGGCAAGACGACCAGCAGGAGCGAATCCTAGCCGCGTCGATAACGAAGGTTTTCCCTTCCTCGCCGAGGCAACGCCCCTCAGCATAACGCGGCCCGCCCCCTATCTCCAAGGGCGCGGGCTGCGGATGGTGTTGTTTTTGCTCACGCTGCAGCGTGAATGGCGGTTTAGGTGCCCGAGCGGACCTGTCCGTATGCAATGCTGCCCGAGTGCCCTCCCGACTGTGGAGGGGTCCGCCGATTAGGCGTTGCCGTCAAATAGGCTGGTAACCGAACCGTCCTCGAACACTTCCCGGATTGCGCGCGCAATGAGCGGCGCAATCGGCAGCACGGTGAGGTTGGGGAAGCGCTTTTCCTGTTCGATCGGCAGCGTATCGGTGATGACCACCTCGCGAGCCCCGCACTCGCTGAGCCGCTCTACCGCCGGGCCGGATAGCACCCCGTGGGTGGCGGCTACGATCACGTCCTTAGCGCCTTCGCCAAGCAGTACACGCACGGCTTCAGCGATGGTGCCGCCGGTGTCGATGAGGTCATCGACCAGTACGCAAGAACGTCCTTGCACGTCACCCACCACCCGGTTGGCTACCGCCTGATTCGGGCGCGTCACGTCGCGGGTCTTGTGGACGAATGCGAGCGGCCCGCCGCCGAGTTTGGCTGCCCATTTTTCAGCTACGCGAATACGCCCGGCGTCGGGCGAAACCACCGTGCAGTTGGATATATCAACGCGATTACGCACGTAATCGGTAAGGATCGGCATGGCCCACAGGTGATCCACGGGCCCGTCAAAGAAGCCCTGGGTTTGGGCGGCGTGCAGATCCACGCTCATGATCCGGTCCGCGCCGGCGGTGAGGAATAGGTCGGCCACTAGGCGAGCGGAGATCGGTTCGCGGCCGCGGTGTTTCTTATCTTGCCGCGCGTAAGGATAGAAGGGTGCGACGACGGTGATCCGTTTGGCAGAAGCCCGTTTGAGGGCGTCCACCATAATGAGTTGTTCCATCAGCCACTGGTTGATGGGGGTAGTGTGCGATTGCAGTACGAAGGCGTCCGCGCCGCGCACCGATTCGGAGAAGCGCACGTAGATCTCGCCGTTGGCGAAGTCGTAGGCGGTGGTGGGCAGAACGTCGATTCCGAGTTCTTCGGCGACTTCTTTGGCAAGCACGGGGTGAGCCCGCCCAGAAATTAATACCAGGTGTTTTTCTCCCTGGGCGTGGATACCTGTCATGGCAGAAGCTCCTCCTCGGATGGCGCGTTATCTGGGGCTGGCGGCGTCGTCGAGACTGGTTCCGACGGCGCTAAACGGCTTAACTCTTTCCTTAGCGATAACTACGGAGCCAGGCGCGAGGTGTACGAATGGCCCCACGGTGGCGTCGGCTTGAATCTCGCTAAGTTCGGCGTGGGTGCGCACCAGGGTGGCACCGGCTGCGATCTCGCAGTCTTTAATGGTGGTATCCGGGCCGATGCGCACACCGTCAGCCACGGTGGTGGCACCGAGAATCTGGCAGCCCGGTTCGATGGTGACATCGGTACCGAAGCTAGCATCCACGTCGATCCAGGTGGAGCCGGGATCCACGATCGTGACGCCCGCTTTCATCCACCGCTCAAGGGTGCGCCGGTTGAGTTCGGCCCCGAGCCGCGCCAGCTGGGAGCGGTCATTCGCGCCTTCTGCGGTGGCGGCGTCAGCGAGGATATGAGCCCCTACGCGTTCACCATCCCGGTGGGCGAGGGCAATCACATCGGTCAAATAGACTTCGCCTTGCGCGTTGTTCTGGTCCACGCGTGCCAGCGCCCGGGTGAGCACGTCGGCGTCGAATACGTAGGTGGCGGTGTTGATTTCATCGACTTGCCGCTGGGCGTCGTCGGCGTCTTTTTCTTCCACGATCCCGGTGACGGCGCCGGCGGCGTCACGTATCACGCGCCCGTAACCGAACGGGTTGTCCACCCGCGCAGAGAGTACGGTGACGGCGTTGCCGGCTGCCTGATGCGCACTCAGGAGGGCTTGCAGTTCGGTGGCGTCGAGCAGCGGGGTGTCCCCGGCGGTGACGACGACGCTACCGTGTAGCTCCCCCAGCGTTTGCAGGGCGCACTGTACGGCCCGGCCGGTGCCGGGGATGTCGTCTTGGTCGGCTATTTCGACCTGCTTATCGAAGCTGAGGGCGTGTTCGGCAACCCGGTCCCGCTGGTGACGCACCACGACGCAGAGACGGTCGGGGTTGAGTTCCCG
Organism: Actinomycetes bacterium; assembly: GCA_023387755.1. Taxonomy (GTDB): domain Bacteria; phylum Actinomycetota; class Actinomycetes; order Actinomycetales; family Actinomycetaceae; genus Bowdeniella. The sequence goes on along the minus strand of JAEWHO010000083.1, from coordinate 5,168 downwards.
GCCTGCCGCAATGGCGTGGCCGAGCAGGCTGCGCCCGGCGATGGAGTGGAGGACTTTGGGGGTCGTGGATTTCATCCGCGTGCCGGCACCGGCAGCCAGGATGAGAACGGCTGCAAGTTGCCTATCATCCGCATCTGCCACGGGGGCAGCACTGTCGGTAGTGCGGGTGGAGTTGGCGCGGGTGGTGGGCACGGCGTCACCTTCCTGCACGCTAGCGAACTAGGGTGCGAGACTTCCCCCGGGGGGCGCGTTGGCACAGTAGGGGCTCGGCGTTTCAGCGCTGCGGTTCTGGTTCCGCCCCCAGGATTCGAACCCGGATCTCAAGGCACCAAAGGCCCGCGTGCTGCCATTACACCAGGGCGGAATGAACCGTGGCTCAGTCTATCGGGTATTGGCGTTGCGCCCAAATCATTCCGCTATCTCATATCTGCGTGCATCTCCTCTTCCTGAGCGGGCTTAAGCGGTGTGGAATACTGAAAGGCGTGGCAGCTAAAAAATCCTCTTCCGCGCGGGCGCGTATGACGGGAACGCAGCGTCGCGAACAGTTAATTAAGGTGGCGCGCAGACTTTTCGCTGAGCGCGGCTACGACAATACCTCGGTGGAAGAAGTCGCGGCGGCCGCGAAGGTGTCCAAACCGGTGGTGTATGAGCATTTCGGTGGGAAAGAGGGCATTTACGCCGTCATTGTGGATCGTGAAGTGCAAGAGCTCACGCGGGCAATTACTGAGTCCCTCGACGACGGCGGCCACCCCCGCGCCATCGTGGAACGCACGTCGCTAGCGCTCCTGGATTACATCGAGGAGCATGCGGAAGGATTCCGGATTCTGGTGCGCGATTCACCGGTCACCCAGACGACGGGCACGTTTTCGTCTCTCATTGGTGATGTGGCGGTGCAAGTGGAGCATCTCTTGGCCGCCCAGTTCCGCCAGCGCGGCCTGCGGGAAGAACATGCGCCCCTGTACGCGCAGATGCTCGTAGGTATGATCGCGCTGACCGGCCAGTGGTGGCTAGAGGCACGCACCCCCAAGAAGAAGGATGTTGCTGCGCACCTGATGAACCTGGCTTGGAACGGCCTACGGGGCCTGGAGCGCACCCCCACCCTCAGCGAGGACGACTAATGCTGTCGGCGTCGCGTGCACCGTCTTCTCCCATACACGCACGCCGCAGGGACTATCCGGCTTCCTCCCCACTCAACCCGGAAAGCGAAACGGTTCAGTCGCGGTAGTGCTCACTACATCCCGATCCGCCGCTACGATTGGCCCCGCCCCTACTAATTTAGGCCTCATTTTCACCGATGGCGTCAACATTTTTGAGGGGGAACCCGACCGCGCTGTCGAAGCTAATCTCCTTCGCCGTCGCATCTTCAAAACTAACATCTTTAAAGCTAGTTTCCGTAAAATCTGCTTTGTCAGCGAACATGACATTATCAAAAGATGCTGCACCGCGAAATATTGCACCACCCTTCATTTTCTCCACGAGATCCTTGCTTACAATTGTCGGCCCGCAATCGGATGTTACTGACGCTCTGCTAAACGAGACAGGTTTTAAAAAGCGAGCCCCAGTAAAATCTGCTTCGCTTTGAAACAACGTCGTACCGAAGAACGCATTACCTTCAAAAATAGCGTTTACAAATCGAGCCTGCGCTCCTTCGAACGCTGCCCCCTCGAAAAACACTGTAGAAAACCGCGTTTCTCGGGCAGAAAATCCTTCTGCAAAACGAGCCGAAGTAAAATCGACTGCTCCACTTATCTGACACCCATCGATGTTGACTGGACACCAGAAGGTGACATTGCTAAGCCGGAAATCGCACCGACTCCAGCGCGGATCTCTGTCGAAACTTTCGCCGAGAATCTTGAGCATCTCAAGCTGCACTAGAGCTGCATCTGACGGCATCCTGTTCGACTGATACCGAATGCAGTTGCAGGCAATGTTCACGCAGCGCTGCAACTCTGGTTTTGCTCTTCTTGTCGTCACCGCTGCCAAATCGAGCCCCGACTCGCACATGCCACTAACGCGTTCCCTCCTCGACTCTACCCTCTTCGGTTCTTTTGAACCACGTTCGTCAATCTCAACAATTTTTTCGCTGATGTAAAACATTTCCCGCAAGGCATAGCTGACCTGTTGATCTGGACCATCAAGTGTTCCTACAAGTTGTATGAAACGCTGCTCTAATGCCTCACGTTGCGACTCTTTGTGGATCTGCTCGTTGAGCTTCTGCTTGCGATAACTAACTACCATCAGCACTACCCCACCAATTCCGCCAACGATAGACAAACTAGCGCTCACTACGAGGGTAGGGGTGATATCGCCGTTGGCAGCGTGACCGAGCATGACAGGAAGGAGCCGAGGCATAGTTAGAATCAGAAAAACGAGTAACCCCACTGCGGCAGCGATATTAAGGACAACGGCCACCCAAAGAGAACATGGCCTTACCGCGGCGCCATCGCCCGCTTTGCCTCCAGGCTCTCCCTGCCAGGATCTTACTTTTTCTCCCATTCTCGCTTCCTATTCGCACATACAGTTAAGTCGTTTAATACTTTTTCTCGTGCACTACCGCCCCTTACAGGGTTATTGCGATTTTGACGACACAAAACGGATTTTACCTCTTATCCACCTCGCTTAAATAAAATCGGTTTATCTAATGGCTTGGAGGTAGTTGGAGATATCGCGGACGAACTGCGGCGTTTCACGCTTAATCGTCAGTAGAATATCTTCCACGCTCCATACGGGTCCTTTTCGACCACTCCTCCCCGCGATTACGTTGAGTACATGCCCCATGACAGCGGGATTGTGCGACAACAGGTCAGAGAGGAAATTGTCTAACGATTGGGAAAACAAGGCACCGGGGAGCGAGGCGTCCGGGAAATGTCGCAGATTATGGGTGACGATCACGTCAGCCCGGCCTAGCATGGCGGCTTCGACTATGTGACAATCCCCGGGGTCAGGTAGCTGGAGGCGAAGCCGCGAAGAACTTACCAACGGCACGTTCACTTTCGCATCCGGTAGCGAGTCGTTCATCTGATTTAACAATCTACAAATGTAATTCTGCGCAGCATCAACAGATAATCCCTTTTCACGAAGCAGGCCTTCAAGCGTTTTTCCGAGCTCCTCTTCAACACGATCTGACCACAAGGGACGGTAAAGATGCGCACACGCCGCTTCGAGAAGAATATCCCGCTGCAGCGAGGGCACTAGGACGCACGTGTCTAGGAAGGCCGAGAAAGCCATGCCGCTTATGCTTTTTCTCGGATCGACCGCACTTTTGCAGCGGCCTCATCGAGGTCGATCGAGTACAGATCAAGCTCCTGCGAGTCCGCGACCATCTCACTGAGGATGGCATCGCTGCGCACACGCTGCCGGTCGCGGTAATCGATGACGTCACGGAGATACAAGCGCCGGTGTCGATTCGTCTTCCGGAAAGGAATGGCTCCCTCTTCGCAGAGACGCACGACAGTTGGCCGGGAGATCCCCAACAAGTCGGCCGCCTCCTGGGTAGACACCTCCTGGTTATGGGCCACCACCGTGACCCCTTTACCCTGATTCAGCGCAGTAACAATGTGAAGCAACAATTCCGCATATTCTCGCGGGAGGTCACACTCCTGATCCCCCGAACGCAGCAGTAATCGCGCTCCGTGCCGCGCCAGTTGTTCTTCGACCTCACTGAAGGTGGCACCACTAGAAGACCGTGACACCACAAAGTCATCGGGCAGATATGTTCGATCTTTAGTTGCGCGGGACATCCACTCACCTCATTCCGTCAAAACGAAATTATTTTCGTTTCGTTCGATGTTACTTCGGCCTAGGATTGAGTTCAAGGGAATCTATCATCGGCGAGTAACCATCTTCCCGGCCAGTTGGTCGCGGCCCTACCAGCTGCGTTCCCACCGACGCTTCCGCTGCACGGCCACAGCCTCCTAGCAGTCGCCGCCCGGCATGACTTTTGTCAGCTCCCACCCCCGCATTCCTCATATAGATTCTGCGCGCGTGGCACTACCACCACAGCCCGGCCATCGCCAGACTGGTTGGTATGAGAGAGAATCACGTATCCCAACAAAGCAGTCTCGCTGAGGGCAGTGCCCGCACCAGCGCCACCGCTGGCGGGGTCCAACCGACTGCCAGTACGGACGGCGTCGTTATTGAGGTAGACGCTCTCACCCGCCGCTACGGCAAGGACTTCACCGCCGTCGATAATGTCAGTTTCTCGGTGCGCGAGGGCGAGATTTTCGGTCTCCTCGGCACCAACGGAGCCGGGAAAACCTCGACCCTGGAGGTCCTCGAAGGTCTGGCTCCCAGCCAGGGCGGCCAGGTGCGCGTATTCGGATTAGATCCTCGCCGCGACCGCCACCGCATCCGCCCTCACCAGGGCGTCATGATGCAAGAGGGCGGCTTCCCCACCGACCTCACCGTCCGGGAAACCTTGGCGATGTGGGCCGGTACGCTGTCCAATCCCATGAGCATTGATGAGACCTTAGACGCCGTCGGGCTCAACCAACGGGCCGGCGTGCGCGTCAAAGCTCTATCGGGCGGGGAGGTGCGCCGCCTCGATCTGGCGTGTGCGATTGTGGGCCAACCTGCCCTGCTGTTCCTCGATGAACCCACCACCGGGCTGGACCCGCAATCACGCCGCACCTGCTGGCAACTCATTGAGCGTCTTCACCAGCAAGGCACCACGGTTGTGCTCACCACCCACTACCTGGAGGAGGCGGATCGTCTGTGTGACCGCCTGGTACTCATGCATGAGGGGGTGATCGCTCGCAGCGGCACCCACGCGGAGGTCGTCGCCGGTTATCCGTCCACGATCTCGGTCCGTAATGCGCCTGACCTATTCACCCAGCTCCCGGACCAGCTGCGCCACGACGCCCACGAATCCGATGGTCGCCTCATATGGAAGACCGAGCACCTGCAGCGTGACCTCACCGCGCTGCTGACGTGGGCGGCGTCCGCGAATGTGCACCTGAGCGGTCTCACCGCTCGCGAGGCCGACCTCGAATCCGTATTCCTCGATATTGCCGGCCAGCAGGTCTAGTGCGGAAGGAGATTACATTATGACGACGACGAACGCCCCCATCCAGCCGAATAATCGCGCTACCGGCCCCCACAGCGGCCAGTCATCAACTCTGCCACCTATCCGGCAGGTGAGCGCTACCCGCCAGTGGGCAGTCCTGACC
>JAEWHO010000021.1 GCA_023387755.1 Actinomycetes bacterium | reverse complement strand
TCCTGCTTGACCGCGATGAGTCCGCTCTGCACGGGGTGCAGCTGGATATTTACCACCAGGGTCTGCTGGACACCAACGACATGGTGCTATGCGATATCCGCGATAAAGAGGCCTTGCGGGCGGTATTTGAGACCCATCATCCGGACGTCATCTTCCACACTGCCGCCCTCAAACACCTGCCGATGCTGGAGCAGTATCCGGAAGAGGGCTGGAAGACGAATGTCCTCGGCTCGCTGAACCTGCTGGAGCTCGCCGCCGAATATAAGGTGGGCACCTTCGTCAATATCTCCACCGATAAGGCCGCTGACCCCACTTCGGTACTGGGCCGCACCAAGCGTCTGGCGGAACGGCTGACCGCCTGGCATTCGGCGCAGACCCCGGGCGTTTTCGTCTCCGTGCGTTTTGGCAACGTGCTCGGATCGCGCGGCTCGATGCTGCACACCTTCCGCCGGCAGATCGAGGACGGCGGCCCGCTGACGGTCACGCACCCGGATATTACACGCTACTTTATGACCATCCCTGAGGCCTGTTCCCTGGTGATTCAGGCCGGGGCGATAGCCACCTCCGGTGAATGCATGATTTTGGATATGGGTTCGCCGATTAAGATTCTCGACGTCGCCAAGAAGATGATCGCGCTGTCCGGGAAGAATATCGAAATCAAATTCACGGGTCTGCGCCCGGGCGAGAAGATGCACGAGATCCTGGTTGCCAGTCAAGAGGCCGATAAACGGCCCCACCACCCGCTAATCTCTCACGTCACGGTGCCAGCTCTCGACCCCAGTGAGCTGGAGGCAGAGCATGCTGGAGCGGTGGCCTTTAACCAGAAGCCATCGGTATGATGCGGGCTTCACACCGTCCCGCGGTACTGCGCTACTACCCGGCCGGCAAACGAGTATTAGACGTAGCCGTGACCGGAGTGGCACTCCTAGCCAGTGCGCCTGTGCAGGCATTAGTCGCGGCAGCAGTGCGTACGAACCTCGGATCTCCGGTACTTTTTCGGCAAGAACGAGCAGGTAAAGATGGCCGGATCTTTACGCTTTATAAATTCCGCACCATGCGTGATGTCGATCCGGAGCGAGATTTGATCACCGATGAGCAGCGTCTGACCGGATTCGGCAAACTTCTACGCTCCACCTCACTCGATGAACTACCTAGTTTGTGGAATATCCTTACCGGTGATATGTCGTTGGTGGGGCCCCGCCCCCTCCTCGTGCGTTACCTGGACCGCTACACACCCGAACAAGCGGAGCGCCATCGGGTACGTCCTGGCCTTACTGGCCTGGCTCAGGTGAATGGTCGAAACGCCACCACGTGGGAAGAGCGGTTTAACTACGACCGCGCCTATGTCCGCAATATAACCCTCCTGGGGGACCTAAAAATTATTGGCCGGACGTTCACCACCGTTCTCAAGCGGGACGGAATCAGCGCCGAAGGTAACGCCACTATGCCAGAATTTGGGATTGAATAAACGTGACTACTTCACCTGGGGCCACTTCCACCCCGCCCATCACCGGCTGGCTGGTATCCAGCGCGGGTCGGCGTGGGGAATTGGTCAATATCCTGCGTTCAACCCCCGTTTGTGGGCAGGTGCGGCCAGTGACCACCGTCGACATCACCCCCCTGAGCGCAGCCAGCCAGTTAGCTGATCACCATGCACTGGTGGCGCGTTGCCGTGAGCCAGAATTTCTACCGCAAGTCATTACTGTTGCTGAGCAGTATCATGCCAATGTCATCATTCCTACAATCGATCCGGAAATCAGTGTCTATTCAGCTGCCCGCGAGCAGTTAGCCGCGCGTGGGATATCCGCTTGGGTTTCCGCCCCCGCCGTCGTAAAACTCGGCTGGGATAAGTGGGTGCTAGCCCGGTGGTGCCAGGAACATAATCTGCCCTACCCGGCAACGGTAGAAGCCGGCGCCGCAGTTCCGTTCCCCGGTCCCGTTATTGCTAAACCACGCTCAGGTTCAGCAAGCATTGGGGTGCGCCGTTATGAGTCCTCTGCGAGCATAGCCGATGACCTCCCCCACGATTACATCGTCCAAGAAGCCGTACCCGGGGTGGAAGTTACCATCGACTTTGCAGTGGGACACCAAGGCACGCTACTGGGGTATTGTGCCCGTAAACGGCTCGAGGTACGCGCCGGAGAGGTGTCTAAAGCGGTCACTATCGACCATCCCGCGATCAATAGGCTGATGGAAGAAATCGCCCCCCTCCTTCAAGGTGCCTATGGCATGTTGAACCTGCAGGTTTTCCTGGACGAAGCGCAGGGCAAGGTGACAATTTTGGAATTGAACCCACGCTTTGGCGGAGGATTCCCGCTGGCTCACGCGGCCGGGACCGGACTGTTGGAGGCTCTTATCGACGATATGGCTGGCCGAGAACCCGGCCCAGTCAAACGCGGCAAGCCAGGTGTGGTGATGTTACGTTATGACGCGCACACCATCTGCTCCGCCAAGGATATGGGCTTATAAATGGCAGGCCTCCTTGTACTCGATCTGGACGACACCCTCTATCTAGAGTCGAGTTACGTCAAGAGCGGTTTTCGTGCCGTCGCCGCATTTTTAGGCTCCAACCCCGCGCAATCTGAGCTCTACCATCACTATCTTTGGCAAGGTTTTTTAAATGGTGTGCGCACCAATGCCTTTAATCGGCTCGTTGACGCATTCGGCATTGACGCCGGGATAATCCCAGAACTCATTGAAATCTACCGCAACCACACCCCCACGATCAGCCTCGCACCAGATACCGACGCAGTGCTGTCTTATGACGGAGCGCGGCGTGCCCTGGTCACCGACGGCTTCGCTCACGCCCAACGTAAGAAGATTGCCGCCCTGGGTATAGCGCCAGCTTTCGAGATGATCGTCGTGACCGGAGAGTATGGGCCGGAGTGGACTAAACCCAGCACTCGCGCATTCTCGCTACTGCAAGAAAAACTGGAAGAAGAGCGATGCGTTTATGTGGGCGATAACCCCCGCAAAGACTTTCAGGGCCCGCGCGCACTGGGGTGGGCAGCCGTGCGCATACGACGTAAAGACGGCGTTTACTCGCATCTTGACGGCGACCCTGCGATCCCCGAATGGCCGGCGTTTACACCAGAGTGCCTGAACTATCTGCGCACTTTCCTCGAAGGCTAGGCCCCGAGAACCACAAAAAAAGGGGGGCACGGCAGCTAGGCTGCCACGCCCCCCTCTCTTCGTGTTACGAGCGGCTATGGCGAGGGAAAACACGCCGTTTCTTCTCTGGCTGGAGAACCTCGACGAATTCGCGTGCACGCAAAGCCTCACTATCAGAGGAGGTGGGTGGAGCCGGGGGTTCGCTAGAGTTGGTGGCTGTCTCTTGCTCTCCGTACTCACAATTCGAATATGAATATGACGAATAGCCGTACTCGGCATTGCCGTACCGTACCTGGGAGAGGCGGCGAGTAGAAGCCGAGTTCAGCACAATACCGAGAATATTTGCACCCACTTTAGCTAGATTCGCCAGCACTGACTGAACGTGTTCGTTACGCGTATTACCAGCCTTAACAACCAAAATAATGCCGTCGGTCGATTTAGCTAATAACAAGGAATCCGTTACCGCGAGAATAGGAGGCGCATCAACAATGATGAAATAGTCTTCTCGCAGGAATTTCAACAGTTCACGCATCCGCTGGGAGCCGAGCAGTTCGGAGGGGTTCGGGGGGATCTGCCCGGCCGGTAGGAGAGCTACTCCGGTTTCCCTGTCCACGTGGACCGCGTCTTCCAACGCCACCGCACCCGCCAGTACCTGACTTAGACCGAGACGCCCAGACACCCCCCAGGCTTTGTGCTGAGTAGGGCGGCGCATATCGCCGTCGATAATAATCACTCGCTCCCCTGAGGCAGCCATTGCTTTGGCAATAGCAGTGGCCACCGTGGACTTACCTTCCGAAGGGTGAGCCGAGGAGATAACCACGCAGCGAGGCGCCTTGTCGATACTCACAAACTGCAGGTTGGTGCGCATTTTGCGGATTGCTTCCCGCACCATGAAGGGCTGCTCCCCTTTATCGCGCGCTAGCGAGTCGTGTTGAGGTAGCACACCCAACACGGCTTTATCCGTCAGCTCTTCAAGGTCACGGGCGGTACGGATACGGGTGTCATAACGGTTACGAATCAGGGCAGCGATATACCCAACGGTGATCCCCAGGAGAGCACCCAGCAGGATATAGCGCAGGGGTTGGGGCGACGACGGCGAGCTAGGGATAACCGCACTCGCCAGTGGCTCCACCGTCACTGCCGCACCATTACCGCCACTTTGCAGGTTCTCCAGACGCTCAACCTCTTGTTTCAATGCCGAGACAGCCACATTCGCCAGGTCATGCGCGCTCTTCGGATCGGTTGCCGAGGCGCTGACATCAATCGTCACCGAGTCGTCGGGGAGTTTCGCGCTAATACTGCCGCCGATCTCATTGAGAGACTGGCTGAGCCCGAGTTCACTGCGAATAATCTCAGTAACTGCCTGGGTGGAGATAAGGGAAATAAAAGACTGCGCCTTCTGGCGAGCAAGCATCTGAGCTGAGTATGACTCCCCGACACTGGCACCGGAACCGATAGCGACGACGTGAGCCTGCGCATGGGCGGTATACACCGGAGTCTGCATGAACAGCGCTGCGACGGCCAGTCCAATACAGATGGCAGTTGAGACGAGAATCGTCACGAAATGACGTATCGTCAACTTTATAAGATCGTCAAAGCTCACCAGGATACTCCGATACACTCGAGTGTGCTGTCACTTGATTATAAGGCTCGCGCGCGCCGAGGCATCGCGTGCAAGGTGAAAAACCACGCACCCGCCTCAAATCACATGTTAGGAGTGAGAATGTCTCGTCCCAGCTGGCTGCGATCAACAGAAACTTCCTCGCTGGTAGAGAAACCGGGCCTGGCTAAAAATTTCGACATTTTATTCATTTGCACCGGAAATATTTGTCGCAGCGCCTACGCACATCTGCGTTTGCAGCATAGCCGCCCGGATATTTCTGTCGGTTCGGCAGGCATCGGGGCGTTGGTTGGCAACGATATTGATCGGACAATGGGCACCTACCTTCCCACCGATGTGCGCTGGCCACGGCATCACGCCCAACAGCTGACTCCTCCCCTGCTAGAGGCGAGCAATCTAATCTTGCCAATGGAAGAAGTCCACGTCGACTGGATTGCAGAGACTCTCCCCCGGGCAGCGAATAAAACCATTCCCCTGCGCACCCTCGGCCGGCTTCTGCGGCAGCAGCCTCCAGCCGGTCCGCGCACTGCCTGTGAGTTGGCACAGCATTACAGCGGTATAACCGATATGGCGCTGACTGAAGCCGACGCGATTGCCGACCCGTACCGACGCTCCGAGCGGATCTATCAGCAGGCAGTAGCTCAGATTGACGAAGCTCTCGAGCTCCTAGTCCGCTACCTAGCCGCGTAGCTGACAGGTTTAATCCACCGGCCGGTCAGACAGCTGAGGCACCTGCCCCTGATGTGCAGCTACGAAGGTGGCAGCCTCCCCCTTAGCCCAGGCAGCGAAAAGTTCCTGGCACAGACCCTGGTCAAGATTCACGATGGACTGTCCATCGGCAGACCGGCCGGTACCCGTGTAGGGCGCGGTAATAAACTGGATCCCACCGGGCCGAATATCGGTGGCCTCCATCGCTAAATCCTGCATTACGGAGATGGTCAAGCCGCTATCAACTGCAGCGTTCTTCGTGATGGTATCCAAGACGCCGTAGAGCTTCGTTGGCGACGTGAGCACATCGCGCGAGAATGCTGCACTCGCCATCGCCCGCATCCATTCTTGTTGGCGGCGTACCCGGTCAAAGTCACCGCGAGGCAGCGTCTTACGGGTACGGGCAAACATGAGCGCCTCTTCCCCGTTCATCTGCTTTGTCTCCCCACCAGCAGTGATGGTCACCCCGCCGAGGGCGTCAGTGATGGCGGCGAAAGAATTAAAGTTTACGAGCACCGCATGATCAATATGGACGCCGGTGAGGCCCTCAACCGTTTCAATAGCCAGCGGCACTCCACCGAAGGACAGACCCGCGTTGATTTTTGCCTCTCCGTGCCCAGGAATCGGGACCCAGGAGTCACGCGGAATCGACATCACGGTCAAGTGCTTACGATCCGCACTGAGTTGAACCAGCATGGTCACATCAGAGCGACTGCCGCGAATGTTGGGGTCCGGCTTTTCTGGCCCCTCCGTGTCAGCGCCGAGTACCAGGAAATTGACGGCCTTACCGGTCTCATCTTTTTCCGCCCGGGTAGTCAGATTCGAGAACCAATCGGCCCGCTGCACTTGGCTGTCCAAGCGGTGGCGAAGATAAAAGAAACCACCAATGGCAAGGGTTGCCAGCACCAAAAGGATGACGAGCAGGACGATCAGTGCACGTTTTGACTTTGACTTGCGTGGCTGTATTTCATCACCGACGGTGCTCATATACGTCTCCTTCAATCCCCCGCTAGGCGCTCAACAGTCTACCGCACCGCTCCCTTAAGGTAGCGGTGCGGTAGCCCACAACTCAGGTGGCGTCACTCTCGGCCGCCTACTCAACGAGCCGCGGATCCGTCCTGATAATCCGCGTCCACATTCTGCCAAGCAAAGAGCTCCCGCAGCTTCTGACCGGTCTTCTCAACCGGATGGTTCTGGCCCTGCTCACGCAGCCGCGTGAACTCGGGAGCGCCGGCGTCTTGGTCCTCAATGAAGCGCTTGGCAAACGCGCCGCTTTGAATATCGGCGAGCACCTCTTGCATCCGCTCTTTCACATCCGGGGTAATCACCCGCGGGCCGGACACATAATCGCCATATTCAGCCGTATCGGAACAACTCCAGCGCTGCTTGGTAATCCCACCTTCGTTAATGAGATCCACGATGAGCTTCAGCTCGTGCAATACCTCGAAGTAGGCGATCTCCGGCTGATACCCGGCTTCGGTAAGCACCTCGAATCCGTACTGGATCAGCTGGGAGACCCCACCGCACAAGACGGTCTGCTCACCGAAAAGGTCGGTTTCGGTCTCCTCGGTGAAGGTGGTCTTGATACCGCCGGCTCGCAGCGCCCCCATCGCTTTCGCATAAGACTTGGCCAGATCCCAAGCCCGCCCGGAGGCATCCTGTTCGACGGCGATAATCGCCGGCACCCCGCGCCCGTCTTCGAACTGACGGCGCACCGTATGCCCGGGCCCCTTGGGAGCGACCATGCAAATATCGTGGCCCTGGCCGGGGGTGATATAGCCGAAGCGGATATTGAATCCGTGGGCAAAGAACAGGGCAGCGTCGGGGCGCAAGTTCGGGGCGATATCCTCGGCGTACACGTGCCGCTGTACCTGATCCGGGGTGAGGATCATGACGACGTCGGCGCTCGCCACCGCATCTTTAATAGAGGCGACCGGTAGCCCCACTTCTTCGGCCTTACGCCGCGAAGAGGATCCTTCCCGCAACCCGACGACGACCTCCACTCCGCTGTCACGCAGGTTTAGGGCGTGGGCGTGCCCCTGCGAGCCGTAGCCAATGATGGCTACCTTCTTGCTCTGGATGATGGACAGGTCAGCGTCGTCGTCGTAAAACATCTCGGCCATATCAGTTTCCTTTCCTGAACGGGGTGCTCTCCCGCCGGCTTTGTTCGTAAGTGCGGTCTGTCAGTGAAGTATTTCCGCGTGCAATCCCCACCGACCCAGATTGCACGATTTCTTTTATTCCGTACGGGGACAGTGCGGTTAGCAGTGCCTGCAGTTTTGCTTCCGCACCAGTCGCTTCCACAATAACCGCGTTGGGGCTGACGTCGACCACGTGGGCGCGGAAGAGTTCAACCACCTGCAGTACTGCGGTACGGGAGGCATCGGTGGCGTGAACCTTAACCAGCATGAGCTCACGCTGAACGGACGCCTCCGGCTCCAGTTCCACAATCTTGATGACGTTAATGAGCTTATTCAGCTGCTTCGTCACCTGTTCCAGCGGGAGCCGTTCGGCGTCGACTACCACGGTAATGCGGGAAACGGCCGGATTTTCAGTTGGCCCCACCGCCAGGGAGTGGATGTTGAAGGCTCGCCGCGCGAAGAGAGCGGCTACGCGCGTAAGGACGCCAGGCTTATCTTCTACCAGGACCGATAGGGTGTGGCGATGATCAGCGGCCATCGCACTCCTCCTCCCACTGCGGGGTGAGCCCGCGGGCATATTGGATTTCATCATTGGACACCCCCGCCGGCACCATCGGCCAGACCATGGCATCGCGCGAGACCCGAAAATCGATAACTACCGGGCGGTCATTGATCTGCTGAGCCTGGCGGATAGTTGCCTCGATATCGCTCGGATCAGTGCAACGCAACCCCACGCAACCGTAGGCTTCGGCCAGTTTCACGAAGTCTGGAATAGTGCGGGTGTCATGGCCGGTGTGCAGGTCCGTGTGGGAGTAGCGCCCATCGTAGAAGAGGGTCTGCCACTGCCGCACCATACCGAGCGAGGAGTTATTAATGAGGGCCACTTTGATGGGGATATCGTTCAGGGCGCAGGTGGCCAATTCCTGGTTGGTCATCTGGAAGCAGCCATCGCCGTCGATCGCCCACACCTCTCGCTGCGGGAACCCGACCTTGGCCCCCATCGCGGCGGGGATCGCATATCCCATGGTCCCTAAACCACCCGAGTTCAGCCAGGTGCGGGGCTGCTGGTAGGCGATGAATTGGGCGGCCCACATTTGGTGCTGGCCCACACCCGAGACGTAGATCGCGTCCGGGCCCGCAATCTGCCCGAGCTGCTTGATTACTTCCTGCGGGGCCATGAGTCCGTCTTCAGTGGGCGTGTACCCGAGCGGATAGCGCTCACGCAGAGAGTTCAGCACCTTCCACCACGCGGATAGGTCAGGCGCACCGTTCTCGGCGTGGAGCTTTTGGATGGACGGGATAAGTGCGCGCACGACCTCGCCGATATCGCCGACGATCGGAATATCGGCGACTCGGTTCTTGGAGATCTCGGCCGGATCAATATCGGCGTGAATGACGGTGGCACCCGGCGCGAAGGTTTGTAGTTCCCCGGTGACGCGGTCATCGAAGCGCGCCCCCAAGGCCACAATGAGATCCGCGCGTTGCAGGGCCGCCACCGCAGGCACCGATCCGTGCATACCGGGCATTCCCAAGTGATTCGGGTGATTATCTGGGACCGCGCCGCGCCCCATCAGAGTAGTGACGACGGCGGCATTGGTGAGGTCTGCCAGGGCGGTGACGTCCGCGCCAGCTCCGGAACGGATAGTCCCACCCCCAACCATGAGGACCGGACGGCGGGCTTCTTGAAGAGCCGCCGCTGCCGCCTTAACCTGACGGCCGTGTGGGCGCACGAACGGCTTGTAGCCGGGCAGATTCCGGGCCGGCGGCCAACTGAACTCCAGCTCCCCCACCTGCGCGTTCTTAGTGATGTCTACCAGGACGGGCCCGGGCCGACCAGTGCGGGCAATATAGAACGCTTCGGCAATACGGGCAGGAATGTCAGCCGCATCAGTAACCAGGAATGAGTGTTTCGTCAGCGGCATTGTGGCGCCGACGATATCGGCTTCTTGGAAGGCGTCAGTGCCGATCATCTGGGAGCCGACCTGCCCGGTGATGGCTACGATCGGGGTGGAGTCCATATTGGCGTTAGCTAGGGCGGTAATGAGGTTGGTCGCACCGGGCCCGGAGGTGGCGATACATACGCCTACCTCACCAGTGGCTGCGGCGTACCCTTCGGCGGCGTGCCCTGCCCCCTGCTCATGGCGTACGAGCACGTGATTGAGTTTAGTAGAGGCAAAAAGGGGATCGTAGGTGGGCAGGATGGCTCCGCCCGGAAGGCCAAAGACCGTGGTAACGCCGAGCTCTTCGAGGGATCGGATGACTGCTTGCGCGCCCGTCATAACGGTGCCGCCTGCGCCAGTGTGCTCGGTCATATTCTGCTCCGCATCGTGGTTGTAAAAAACCCTTCCGCTATGGGAAGGGTGCGTGGCTTAGGTATCCGTCAGCGTCAGGAAACGCACCCCCGAGGGAGTACGACGACGACGAGAATTCCAAGCATGGTTGTAGTACATCACGCACCCCCACAGGCTGGTCCATCATCTCGGATCGCGGACGCCCGCCAGGTAATACACACCGGATAGCCGCTCCGGGGGACTTGCAGCCCGCAGTTAAAGCTATGATCTGCGATACCCTAATGAATACAATCCATCTGGCAAGGCAGCCAGTTTTGCTGGCAGTATTTTGGAGCTACCCATGAGCGACGCCCTATATACCGCGATCCCTAAAGCGACCCGTTTAGCGCTGACCCACCGTGAGGTGGAATTGGTTGCGAGCCTGCACGGTTTATCGCTCCTCCATTACGGCGGACCCATCGCTTTACGTGACTTCCCGGATTACGTCGTCATGAAAGATGCCGCGACGGTCTTGTGTGAGCCTGCAGCGGCACAAACGCTCGCAATCGCCATGAGTAAGTATGGCTGGCAGACCGACCCGAGTGAGTGCGAATTCTGCACCCACATGGTGCATCCCGAACGCGGCTTAGAAGCGCTCATCTTCACCCAGTCCCCCGCCGTTACCGGTACGTGGCCGTCGATCTTCCAGGCTTTGTGGCGCCGACACCGCATCGACCGTAGTGGCTACCCAAACCTCGCGGTCCCCGACTTTTGGGATCACTGCGCTCTTATGTTGGCTGACCTTACTCGCGGCTTCGCCGACAATCCGCAGCATGCCCGTCGTAATCGCCTGGCCGTGGAATCAAAAATTCCCGACACAGAGCGTACCTATTTCTATCAGCGCCTGCGTGAATTGACGCTCCTCGACGCTGTCTACCCAACCGGTGGCGCTACCCAATCCCCCGCGCAGCGCCGCCGCATCGCTGCTACCTCCACTCCGCTTCCCGTAAGCCGCCGGGTAGCCACCTGGTTTTATCGCGTCGCCGACGCCCCCACCACTAAGCTGCGCCTGCGTTCCGCTTTCGGCCGCACCCCGACCAAACGAGAGAGATTCCTGCCCGGGGAGGAAGCGATCGCTACTCCCACCAGCAGAATCGCCCCCGATATTGCTTGGAACCTGGATGACGACGGCGTCACCCTCTTACCCCTGAACGCTCCCGCACCGGTACGCCTACTCGGCTCTGCCCGACTGGTGTGGCAGTTGCTGGCCACCGGTGCCAGCGACGACGAACTGGTTGACGTCATCACCCAGGAGGTTTCCGGTGTTCCTCCGTACGCGGACCAGCAGATCCACGACGTCATAACCCAACTCACCCAGATGAAACTCCTCGCCCCGCCTCCGGAGGGCTGAGCTCAGGGCTAGGCGGGGTAGACTGGGAGGCAGTCAACAGCAGCCTTATATTTCGGAAACAGTATGGTGACGATCCCCCTCTCTACCCCTGATATCACGACGGCCGAACGCGATGCAGTGGCCGCCGCCTTCGATTCCGGTTATGTCGCCCCTCTCGGCCCACAGGTTGACGCTTTCGAAAAAGAGTTCCAAGCTTTCACCGGCCGTGCCCACGCGGTGGCGCTCTCCTCCGGCACAGCTGCCCTCCACCTGGCGCTGCTAGCGTATGGGATCGGACCGGGCGATATCGTCGTCACCTCCACGTTCACCTTTGCTGCCACCGCAAACGCGATCGTCTATACGGGTGCGGAACCAGTCTTCGTTGACTGCGCCGCCGATGGCAATATTGACGCTGACCTCCTGGCGGACGCGCTCGCGGATTTAGCTGCCGCTGGGACGCCAGCTAAAGCGATCATGCCGGTGGATATGCTCGGCAAGATGTGCGCCCCAGCGCCGCTCCTCGAGCTGGGCGAACGCTACGGGATTCCGGTGATCTGGGATGCCGCGGAGTCGGTAGGGGCCACGCGGGATGGACACCCGGCCGGCAGTGTGGGCCAGGCGGCTGCCTTTTCGTTTAACGGCAATAAGATTATGACGACGTCGGGTGGCGGAATGCTGCTCACCGACGATCCCGAGATTGCCCGACACGCCAAATTCCTCGCCACCCAAGCCCGTGAACCCGTCGTTCACTACGAGCACCGCGAGGTGGGGTACAACTACCGCCTGTCGAATATTTTGGCGGGTATGGGGCGCGCCCAGTTGACTCGCCTACCGCAGATGCGTTCTCGCCGGCAGGAGATTCGCGCCCACTATGCGCGGGCCTTCGAATCGGTGCCGGGGATTTCGATTTTCGGGGGCCCGTGGATATATGACGACGGCGGTGCCGATAACTGCTGGTTGTCCGCCATCACGATTGATCGTAATGCTGCGTTTGACCGCACCTCCCTTGCGGCCGCGTTGGCAGCGGAGGGGATTGAGAGCCGCCCCCTATGGAAGCCGATGCACCTGCAGCCTGTTTTCGCTGGTGCGCGCGCCTATATTAACGGGACGGCTGAGGCCGCCTTCGATACGGGATTGTCGTTGCCTTCGGGTTCTATCACCACTGATGAGCAACTCAACCGAGTATGTGAGGTTGTAGAAAGGTACGTCACGTCATGCGCCCACCCCGCCTCCTAATCACCACGACCGCCAGCCAGACACTGTCTTTTATGCGGGGATTCCCCGAGTATTTGACCGAGCACGGTTGGCAGGTGCATGTGGCTGCCGCACCGGGTCCGGATTTGGAAGCCTATGCCGACACTCCTGATATCACTATCCATGAGGTGCCAATGGAGCGGGCCCCATCCCCTCGGGATCTGCGGTCATTGGCCACCTGGATTAGCCTCTTGCGCCGCGTGCGCCCCGATATTATCTTCACGGCCTCTCCCAAAGCGTCTTTGCTGTCGATGCTGGCTGGGAAGATCTGTGGGGTTCCGGCTCGCTGCTATGCCATCGTGGGTTTGCGGTTGGAAACGACAACGGGGCCGCTACATTCGGTCCTGTGGGCAATGGAGAAATTAACGATTTCGTCGTCTACTCGCCAGTGCGTAGTCTCTCCGAGTCTCGGCCGCCGTTTGGACGAGTTAGCGTTGACCGGTGGGGATTGGGACCTCGTGGGTGCCGGGAGCTTCTTCGGTCTCCATCTCGAGCAGTTTTTCGCGCCCCCAAAGCGTAGTCTCACTTCTCCCGGTCCTGTCATCGGGTACGTCGGTCGCATCACCCACGACAAGGGAATGCGGGAATTAGCTGCGGCCTTTGCTGAGATTCGCACGAGCTTCCCAGAGGCGCGCTTGCTCATCGTCGGGGCAGATGAAGGCGGCCGTGAATATTTCCAGGCGGTGGCTGACGCCGTCACCTTCACCGGCCCGGTCCCCAACCCGGCTCCCTACTACGCCGAAATGGATGTGTTTGCCTTCCCCACCTATCGCGAGGGTTTCGGCAGTGTGGTTATTGAAGCCCAGGCTGCTGGGGTGCCGGTGGTCAGTAGTGATGCAACCGGTGCCCGAGACGCGATCGGAGAAGGGCAAGCTGGCCTGATGGTGCCGGTCGGGGACGCGAATGCGCTCGCCAGCGCCCTGGGGCGTGTTCTCACTGATACGCAGCTACGCCATGAACTGCAAGATCGTGGTCAACAGTGGGCCCGGCAGTTTGCTCGCCCAGAGCTGTGGCGGGAGTACGATCAGTGGCTGCGGCGTCAGTTGCGTGCCACTCGCGGCGTAAAGTAGCTGCGATAGCGCCGGCATATCCGATATACATCCACCACGTCGTCTCAATAATGAGCGACGAGGCGATGAAGTTGGCAACGATGATCGTACTTACCACGGACATTCCTTCTACCCTCAGGTAGCGGGTCCGTGCGGTTTCTCCTGCCCTTCTTCCTAAGGAGCGGACCAGAGTGGACACGATCCACACCAGGTAGGCAAACATGGGAAGCGCCAGGAATACCCCGTATTCAACCAGCATCTCCAACCAGGTGTTATGCGGGTTGATGAGAATCTCACCTTGGAATTCACGACTCACCATTACGACCTCATCCGCAATACTGCCCGGTCCTATCCCCAAATAGGACTCTGCCCGGGCTAGGCGCAGCAGGAAGGCGTAAGTATCCAGCCGGGAGGTGAGGGAGGTGTCCTGGTTTTCGTCAACGGTCGAAAAGAGGAAGTCGATGATATTGGCGTAGTTAGTAACAGTCGCGGCAGCCGTAACAGCTAGCATTAGCGTCCCTGCCATAATGACGGTTCCCAGACGCCGGAAATCATTGAAGACGATCCACATCGCCCCGATCAAACCGGCGAGGGTGAGCGCAGCAACTCCGCTCGTCTGTACACATAGGATGACGATGGCGAGAATGCCAAGGCCTGCAAGGATATGCCAGGCATACCGACGTTTAAGGGCGGCCACTGCGAGCAGTGGCCCCATCGTTCCTACGACAAAGAGGGCGTAGTTATTGGGGTTGACGAAGGTTCCTACCGGAAAATCGCGGAAGGAGAATAGCCATTCCTGCCCAACCAAGTCGTTGAGATGCTGGCTAGTGGTGACTTCCCACGCCCCGATGAGGACCTGCATTAAAAGCGAGAGTAGTAAACCGTAGCGAAACCACATCAGCCGCTCATGGTCCGCCCGCAGCACCCAGATAATAACGATGGCCGCAGCTATTTGAAATAGCAGGGCTATGTACTTCGCCACACCTTCTTCCCCATACGCCCCTTCATAGATGAGTTCCACTCCCCACAGCGCTGTCAGTAGCAGAGCGGAAATAAGAATCCACTCTCCGCCATATGGACGGTATCCACGGATGATACTGGCTACCGCGCCAAGGACGAGGGCAGGAATGAGTAGCCGGTAAAAGTATGGACTATTTGGGGCCCCGGGACTGATAGATGCCCATCGGGACATCGACGCCAGCAGGGGGATGGCAAGAAGCGTGAGTTTGGTTAACCAGCTCAACGAGCTGTGTTGACGCCTGCTCACGGAGGCTGAGGTTGGTTGCACCGTCCCACTCACTACGCTTTCAACCACCCTGTGAAATAGCGATAATTTCGAGTGCGGATTTCGTACAGCAGCCGATTAGCTTTCCAACTAGCCGCTAATTTCTCCAGGAGAGTAACATCCTGGACTTTCGCAATTCCCAGCAGCGACTTCTGCCGTTGCGCTAGTTCGATAGCCCAGTTAGCGTTAATACGCTTTTGTGCAGAATATCCGAAATGTAACCGGGGCTCATCCCTCAATAGCCGCCAGACTTCACCGCGCACGGCGTTGCGAGCCACGTATTCGTCGAATGTGAGGTTACGGGGCGAGGTGTTGCCGTCATGCAGGCGATAGCGGACAAAGACTTCCGGCACTTCGAAGGAATATTCAGCTAATTCTTCAGCACAAACA